>DASSJI010000237.1:0-6133 GCA_035691285.1 Vicinamibacteria bacterium | reverse complement strand
TAGTACGAGAAGCGGTCGCTGACGTTGCGCTGGAAGCCGAAGCCGAAGTTGACGACGCTGTTGGCCTTCTGGCGGAGGCGCCCGAGGAGGCGCTCCGCTGCTGGATCCTCCGCGAAGGCGGCCACATCGAGGACGTCGAAGGCCTCCACCTCGCCGAACCACTCCGCCGTCGCGTGGAACGTGCTCTTGCCGCGGCGCCAGGCCGCGCCGGCCGCCACCGACCACGGAGACTGGTAGGTCGAGTCGAGGTCCTCCTCGTGGCGCACCTTCACCGACGCCTCGACCTGGCCGCTTCCTGGGTCGCCGCCGATGGCGGAGCGCGTGTAGGACGCCTGGCCGCTGCCGAGGAGGCCGACGCTCGGCGTGGTGACGGCGAGGCCCAGGTCCCACGTCTCGCGCTTGACCGCGATGCCGGCCTTCCAGAGGGCGCGGTAGTTGGAGAAGTCGAGATCCTCGATCAAGAGCACAGCCCCTCCCGCGCCGGGCGACCGCACCGCCTCGCCCGACAGCTCGTAGCGCGTGCGCTGGCCCCGGTAGGCGACGTAGGTCGTGAGGCCCAGCCCGACGCTCTCGCCGGCGCGGTGGGCCCAGCTCAACCCGAACCAGTTCTCGCTCATGCTCTGGTCGAGGAGCGCCTCGGCGCCGGCCGTGTCGCCGACGAGCCAGTTGTCCAGGCGGATGTCGAAGTCCTGGCGGGTGAGGCCCGAGAAGACCCAGGTGTGGCCGCCGCTGATGCTGCGCGGCAGGGCCACGGCGAAGAGAGATGGCGCGGGCCGGATGTCGAGGTCCTGGAAGTCGAGGAGCGGCGGGGTCGCGTCGGTCGTGATGTGGGTGGCCTGGAACGACTCGACGCTCGCGAGCAGCGACGGGTCCTTCGCCAGCGCGAGCGCTCCGGGGTTGTAGTAGCTCGCGGAGAGGTCGCGGGAACTCGCCACCACCACGCCGCCCAGGAGCTCGGCGACCGGTCCGTACTGCAGCGTCCAGTACTGCGAATCCTGGGACCAGGCTGGCGCGGTGCCGAACGCGAGCAGGAGGATCGGCAGAGCTCGACGCGCCGTCATGGTCGCGGCGGATTCTGGCATACTCCGCGAAAACCACATGACGTGGCTCCAGCGCTACCGGCTCATGGCCTTCCTGACGTCGTCGCTCTGGATCGTGCCGGCCTTCGGAATGGCGGTGGCCCTGGCCGTCGCTCCGGCGGTACGCAGGCTCGACGCCCTGACGCACTGGACGCTGTTCGGCTTCGGCCCCGACGGCGCGCGGGCGGTGCTGGGCGGGCTGGTCGCATCGGTGTTCACCTTCATCGTGTTCGTGTTCTCGATCCTCCTCGTCGCGGTGCAGATCGCCAGCGCCAATCTCTCGCCGCGCGTGATCGCCGGCATGCTGTCGCACTGGCCCGTTCGCGTGGCGCTCGGCCTGATGGTCTTCACGTTCGTCGACGGGTTGGCCGTGCTGGGGAGGATCGAGGCCACGGTCCCGCAGCTCGGCGTGGCGGGCGTGATCGCCGCCAGCCTGGCCAGCATCGTCGCGTTCCTCTACCTGATCGATCACATGAGCCGGCGGCTCCGGCCCGTGAGCGTGCTGTCCCAGGTGGGACGCGACGGAGGCCGCGTCGTCGAGTCGAGCTACCCGCGGCTCCTCGGGGAGACGCCGCTCGTGGCAAAGGCGCCGGAGGGCCCCGACGATCGGCCTCCGACACAGGAGGTGCGCTGCCGCAGCGGCGGGGTCGTGCTGGCCTTCGACGTGGCGGGCCTGGTGGCCATCGCGAGCGCCGCCGACGGGCAGATCGAGCTGGTTCCGCAGGTCGGGGACTTCGTCGCGAAGGGCGATCCGCTCTTCAGGGTCCGCGGCCGTGGCGTGCTCGACGAGGAGCTCCTGCTCCAGCACGTGGCGCTCGGCGCCGAGCGCACCGTGGAGCAGGACCCCGCGTTCCCGTTCCGGATCATCGTCGACATCGCGTCGAAGGCGCTCTCGCCCGCGATCAACGATCCCACCACGGCCGTGCTCGCGATCGACCAGCTCCACCACCTGCTCCGCAACGTGGGCGCCCGGCAGCTCGACACCGGGCTCGCACGCGACGCGGACGGACGCGTCCGGCTCGTCTACCGGACGCCCGGCTGGGAGGACTTCGTCGATCTCGCAGTCACGGAGATCCGCCACTTCGGCGCGACGAGCATCCAGGTGGCGCGGCGGCTGCGAGCGATGCTCGAGGACCTCGTCGCGGCGCTGCCCAGCGAGCGCCATCCGCCGCTGCGAGCGGAGCTGCGGCTCCTGGCGCGGTCCGCGGAGCGCACGTTCGCCGACGCCGAGGATCGGGCTCGCGCGGAGCGGGGCGACTCCCAGGGCCTGGGCGGTCACGCCCCGGCCATCGAGCCCGGGACCTGAAGCGCGAGGGAGGCGTCCATGGGAATCGGGTCTCTCAAGACCGCGGCCGCCGACCTGCTCATCAGCCTCGGCGTCCTCGCGCTCGGGCTCGGAGCGGTCGTGAGCGTCGCCCGCCGCGCCTTGTTCTACCCGGACGCGTTCGCCGACCGGCTGGCCGCGAGCCTGGCCGATCCGCGCGTCGAAGCCTTCGTCGCGGACCGGATCGCCAGCGCCGTGATCCGGCAGAACCCCGACCTGACGGCCTACCGTCCGCTGATCGTCGGCGGCGCCCGCGGCGCCCTGGCCTCCTCCGCTTTCCAGGCGCTGGTGAGGACCGCCGCGCGGACGGCTCACGCGGGCCTGTTCTCGGAGGGCGGCCGGACGGTGATCGTCTCGGTGCCCGACGTGGGCGTGCTGCTCAAGAGCGCGCTCGTGACGACGAACCCCGCGCTCGCCGAGAAGGTGCCGACACGGGTCCAGGGCGTCCTGGCCTCGATCGGCCAGAGCCACGTCGATCGCGTCGTGGTCCGCCTCTGGGACGTGTCGCGGCGGTCGCAGTGGCTCGCGGGCGTCCTGGGCTTCGGCGGGGGGTTCCTGGCCCTCGCGGGGATCCTCCTGGCAGCCGGCCGGAGGCAGGCGACCTCGCGGCTCGGACTCGACCTGCTGGTCGCCGGCGTGGTCCTGTTCCTGCTCGGACCCGCGGGCGCGGCGCTCGCGTCCGCGCTGCCCCGAGACGAGCTGGCGAAGGGCGCTGCGGCCGGCCTGTGGGACGCCTACATGGGCTCGCTCCGGACGTGGGCCTACGTGCTGGGCGGGGTCGGCCTCGTGCTCCAGGCCGCGGGCCACTCGCTGATCGAGCGCTTCGACCCTCGCGAGGCGGCCCGAGGCCTGGCCGCGTGGCTCGGACGGACGCCCAGCGGCGGGCGGGGCCGGCTGCTCCGCGGAGCGCTGCTCGTCGGTCTGGGGGCGTTCGCGCTCGTTCGACCGGCGACGGCGGCGTCGCTCGTGGTCGCGCTGTTCGGCGCCCTCGTGGGATTCGTCGGGCTGCGCGAGATCTTCGACCTCGTGCTCCGGGCGCTGCCCGAGACCGACGCAGCGCAAGCGTCGAGCGCCGGCCCGCGGGCTGGATGGCGGGCGGCGGCGGTGCTCGCCCTTGCCGCCCTGTTCGCCGCCGGCATCGCCTGGTTCGGCCGGCCGCGGGCCACGCGCGCGCCCTCGGCGGAAGAGGCCTGCAACGGCGCGCGCGAGCTGTGCGGGCGACGGCTCGACCAGATCGTCCTGCCCGGCGCCCACAACGCGATGTCGGCCGCCGACGTGCCGGACTGGATGTTCCCGCAGCACGAGCGCGGCATCCCCGTCCAGCTCGAGGACGGGATCCGCGCCCTGCTCATCGACGTGCACTACGGCATCCCGGTGGAGGGCCGGGTCAAGACCGACCTGGAGAGCGAGGCCACCTCGCGCGAGAAGCTCGAGCGGGCCGTGGGCAAAGAAGGGCTCGAGGCCGCGATGCGCATCCGCGACCGCCTCGCTGGCAAGGAGGAGGGGCCGCGCGGCCTCTACCTCTGCCACGGGTTCTGCGAGCTGGGCGCGGTCCCGCTGACGGGCGCCCTCGAGCGTGTCCACGAGTTCCTGGTGCGGAACCCGAACGAGGTGCTGGTCTTCGTGATCGAGGACTACGTCTCGCCCCAGGACCTCTCGGCGGCCTTCACGGAGAGCGGCCTCGACGGCCTCGTCTATCGGGGCAATGCGGCCCCGCCCTGGCCCACGCTGCGTGAGATGATCGACGCCCGCCAGCGCGTGCTCGTACTCACGGAGTCCGGCACGCCCGGCGTCCCCTGGATCCATCCCGCCTTCGAGGTGATGCAGGAGACGCCGTACCATTTCAAGGGGCCGGACGAGATGTCGTGCGCGCCGAACCGCGGCGGGAGCGAGGGCTCGCTCTTCCTGATCAACAACTGGATCGACACGACTCCCGCTCCGAAGCCCAGCAACGCCGCCATCGTCAACGCCTACGATGCGCTGCTCTCCCGCGCGAGGGACTGCGAGAGGTCGCGCCGCAGGAGGCCGACCGTCATCGCCGTGGACTTCTACCGCACCGGGGCCCTCTTCCGCGTGGCGCGAGCACTGAACGGGCTGGGAGAGGCCTCCGTGGAATGAGCGAACGCCTCGCGGCTCAGAACGTAACGATCACCGCCGCGGTCACGTCGCCCTGCGCGAAGCCCGACGCGCTGTACGTGACGAGGCAGGCGCCGTCGCGGCAGAGGAGGCCTCCGCCGCTCGAGGCGATCACGTAGAACCCGCGCGCCTCGCCGCGCAGGCCGAACCTCTCGGACAGGGCGAGCTTCGCCCCAAGGCTGAGGCCGAGGGTGAACCGCTCGTCGGCGTCGTAGCCGTCGAGGCCCGGGGCGAAGCGGGTCAGGCCGAGGAGGAACACCCCGAAGAAGCGCCCCCAGTCGTGCGTCTGCTCCTCCACCAGGCCCGCCAGGTAGCGCTCCACGCTCACCTCGACGGCGCGACCCGGGCCCCCCAGGAGCTCGGCTTCCTGGCGGGAGTACAGGAGCTCGACGGCGAAGGTCGGGGCGACGGGAACGTCGAGGGTCGCGCCGTAGTCGAGCCCGCTCCCGAGCGAGGACGAGGCGTCGAACTGGAAGCCCACGAACGGAGCGAACTCGATTTCGGCGGCGTGAGCGTCCCGCCCCGCGGCGAGGAGGGCGGCAAGAGCCAGGGATGCCGCCCTCAAGGCCGCCGCGCCGGCTCGGTCACGCACTGAAGTGTAACGGGTAACTTACGGCTCTGTTACTTCCGCGGCCCGGCGCGGACGCCGATGCTCGGATGCGGGGGGCATCCTCCCCGGTCAAAAAGGAGCCCGTATGAAGCTCGAGGACAAGACTCTCCTGCCCGGCGGGGGGGTGGACCCGACGGCCGTTCCGTCGGGCGTGGATCGGCGGACGTTCATGATGCGCAGCGCCGTGATCGGCTCGGCCGCGGTGATCACGGGCCGTACGCTGACCGCCGAGACGGAGACCAAGGCGGCGACGGCGGAGCCGCCCAAGGTCCCGCTCTCCGCGGACCTGAACGTGGTGAAGAAGTCCAAGGGACCGGTCATGACCACGCTGGAGGAGTTCTACAAGGTCGGCCCGGGCCCCTCCAGCTCGCACACCATCGGCCCGATGCGCATCACCTACGACTTCTACCAGCGCTGCACCAAGCTGCCGAAGGCGCAGCTCGACCAGGCCACCGCGCTGAAGGTGCACCTGTTCGGCAGCCTGAGCGCCACCGGCAAGGGTCACGGCACCGAGCGCGCCGCCCTCGCCGGCATCGTCGGCAAGGAGCCCGCGACGGTGGACCCCGCGTTCCTCGACAGCCTGGCCGCGAATCCGGACCAGGTCTTCCCCGTGAAGCTCGGCGACAAGACGTTCAATGCCTCCCTGAAGGACATCATCTACGACGCGCCCAAGGGCGACTTCAAGCACCCGAACACGATGACGTGCAAGCTCATGGCCGGGGACAAGGTTCTCCTCGAGCAGGAGTACTACTCGGTCGGCGGCGGCTTCATCGAGTGGAAGGGCTACACCCCTCCGAAGAAGGGACAGCCGAAGTATCCCTACGCCACGATGAAGGAGCTGCAGGCCCACGCGGAGAAGAACAAGCTGTCGATCGCCCAGGTCGCGATGGCGAACGAGGCGGCGGTCTCGGGCAAGAGCGAGGCGGAGATCAACGCCTTCCTGGACAAGATCTCGGGGGCCATGGTCGCGATCGTCAAGTCGGG
>DASSJI010000236.1:0-5849 GCA_035691285.1 Vicinamibacteria bacterium | reverse complement strand
CGGCGCTGCCGAGCCTGGAGGAGTCGCTCTCGGGCAACAACGGCGGCGCGGGCCACCTCCTCCACGAGCAACTGAAGCAGGGTGTAGCCGCCGCCCGAATAGAGGAAGCGCGAGCCCGGTGCCTGGACGAGCTGCACCGAGCCCGCGCCGCCGTTGTTGCCCGAGAGCGACTCCTCCAGGCTCGGCAGCGCCGTCTCCGGGGAGAGGCCGGGATACCCGTGCACGGAGAACCCCGCGGTGTGGCTGAGGAGCCGGCGCGCCGTGACCCCCGAGTCGTCGAAGGGCGACGGCGGCCAGCGCCAGCGCGTGAGGCGATGGACGACCGCCTCGTCGAGGCTGAGCAGCCCCGTCTCGACGAGGCGCAGCACGCCCCACGCGGCGACGCTCTTCGAGAGCGAGGCCGCCTGGAACACCGTGTCCGGCGCCATCGGTACGTGGCTTTCTCGAACGGCTTCCCCATAGGCCCGCGCTGGCTCCGGGGCGCCGTTCGCCACGGTGACGACGACGGCGCCGGGGATGCGAGCGCGGCGTAGGCGCTCGGGGACGACCGTGTCCAGCGCGGAGGCGAACGGGACGTCCTGCGGCCAGGCCACGGGCGCGGCCGCCGGGTCGCCTTCGCGGTCGTCCGCTCCGCAGGCGGCCAGCCCGAGGGCGAGACCGACCGATGCGAGAGGGCAGCCCTGCCGCACGACCTGGCAAGTCTACAAGGGTCTCGCGGGCGCGAGGCGGCTCCAGATCCCTCAGTACGTCCGCGACTCGCCCGGCTCAGTGCACAACCATGCACGCGGCAGCCGGGCCTGCAGCGCCGAAGCACGCGTCACATCCTGCGCGCCGAAGTGGAAGGCCACGACGTCGCGGGGCTGCCACGTCTCGCGAAGAAACGCGAGGCCGGCCTCGTCGGCGAGCCACCAGAAGGGCACGAGTGCGACATCGGCGGAACCCAGGGCCGCGAGCCTCGCGAAGTTCGTCGGCGATGCCATCGCGTCGCCGAGGTGGACCAGCGTGCGGCCGCCGCACTCGAGCCGGTAGGCGAGGTGCTCGACCGGCATCCCGTGGTCGAGCGGGATCCCGTCGAGAGCCACGCCGGCCTCGCCGAGGCGGACGGCGCCCTGGCCAGCGCCTGGCCACAGCACGCGGACGCGCGGCTTCAACGAAGTCGGCAGCATGGCTCCCGCCTGGGGCGGCGATGCGAAGAGGGCGGACCGGTTGTTCGTCAGGAAACGGGCGATCGCACCGGCATCCCAATGGTCGAGGTGGAAGTGGGTGGCCAGGGCGAGCCTCACGCGCTCGAAGGGCGTCCGCCCGGTTTCCAGGCTCTCCTGTACGGCTGGAGCGTGCCGCTGGTAGTCGCCCAGGCTGTCGCGCAGCAGCGCGTCGATGGCCACGTCGCAAGCCCCTCCCCGGATCAAGACGCCCTCGTTGGCGAGGTAGGTCACGCGTACCTGGGCTGCGGCAGGCCGCGCGACGGCGAGCAGGAGCGCTATCGCCCCACCGGCGAGGCCTTGAAGGCCACAGCGATCCATCCGGCGGAGCCAGGAACTCAGGCGTAGGGCCTGAGGCTGCGGGCCACGAGGCCGAGTCCGCCCACGAGCAGCACCAGCATCGCGAGCGTGTTGAAGAGGCTGGTGGGCTCGAAGTAGATCCGCAGGTTCATCAGTATCCCGGCGAAGATGACCACCGCCCCCACCGCTGTGAGCAGCCAGCCCGCCACGCTCTTCCCGTCGTAGAACAGGAGTCCCACTCCGAGCAGCAGGGGGACGAGGCTCAGGCCGAACGTGTTGTGGCCGAAGAATCCCCAGAAGCCCGACGTGACCGTCACCTGGCTCGTCAGCATGTAGGCTCCGGCGACGCTCATGATGAGCCCGACGAAGAAGGTGCCGACGCCTCCCGGAGTTCCCCCCGCGCCCTTGGCCATGCTCGCTGCTGAGTATATGCGGAGGCGTCGCCGGCGCCGCGACGCCCATCGCGACACGTCCGGGTGATAATGCGGCAGGTGAACAAGCGCCCACCCGGAAGCGTCTAGGAGCTCCATATGGGCACCTCAAGCACCTCCACGACGCAGCCGCCGCTCCGCGTCTGGCCCGCAGTCGTCATCGCGGCTGTGGTGGCTCTGGCGAGGTTCGTGCTGCCCGTCCTGTTCCCCCAGACCATGATCTTCGGCGTGCTCGCCGGGGTCTTCGGCGGGCTGGCCGTCCTCCTCTGGTGGCTCTTCTTCAGCAGGGCGGCCTGGCCGGAGCGCGTGGGCGCGGTCGCGCTGATGGCCGTCGCGCTGGTCGGGACGTGGCGCCTCGTGGACAAGTCGATCGCGATGGGCGCGATGGGTATGCTGTTTCCCCTGCTGGCCATCCCGGTCCTGAGCCTCGCTTTCGTGGGGTGGGCGGTGGCCAGTCGACGACTTGCGGACGGACCGCGTCGCATCGCGATGGCCGCAACCATCCTGGTGGCGTGCGGCGGGTGGACGCTCGTGAAGACCGGTGGCTTCACCGCCAACTTCGACAACGACTTCGCGTGGCGTTGGGCGCAGACGCCCGAAGACCGCCTGGTCGCCCAGGAGCAAGGGGCGCCAGCCCTAACAGCCGCTCCCCCAGAGGCCCCGGCCGTGGCCAGGACCCCCGACCCGGCAACGAGCGAGCCCGCGGCCTCGGAGCCGCCGGCTCCCTCGTCGACGGCGAAGAAGCCGCCCGCGGCGCGCGTGTCCGATGCGCCGGCGTCATCGCTCTCCCACGCGCCGGCGCGACCCGAAGTGGCCGCCGAGTGGCCCGGTTTCCGAGGCCCCAATCGCGATGGGATCGCGACCGGCGTCCGGATCAATACCGACTGGAGCGCGACGCCGCCTGTCGAGCTCTGGCGCCGTCCGATCGGTCCGGGCTGGTCGTCCTTCGCGGTGCGCGGCGACTTCGTCTACACACAGGAGCAGCGCGGCGACGAAGAGGTGGTCGCCTGCTACCGGGCGTCCACGGGCGAACCCATCTGGAAGCACCGGGACCGGGCGCGATTCTGGGAGTCGAACGCCGGGCCGGGCCCTCGCGCGACGCCGACCTTGAGCAACGGCCGCGTGTACACGCTCGGAGGAACGGGGATCGTGAACGTCCTCGACGCCGACACCGGCGGCCTGGTGTGGTCCCGCGACGCGGCGGCCGACACGGGCGCCAAGGTCCCGACCTGGGGCTTCGCGGGCTCCCCTTTGGTCGTCGGCGACCTCGTCGTCGTCGCCGCGTCCGGCACGCTCATCGCCTATGACCTCGCGGACGGGCACCCGCGCTGGCTCGGCCCGAAGGGCCGCGAAGGCTACAGCTCGCCGCATCTCCTGACGATCGACGGGGTCGTGCAGGTGCTGTTCGTGAGTGGATCGGGCGTCACGAGTGTGACGGCGGCCGACGGCAGCGTGATCTGGGAACACCCCTGGAAGGGCTACCCCATCGTGCAGCCGGCCATGACGGCGGACGGCAGCGTCCTCGTCGCCATCGACGAGAGCAGCGGCACCCGCCGCATCGCTCCCGCTCGCAAGGCCGAGGGGTGGGCCGTCGAGGAGCGCTGGACCTCGAGCGCCCTGAAGCCGTACTTCAACGACTTCGTCGTCCACCAGGGCCACGCCTACGGCTTCGACGGCGGCATCCTCGCCTGCATCGACGTCGCGGACGGAACGCGCAGATGGAAGGGCGGACGCTACGGCAACGGCCAGCTCGTCCTGTTGCCCGAGCAGGACGCGCTGCTCGTGCTGTCGGAGGAGGGCGAGCTGGCGCTGGTCCGGGCGGCGCCGGACCGGTTCACGCAGCTCGCTCGGTTCCCCGCCCTCGAGGGCAAGACCTGGAACCACCCGGTGGTCGTCGGCGACCTGCTGCTGACCCGCAACGGCGAGCAGATGGCCGCGTTCCGGCTGCCGGTCGCGAGCCCATGACGGCGCGCGCCCGGCTAAGAATCCTCGCCAGGATCCGTGTCGTTCGATGAAACCTGGGCGACCTGCGCCTCGATCCGGCGGCGGTAGAGCAAAGGGAGGTCGAGGTACTCCACACCGCATCCCGGAGGAAGCTGGGGGGCGAGCGTCCCGACACCTCGCACGGTCGACGGCGGGTTCCACCACGCGACGCGGCCCCGAACCGTGATGGGCGCAGCCTCGCTCGGGAGGCGGAACGACAGCGTCAGCGGTCCGGGGACCTCGGCGAAGGGCTGGATCACCAGGTATACGCCGGCCACGCTGACGTTCCAGATCCGGCCTGTCTGTCGCTCGCCCTGGCCGTCCTCGACATCACAGGCGGCGGAACAGGGAACGCGCCGGTTGCCCGAGGAGGGCTGGCTGAGCACGCGACGTCGGGGGCGCGAGGGCATGGCTGGCCGAGAGTATATGGCCGCGTCGTCGGGATTCCCTGGCGTGCTACCGTAGTTGGCGTTCGGAGAGCGGGTGGGCCTCACCATCCTCTGCGCCGGCTGTTCCTCCGACGAGCGCACGCTCGCGGAGTCCGAGATCCGGCAAGCCCTCGAGAAGCGGGCCAGAGCCGATCCGTGGACGGTCTCTGCGGTCAAGGGGCGGGAATACTGGTCGGTCACGCTGGACGGCCCTGGACTCAGTGCCGTCACGCTCAAGGCGCCCACCGGGCGCCTCGCGGAGGTGATCGAAGCGGCGTTGGCCGGGCCGTCGCAGGCGGCGTCTCTCGGGTCGAACGCGTTCGCCTCCGCCACGGCGCACACCAAGACGGCGCGCCACGACTGCGCTCATTGCCGACGCTCCTTCGCGGTGACGTACGACGAGTCGCCGAATGAGCCCGAGGTGGACGCCCCGGTGGCGTGCCCACACTGCTGGAAGATCAACCAGGTCACGATCGCGGAGAGCGCGGCCGTGACGCTCGACTACAGGACCGAGATCGTCTGAGGCGCGAGCGACGCTCGGCTGGAGATCCGTCTCCGATTATGATCGGCGACTGGGGTCGAGCGTGGCTTCCGAGATCGCGAGCGCGGGACGCTACCGGCTGATCGAGCGGATCGGCCGTGGCTCCATGGGCGTCGTGTACCGCGCCGTGGATCCCGGGGGCACCCAGGTCGCGGTCAAGGTGCTGGCCGCGGGCGCCGACACCGACCCCGAGCTTCCCGCGCGTTTCCGGCGCGAGGCGATGGCCGCCTCGCAGCTGCTGCATCCCAACATCACCCGCGTCTACGACTTCGGCGAGGAGGCCGGCCATCTGTACATGGCCATGGAGCTGCTGGAAGGAGCCGACCTCAGCTTCCTGATCCAGCAGGGCCGCACCGGGAACCTCGCCGACAGGCTCGAGCTCCTGAAGCAGGTCGGCGCGGCGATGGCCTTCGTCCATGCCCGCGGCATCGTGCACCGCGATCTCAAGCCCGGGAACATCCACGTGCGGGCCGACGGACAGGCGAAGGTCATGGACTTCGGGCTCGTGCGAATCGGCGACTCGAACATGACCGCCACGGGCATGGTGCTCGGCAGCCCGAGCTACATGTCGCCGGAGCTCGTCCGCGGCCAGAAGGCGGACGCGCGCTCGGACGTGTTCTCCCTCGGGGCCACCGCGTACGAGCTGTTGTCGGGACGCCGGGCCTTCCCGGGCAAGGGCGTGGGCCAGATCATGATGGCGGTCCTCGGTTCGGAGCCCCAGCCGCTCGCCGCCGTGGCGCCTGACGTGCCCGCCCCGGTCGCCGCAATCGTGGAACGCTGTCTCCGCAAGGAACCGGCCCAGCGCTACCAGACCGCCGGCGAGCTGCATGCCGCGCTCGAGGTGGCCGCGGCCTTCTGTCACGCGAGCTGACCGGAGCTGAACCCTGCCGAGCGGAGCGTCTCGAACCTGCGGCCGTGCAGCAGATCCTCTGTGTAGAGGGTTCGACACCTGGCGATGAGTGCC
>DASSJI010000235.1:0-9184 GCA_035691285.1 Vicinamibacteria bacterium | reverse complement strand
GAGAGAAGGAGCAGACTCGATGGCGATGAAGCCCATGGCTCGATTCCTTGCGGGCGCACTGCCCCTGGTCGCGGTGGCCTGCGGCGGCAGCCAGCCGACCGCCCCGCCCCCCACGCAGGCTCCGGCAGCGCCGGCCTCCACCGCGGCCGCACCCGCGTCGGCCGGATCGGCGACGCTGTCGGGCAAGGTGACCTTCGAAGGCACCGCCCCGGCCGCGGAAAAGGTGAAGCTGACAGCCGACCCGAAGTGCGCCGCCATGCACAAGGACGGCCTGGAACGGCAGACGATCAAGGTGACGGACGGCGGCCTCGCGGACGTGCTCGTGTACGTGAAGAGCGGCGCCGCCGCCGGCACAGCTCCCGCCGAGCCCGTGTTGCTCGACCAGAAGGGCTGCGACTACACGCCCCACATGCTGGCGATGGTGGCGGGCCAGAAGATCAGGATCCGCAACAGCGACGACACCCTCCACAACATCCACCCCCGCCCGAAGGACAACGCGGAGTTCAACGTCGGCCAGCCGCGCCAGGGCATGGAGTCCGAGAAGAGCTTCGACAAGCCGGAGATGCTGATCCCGGTGGGCTGCGACGTGCATCCCTGGATGCGCGCGTACATCTCCGTGCTGAGCCACCCGTACTTCGCCGTGACGGCCGACGACGGAACCTTCACGATCAAGGGCCTGCCCGCCGGCGAGTACGAGATCGAGGCCATCCACGCCAAGCTGGGCAAGGAGAAGGCCGTGTCCGGCAAGGTGACCGTGAAGGACGGCGAGGCCGGCAAGCTCGACCTCGCGCTGAAGGGCTGAGCCTCACGACTCTCGCGATGTACGACGCGTGGCGCCACCGCTTCGCCGTCCTCGCGGCCGGCGCCACGCTCGTCCTCATCTTCGCCGGCGGCCTCGTGACGAGCACCGGGTCGGGCCTGGCCGTGCCCGACTGGCCGCTGTCCTACGGAATGCTCATGCCGCCGATGGTGGGCGGCATCTTCTACGAGCATGGCCACCGCATGGTCGCCGCCAGCGTCGGCTTCCTCACCCTCGTGCTCGCGCTCTGGACCTGGCGCGTGGAACGACGAAGCGGAGTGCGGCGGCTGGCCTGGGCCGCCCTCGCCGCGGTGATCGCCCAGGGCCTCCTTGGCGGCCTGACGGTCCTGTTCCTGCTGCCGACCCCGATCTCCGTCGCGCACGCCTGCCTCGCACAGGCCTTCTTCTGCCTCACGCTGGCGCTGGCCTACGCGGGCTCCCGCGAGTGGCTCGACGCGGCTCCCACCGTGACCGATCGCGCGAACGTGAGCGTCGCTGCGCGGGTCGCGACGGCGCTGGTCTTCGTCCAGCTCGGGCTCGGCGCGCTCGTGCGCCACACCCAGGCGGGCCTCGCCATCGCCGACTTCCCCCTGGCGCAGGGCCGGCTGATCCCTGCCTTCGACAGCCCGCAGGTCGCCATCCACTTCGCGCACCGGGTCTTCGCCCTGGTCGTCCTGGCCGCCGTCGCGCGCCTCTTCGTCGCCGCCCGGCGCTCCGGCCTGCGTCCCCTGGCGCGGACCGGCGCCGCCGCTCTCCTCCTCGCCGTGGCCCAGAGCGCCCTCGGCGCGCTCACCGTGCTCTCGGCCAAGGCCGTGCTCCCCACCACTCTGCACGTGGCCACGGGCGCCGCAGTCCTGGGCGCCTGCTTCCTCGCCGTGCTCCGCGCGCGTCGACTCACCCTGCCGGCGACCCCATCGCCGTCCCGGGTGGCGATGGCGGGGGTCGCCGCATAGCGCCAATGGCCAGCCCGGCCTCCGCTCTCGCCGCTCGCCGCATCGCGCTGGCCGACTACGTCGACCTCACGAAGCCGCGGATCACGCTGATGGTCGTGCTCACCGCCACCGTGGGCTTCATCTCCGCCTCGCCCGAGGTGCGCGCGGCCGCGCTCCTCGCGATGGCGGCGGGCACGGGCCTCGTGGCCGCCGGGGCCAGCGCCCTGAACATGGTCCTCGAGCGCCGGACGGACGCGCGCATGCACCGCACCCGCATGCGCCCGGTCCCCGCAGGACGCGTCCGCCCCTTCGACGCTCTCCTCTTCGGCGCGCTCCTGACCGCCGGCGGGCTCGCCATCCTGCTGTGGCGCTCGGGGCCGCTCGCCACCGCGGTGGCCCTGGTGACGTGGACCTCCTACCTCTTCGGGTACACGCCCCTCAAGACCGTCACGTCGCTCTCCACGGTGGTCGGCGCCTTCCCCGGCGCGCTGCCGCCCGTGATCGGCTGGGCAGCGGCGCGGGGCGCGATCGAGCCCGGCGCCCTGGTGCTCTTCGCGATCCTGTTCCTGTGGCAGATCCCGCACTTCCTCGCCATCGCGTGGATCTACCGCGAGGACTATGCCCGCGGCGGTCTGCCGATGCTACCCGTCGTCGATCCCGAGGGCCGCCTGACGGGCCGGCAGGCGGTCGCGAACAGCCTCGCGCTGCTCCTCGTGAGCGTCACGCCCGCGGTCGCCGGGCTGGCGGGGCGGGTGTACCTGTTCGGGGCCGTCGCCCTCGGGGTCCTGCTCGTCGCGGCGGCCTGCCGCGTCGCCGTGCAGCGCACCCTCGCGGCGGCGCGCGCGCTCTTCTTCGCGTCGATCGTGTACCTCACGGGAGTCTCGGCGCTCCTGATCGCCGACCGGCCGTGAGGGCGGTTGACGCGCGGCGAGCCGTTGCGTTAGTGTTCGCGGCAATTTTGCCGACCCGGATGTAGCTCTCGTTCACGCGGAGGCGCGATGGCCAGACTGCAGGGCCTGCTTTTCGGACTGGCGACGCTCGTGCTCGTGGTCGTGGCGACGGTCCTCTTCACCACCGACTGGCTCCCGCCCCTCAAGTCCGACCGGCTCGGGATCGACCACTCGATCTTCATCACCCTGCTCGTCACGGGGTTCGTCTTCATCGCGACGAACCTGCTGCTCGCCTTCTTCGCCTGGCGCTACCAGGACGCGCCGGGCGCGCAGGCCTCCTACTGGCACGACGACCCCCGCCTCGAATGGAGCTGGACCCTCGTCACGGCCGCCATCATGTTCGGCTTCCTGTTCCACGCCCTCGGCCTCTGGGCCCAGGTCCAGTCCCCGGCGCCCCCGGACGCGATGGTGATCGAGGTGACGGGCCAGCAGTTCGCCTGGAACATCCGCTATCCCGGCCCGGACGGCGTCTTCGGCCGCACGGACGCGAAGCTCGTCGATCCCGCCGCGCTGAACTTCATCGGCCTCGACAAGAGCGATCCGAGCGCCGCCGACGATGTGCTGATGCCCCAGAACCAGCTCTACCTCCCCCAGGGCCGGCCCGTGAAGCTGCGCATCCGCTCCCTCGACGTGATCCACAGCTTCTTCCTGCCCAACTTCCGCGTGAAGCAGGACGCCATGCCGGGCATGGCCATCGAGACCTGGTTCGTCCCGAAGGAGGCAGGCGAGTACGAGATCGCCTGCGCCGAGCATTGCGGCCTCGGCCACTACCGCATGAAGGGCCAGGTGCACGTGGTCCCCGCGGCCGGCTTCGACGCCGCCGTCGCCGCGGCCATCGAGTAGAGGAAGGAGGCGCTCCGCCACATGGCCCACGCCGAGACCCACGCCGCCGAAGCCCACGCCGCCCACGCGCCCCAGGCCTTCATCTGGCGCTACGTCTTCAGCAAGGACCACAAGGTGATCGGGGTCCAGTACTACGTGACCGCGATGCTCATGGCGCTGATCGCCGGCGTGCTCGCCATGCTGATCCGGCTCCAGCTCGGCTGGCCGGAGAAGACCTGGCCCGGCCTCGGCAACGTCCTGTCGAAGGGCTTCACCGACGGCGTGATGAACCCCGAGTTCTACGCCATGCTGTTCACGATGCACGGCACCATCATGGTGTTCTTCGTGCTCTCGACGGCCCCCGTGTCGGGCTTCGGAAACATCCTGATCCCGCTGCAGTGCGGAGCCCGCGACATGGCCTTTCCGTTCCTGAACGGCCTGAGCTTCTGGACCTTCCTGCCGGGCTGCGTGATCATCGTCGCGTCCTTCTTCGTCGGCGCCGGCGCTGCCGCCGGTGGCTGGACCTCGTATCCCCCGCTCTCCGCCCTGCGCGGCGCCATCCCCGGCTCCGAGATGGGCCAGACGTTCTGGATCGTCGGGATGGTGTTCTTCATCGCCTCGTTCACCATGGGCGGCCTGAACTTCGTCACCACGATCCTCAACCTGCGCACGAAGGGGCTGTCCATGATGCGCCTGCCGCTGACCATCTGGGCCATGTTCCTGGTGGCGGTGCTGGGCCTGCTCTCGTTCCCCGCGCTGACCGCTGGCGCGCTGATGCTTCTGTTCGACCGCCACTTCGGCACGAGCTTCTTCGTGCCCGGCGGCCTGACCCTGTCCGGCCAGGTCGTCGAGCACCAGGGCGGCTCACCGCTCCTGTGGCAGCACCTGTTCTGGTTCCTCGGTCACCCCGAGGTCTACATCCTGATGCTGCCCGCCCTCGGCTTCACCTCGGACATCATCGCAGCCTTCGCGCGCAGGCCGATCTTCGGACACAAGTCGATGGTCGGGGCGATGATCGCGATCGGGGGCCTCAGCTTCGTGGTCTGGGGCCACCACATGTTCGTTTCGGGCATGAGCCCCTACCTCGGGATGGCCTTCGCTGCCTTCACGATGCTGATCGCGGTGCCCTCCGCCGTGAAGGTGTTCAACTGGCTGGCGACCCTGTGGCGATCGCGGATCATCACCAAGACCCCGATGCTCTGGGCCCTGGGGGTGGTCTCGCTGTTCATTTCCGGCGGGCTCTCGGGCATCTGGCTCGGGCAGTCGGCGCCCGACATCCACTTCCACGACACCTACTTCGTCGTCGCCCACTTCCACCTGATCATGGCCGGCGCCGCCCTCTTCGGCGTCTTCGGCGCCACGGCCATGTGGTTCCCGAAGATGTTCGGCCGGATGATGAACGACGGGCTCGGAAAGCTGCACTTCTGGTTCACCTTCATCGCCTACTACTGCACGTTCTTCCCGATGCACTACATCGGGATCGCCGGCCACATGCGCCGCATCTACGACCCCTACCAGTACGAGTTCCTGAAGGGCCTGCAGCCGATCAACCAGTTCATCACGATCAGCGCCTTCGTCCTGGGCGCGTCGCAGGTCATCTTCTTCGTCAACTTCTTCTGGAGCGCGTTCAAGGGCGAGAAGGCCTCCGAGAACCCGTGGCACGCGGGCGGCCTCGAGTGGACGACGCCCTCGCCGCCGCCCCACGGCAATTGGCCCGGCGAGATCCCCGAGGTCCACCGCTGGCCGTACGACTACAGCGTGCCCGGGGCCGAGAAGGATTACGTCATGCAGACCGACCCGACGCCGGTCGGCCAGCTGTCCAAGGCCCACTCGTAGACGATGCCGCTCGAGGTCCTCGAGGCTCCGCCGGTCCGCGACGCCGGCACGGGGTCGCCTCCTCCGGGGCGCGAGGCGCCGCGCGGCGGCGGCGACAGCCGCGGTCCGCTTCCGTTCGACCCGACGCGCTTCGGGCTGATGGCCTTCCTGGGCTCGGCCAGCATGCTGTTCGTCGGCTTCACGAGCGCGCTGATGCTGCGGCGCCTGTCCCCGGACTGGCAGCCGCTGCGCCCGCCAGGCGTCCTGCTCCTGAACACCCTCGCGCTCCTCGCGAGCAGCGTCTGCCTGGAGGCGGCGCGCCGGCGCCTGCGAGCATGGGACCTCGCGGGCATGCGTGCCAGGGTCGACGCCACCGGCGCCCTGGGCGTGCTCTTCGTCGTGGGCCAGGCCTTCGCGTGGCGCGCCCTCGCGGCCCAGGGCATCTACCTCTCCACCAACCCCTCGAGCTCCTTCTTCTACCTGCTGTCGGGAATCCACCTCGTGCACCTCGCGGGCGGGCTCGCCTGGCTCGCCGTCCTGGTGACGCGGGCGCGCAGGATGACGGTCGTGCCGGGTGCCGATGGCCTCGGCCTCTTCGCGCTCTACTGGCACTTCCTCGGCGCGCTCTGGCTCTACCTGCTCGTCGTGCTCTTCGTGATCTAAGGAGGATCCTGGATGAGCTCCCACGCGGCGACGATGGACGCCCACTGGGGCGGCGGCGTCTCGCCCTTCGGGGCCACCTGGCAGAAGACGATGATGTGGATCTTCATCGTCACGGACGGCCTGTTCTTCGGCGGCCTCCTGTCGGGCTACGGCTATCTCCGGATGGCGGGCACCGTCCCCTGGCCCCGGCAGTCCGAGATCTTCTCGATCCCCTTCATCGCCCTCATGACCTTCATCCTGATCACGTCCAGCATGACCATGGGCACCGCGGTCACGGCCGCCCGCCTCGGGGACCGGAAGAAGGCCCTCAACAACCTGATGTTCACGATCCTGGGCGGCGCCGCCTTCCTGGGCTGCCAGGCCTACGAGTGGACGCACGTCATCCACCAGGGCGCACGCCTGACCGGCGCCCTCGCGGGCAGCGAGCTCGCCCACCTCGGCGTTCCGGTGCACTTCCCCGCGACGTTCTTCGTGCTGACCGGATTCCACGGGTCCCACGTCTTCTCCGGCCTCGTCATCCTCACGATCACGGCCATCCGCTCCGGGATGGGCAAGACGCCGCCCCAGGGCGTCGAGATGGCGGGCCTCTACTGGCACTTCGTCGACCTCGTCTGGGTGTTCATCTTCACGCTGTTCTACCTGCTCTAGCGGAGAGGCACCATGAGCGATGGCGCTGCGAGCCCGTATCGGATCTACTGGACGACCTGGGTGGCGCTCCTGATCATCACGGTGCTGATGCTGGCGGCCGAGGCGCTCCACATGCCCCGCTGGTTCCTGGTGGCCTTCCTGGTCTCCTTCATGTTCGTCAAGGCCGTCATGATCGCGGGCAACTTCATGCACCTGCGCTACGAGCATCGACGCCTGATCGTCACCGTGGGGGTGGGGCTGCTCGTGACCTCGGCCATCCTGCTCGCGTACATCGCGCCCGAGAGCAGGAGCGTGTTCCACAAGACGTTGCGATGAGCCGCGCGCCCCTCCTCCTGGCGCTCGGCCTGCTCCTGTCGCTGGCCGGCGGCCCAGCCCTCGCCCAGTGCTCGATGTGCCAGACGGCGCTCGCGCAGTCCGCCGAGGGCCAGCGGATCGCCTCCGACTTCAATCAGGCCATCCTGGTGATGGTGGCCGCTCCCTACCTCGTCTTCGGAACCATCGCCGGCCTCGCCTTCCGGTCTAGAATCCGGGAGTGGCTGGCCGGCGCGCGCTCCACGTCCTCGCCTTCGTAGCCGCCGCCGCCTTGGCGGCCTCCCTCGCGGTCGCCGCCAGACGGGGACGACCCGAGCCGCTCCCCGAGCTCGGGGCGCTGCCTGCTTTCGACCTGATCGACCAGCACGGCCGCTCCCTGACCCGCGAGGAGCTGGCGAGCGGGCCCTTCGTGGCCGACTTCATCTTCACCCGCTGCGCAGGAGTCTGTCCCGGCATGACCGCACGCATGGGTCAGCTCGACCGGGCCCTGCCCGCCGCGATCGGCCTCGTGTCGTTCACGGTCGACCCCGAGCACGACACGCCGGACGTGCTCGCCCGCTACGCCCGCGATTTCGGCGCGAGCCCCCGCTGGCGCTTCGCCTCGGGCAGTCGCGCGGCCCTCCATCGCCTCGCGACCGAAGGGTTCCGCCTGGCGGCCATGGAGGTCCCCGAGGGCCAGCGTCACGGAGGCGACGGCCCCTTCCTCCACAGCGCGAAGTTCGTGCTCGTCGACGCCGCCAGCCGGATTCGCGGCTACTACGACAGCGAGGACCGCGACGACCTCGAGCGGCTCGCGGCCGACGCGCGGCGGCTCCTCGGGACCCGTCCATGAGCCTGCGGGATCTGCCCGCCCTGAACGCCCTCCTCAACGCGGCCTCGGCGCTCCTCGCCCTGACCGGCTACCTCCTGATCCGGCTCGGGCGTCGCGACGCGCATCGGCGCGCGATGCTGGCGGCCCTCGTCTGCTCGGCCCTGTTCCTGGCGTCCTACCTCGCCTACCACGCCCAGGTCGGCTCGGTGCGCTTCGCCGGGCAGGGGCCGGTGCGCGGCGTCTACTTCGCCGTCCTCATCAGCCACACCGCCTTGGCCGTCCTCGTCCTCCCCCTCGTGGCCGTCACGCTGCGACACGCCCTGGCGAAGCGCTTCGACCGCCACCGCCGCTTCGCCCGCGTGACGCTCCCCATCTGGGCCTACGTCTCCGCCACCGGCGTCCTCGTGTACTTCATGCTGTACCACCTGTAGGGCGCCGGCTGGCCTCGAACCCGTGCCGCACCCGACGCGACGCGACCCGGCCCCGCTCCTCGCCACGCTCCTCCTGTCGCTCACTGCGGCCGCCGCGCTCCACCTGAGCTTCGCGTCCCGCGCGGCGCCCGAGCGGGCGGCCGCGGCTTCGGCCTCGCGGCTCGACGGCGCGGCCCGCCGTCTCGAGTCCCTGGTCCAGGCCGCCCAGGA
This sequence comes from Vicinamibacteria bacterium, assembly GCA_035691285.1. Lineage (GTDB taxonomy): Bacteria > Acidobacteriota > Vicinamibacteria > Fen-336 > Fen-336 > DATFEN01. The sequence continues at coordinate 791 of DASSJI010000235.1, read as the reverse complement.
CGCGGCCACGCGGGTGGCAGCCTGGCCCGAGGCGCGCGCCGCCCTCGCCGGCGACCGCAGGAGCCTGGCGCGCCTGTTCACGCGCCTCGAGCTGGAGCGGGCCCGGCGTCCCGACGCTCCCGCCCTCGCCATCCACGACGCCGGGCTGGCGACGGTCGCCTGGGCCGGTCCGGTGGAGGCGCGGCGCCCGCTCTCCGGCGCCGCCCTGTCCGGCGACGGCGTCTTCCTGGCCGCCGGACGTGTCTCGTCGACGCTCGTCGCCGCCGCGGAGATCCGCGAGGGCGACAACCTTCGCGGCATCGTCACGGCCGAGATCCCGCTCTCGACGCGCCGCGGGATCCGGAACGAGTTCCTGGGCGACTTCGATCGCGTCGCGGGCGCCGACGAGGGGCTCGAGGTGCGCTACGTGGACGTCCTGGAATCCGACCACCCGGTCGCGGCCGAGCCGCGCTCCCGGCTGCTCCTCTCCCCAGCGGGTCGGACGCTCGCCGTGGCGCGGGTCATCGACGACGGCGCCGCCGGCGCAGTGCGCCGCGTGGCGATCTCGTGGCGGCGCATCCTGTCCGGGCTCGCGGCCGCCGCGATCCTGGTCTGGGTCGCGGGCCAGCCGCGGCCGCGCCGGATCGCAGCCGGGGCGACGCTGCTGCGCCTTTCGCTTCTCCTGCTCGGCCCGCCGTTCCCGGGCCCCGATTCCGTCCTTGCGGGGGCCGACCTGTTCAGCTCTCCCGCCCTCGGCCCGCTCGGCCGCAGCCCCGTCGACCTGCTGCTCACGACCCTCTGGCTGGCGACCC
>DASSJI010000234.1:0-2433 GCA_035691285.1 Vicinamibacteria bacterium | reverse complement strand
CCCTGTAGTCGAGGATCCGCGCCGGGCCCGGCTCTGCCGATACCGGCCTCCGCGGCGGCTCGCCTTCCAGAAGGACCTGACGCGCCGGGTCGAACCCCGCGTCGAGGAGCGTCCCGCCCCGCGCCTCCGAGGCGACGTAGGCGCGCGGCAAGGATCCCTCGACGCGGTACAGGCGGATGTCCTCGAAGAAGGGACCGCGGATGTGCCGCTCGAGGCGCAGGCTCTTCGCGTCGACGTCGTGCAGCGCCGCGAAGTGGCTGACGGCGCCGACGCGGAGCAGGAGGTCGAAAGGGGGCCCGGGGAGGAGATCGTAGAGCGCGTCGTTCATCCTGACGAGCGGGGGCGGCAGCAGGCCCAGCAGGTCGCGCGAATAGCTCCCGAACACGCGCCACGAGGCCAGGAGCGGCGCGATCGGGTAGAGCCGCACGGCCATCGCGGCCCGCCAGTACTGGGGCGGCAGGGACGACGGCACCATGAACGCCTTCGGCCGTCCGAGGTGGCGCAGGCTCCACTCGGGGCGCGTGTTGTAGTCGAGCACGAGCCAACGTCCCCAGTCGCCCGGGTCGGCTGCGGCGATCAGGGCAGGGCGGCCCGCATAGAAGTCCGGGGGCGCCGTGGGGTTCAGGCTCCGGTGCGTCAGCGCCAGATCCCCGATGGCGAGCGCGCCCAGGGCGGGCAGCGTCACGCGAGCGGCTCGCGGGGCGAGCAGCAGGAGCGCGACGACCGTCCCCAGCGTCGCGGCGTGCCCGAGGGGCGGCTCCAGGAAGACGAACGAAGGATCGACCCCCCAGCGAGCGACGGCGAACAGCGCTGCCAGGGCGAAGGCCGCAGCCGCGAGAGCCCGCCTTGCTCCTTCCGCTCCCGTCGACTTCAGCACGTCGATGCCGCGTCCTGCGGCCAGCGCCAGGAGGAGCGCCGCGACCGTCATCGCCTTGACCGGGAAGCGCACGGCGCCCAGCGGAGGCACCGTCGCGACGAGGAGGGCGTGGAGCGGCGCATGGCGGCCCAGCGACACGAGACCGAGGAGGAGCGTCATCAGGGTGAGCGCGCCGCGCGGGAACGCCCCGCGGGCCGCCATGCCGAGGGCGGCCAGCAGGAGAAGGGGCACGCCCATGTAGACGGAGAACAGGTAGGGCTCACGCCCTTCGAAGAGCACGTCCTCCCAGGCGGGCGGCACCGGAGCCGCGGCGAGGTCGACGGGCACGGCCGCCTGGGCCAGGGCGATCGGATGGAGGGACCAGAAGTCCTGGTCGCCCGCGGACAGGTTCGCGCGGGCGGTGCGGCGGGCCAACTCGAGGGAGGGCACCCACTGCGCCGCCGACAGCCCGATCGCGAACAGGGCCGCTCCGGTCGTGGCGAGGAGCACGGGCCGCACCGGCGCGCGCCGGCTTCGCAGGCGCCAGAGGCCCAGCGCCAGGACCGCCGGACCTCCCAGCAGCAGGTAGTCGGGCGAGCCCGCGAGCACCATCAGGGCCGGAACGAGGCCCAGGACGAGTGCGCGTCGCGTCCCCGGCTCTTCGATCAGGCGGTCGAAGCAGAGCGCGAGCCACGGCACGAGCCCGGCGCCCGCCACATGGTTCCAGGCGTTGGCCAGAGAGAGGAAGGGTCCACACAGGAGAAAGCCAGCGCCCGCGAGAAAGGCCGCCGGGCGCGAGATCCCGAGGCGCAGCGCCAGAAGGCTCGCGCCCAGGCCGCCGCCCACGAGGTGCACGAAGAGGTAGAGCTTGTAGTAGCTGGCCGGGACCATGAGCAGGTTGAGCCAGGTGGGCGGGTAAAGGATCTGGTTGTTCGGGTTGGCGAGCATGGGCTGACCGAAGCCGACCCAGGGATCCCAGAGCGGGAGCGCGCCCTGCGCGACGGCGTGGACGAAGCTCTCCATCTGCCCGTACCACTGGATGTGCAGGTCACGCTCGAAGTACACGCGCCCTTCGAAGAGCGCCTCGCGCATGTGGTGGGTGGCGAGCAGAGACAGGCCGAGGGCGAGGCCCAGGACGGCCCGTCGCTCGGTCACTGGTACGCCCAGTATCGGAACGAGGCGTAGCGGCCGGTCACGTGGAGCTCCGTTTCCGAACCGGTCAGGACGGCGCTGGGCACGACGAGCACGATCTCGTCCCAGCCTTCGCGCGGCTGCACCTCGGCGCTGGCCGCGACGCGCCCTCCGACGCGGAGCGAAAGACGCGACGTTCCGAACGCGAGCGCGTGGCGCGTCACTCCGCTCGCCCGCCACGCGGTCGCCTCGATCTCGGGGGCCGTTCGGAGGACCAACAACACGTCGCGCCCGGGCGCATGCCCGAGCCGGAACGTCTCGGAGCCGAGGATGGCCCGTCCGGCGTCGGCGATGGACTCGCCGGACGCATCCGGTGCCACGCGCGCCGCGCCACGGAGGACGAGGTCGCCGATGTGCGTGTCGCACGAATAGGCGTGGCGCGCCTC
>DASSJI010000233.1:0-10473 GCA_035691285.1 Vicinamibacteria bacterium | reverse complement strand
TCCCCCTCGTCGGCGCCTGGTACAAGCTTCGGGACTGGCTGGGCTGAGGCTCAGCGGGCCAGCGTCAACCCGGCGGACACGAAGCGGGTGAAGTCCGAGGGGTTGGCGGTGGCGAGGCTTGCGCCCGCCTGGAGGGCCGTTGCGCCGATCATGCAGTCGAGCATCGATCCGCGCCTGCGCCCGCTCTCGTTGAAGAGTCGGGCGGCCAGGGTCGCCTCGTCCTCGCCGAACGGAGCGCGCGCTGTAACGAGCGTCTCCGCCAGCTCCACCTCGCCCGGTCTGAGGGGACCACAGAGAAACTCGGCCCAGGCCACAGCGCTCATCGCCAGGCTTTCGCCGCCCCGGAGCCAGTCGCGGAGCCGCCGGTCCTCGTCGGAGCCCCGTACCAACGCTCGGATGAGGAAGCTCGTATCCAGGTGAATCAAGGCCTCGGGCGCTCCGAGCGGAGCGAGGAGGCGCGACGTTCCGCCCGAGTACGGCGCTCCCACTCGCGCGCCTCGGCCTTCGTGAGCGCCAACGACCGCTGGAGAGCATCGAGCGCCCGGATCGCGTCATCCGCGCCCGTCGCGGGAGCTGCCGCTGCCCCGCGGATCGCACGCCGAAGCGCCTCGGACTTCGAGACCTTCCACCGCCGGGCCAGCGACTCCAAGGTACGCGCGCTCTGGAGGTCCAGCGAGAAGGTCGCCTTCAGCGTGGGTGTGGCCATATGCCATCGTAGGGTGGCCATACTTGGCCGTCAAGGCCGACGGTCGGCTCCCAGCACTCGAAAAAGGTCGTTCAAGTTCTTGAGCCCCGGAAAAGGCCTCGACAGGCCCGGGGCGTCTGCGTATCATCCCGAAAACCTCGAAGGAGCTGAACCCATGCGTAGGCTCGCCTACCTCGCCGCCCTGCTGGGGGTCTTCGCCGTGCCCGCTCTCGCACAGCGAACGACCGGAAGCATCTCCGGAACCGTGAAGGACTCGACCGGCGCCGTGCTGCCCGGAGTCGGCGTGTCGGTGAGCGGGCCCAACATCGTCGGCACGCAGACCGCCACGACGAACGAGCTCGGCTTCTACCGGTTCTTGAACCTGCCTCCCGGTGACTACGAGGTCATCTTCAGCATGAGCGGCTTCAAGACCGTCGCGAGGCGCAGCCTCCGTGTCGGTGTGGGCTCGACCATCGAGGTGAACGCGGGCCTGGAGGTCAGCCAGCTCCAAGAGGTCATCGACGTCGTGGGCGAGACGCCGGTCGTCGATACGACGTCGAACGAGGTCGGCTCGAACTACGACCGCAACTGGGTCGAGAACGCGCCGGTGCGCCGCAACAGCTTCTTCAGCCTCCTGGCCGCCGCGCCCGGGTCGCTGGCCCAGGACGGAGGCCGCAATACGATGGTCTACGGCTCGTCCTGGGACGAGAACTCCTTCCAGCTCGACGGCGTGGACATCACCGACGCCTACTGGAACGATTCCCCGGAACCCAACACCGACGCGATCGAAGAGGTCGAGGTGCTCTCGCTGGGGGCGCCCGCGGAGTACGGCAACCTGAGCGGGGCCGTCTACAACGTCGTCACCCGCCAGGGCACGAACGAGTTCCACGGCGACGCGAACTACTTCCTGCAGACGGACGGCCTGACCTCGAACAACACAGAGGATCTCAAGAATCCCGACGGCAGCTTCTTCGACACCTGCGGGGACTCGCGCTGTCCCTTCACCCGCGACACGTTCCACGACTTCACGGCTCAGCTCGGCGGCCCGATCGTGAAGGACAAGCTCTGGTTCTTCGCGTCCTACCAGCTCCAGCGCGACTACTACGGAGCAGCGGGCGTGGACGTGAGCAATCCCATCGCCCTCTACCGCGTGCAGAACGACCGCTATTTCGGCAAGATCAACTGGCAGATCAGCCCGAGACACAGGATCGTGGCCAACTTCAACTTCGACGAGAAGACGACCGACAACCCCAACGGCTACGGTGTGAACGTGGCGCCGACCACCGCTTGGACCCGCACGAGCAACCGTCCCACCCCCGGGCTCGCCTACACCGGCACGCTCTCGGACAAGACCGTCCTCGACGTGCGCTACTCAGGTTTCTACGGTGACACGTTCGGCGACCCCACCGACCCGAACCAGCCGAGAGACATGACCCGTTTCTACGACATCGACACCGGCTTCATCAGCGGCGGCCCGTACTACTGGTACGAGACCCACCCGCGGCGCACGGTGGTATCGGCGAAGGTCTCTCACCTGGCGGACGACTTCCTCGGGGCGAGTCACGACTTCAAGTTCGGGGTCCAGTACAGCGACACCATTGCGCAGGGGATCTACGGCTTCAACGACTTCGTCTATACCTATACGTACTATGGCGTGAGATACGGGTACGGCTACGAGCGGCAGCCGTTCAGCTACAGCGGCCAGGCGCGCAACCTCGGCGCGTTCGTCGACGACACGGTGAAGGTCAACGACCGGCTCTCGCTCAACCTGGGTTTCCGATACGACCACAACAAGGCGTTCGCCGCCGAGCAGGAGGAGCTCGACGAGTTCGGGAATCCCACGGGCACGACGTTCCCCAAGACGGACTTCTTCACCTGGAAGTCCTTCTCGCCGCGGGTGGGTTTCAACCTGAAGCTGACGGCGGACGGCCGGACCGTGCTCAAGGGTCACGTCGGCCGTTACCACCGGCCGATCGCCACGGGCGAGTTCGCAAACATCATCGGCCCCAACGTGAAGGCGACGTACGCGGGGACGAACTACAACTTCGAGACCGGGCAGTTCGAGGAGCTCAGCTTGTTCAGCGACAACACCAACCTCGGGGTCGACCCGGATTACAAGAGTCCCCACACGGACCAGTACATCCTGAGCCTGGAGCGTGAGCTGATGCAGGGCCTGGGCGCCCAGGTCAACTACGTCTACAAACGCGCGCGCGATTACGCGGCGTGGAAGGACATCACGGGCCAATACGTCACGGTCCCGTTCACCGACAACCTCGGCGACGACCCCACCGGGAGGACATTCGACGTCTACCAGCTCGTGAGCGATCCCGCCGAACGGCAGTTCCGAATCACCAACTCGGACCAGGCGCACAGCGACGTCCATGCAGTCAGCGCCGTCCTGCTCAAGCGCATGACGAACAAGTGGCAGCTCAACACGTCGGTTACCTGGCTCCGTGGCACGGGTCGGATCGCCGACGGAGGTGGCGGTGCCGGGACGAGCATCATCCAGCGAGGAGGCCTGCTGTTCCGAACCTGGGGCAGGGACCCCAATTCCTTCGTGAACGGCGATGGCCGGCTCGTGCTCGACGTGACCTGGGCCGCGAAAGTGCAGGGGGTGTACCAGTTGCCGGCAGACTTCCTCGTCTCCGCGAACTTCCAGTGGCGCGACAACGCGCACATCATCCGCAGGGGGGCCGTCGAGGGCACCAACATCCCCGAAGGCACGACCATCTTCCTCGAGCCCCGCGGGAACAGGGGCCGGCTTCCCGACGTCATGCTGCTGGACATGCGCGTCCAGAAGGACTTCAAGCTGGGAAGCCAGGTCCGTGTCTCGGCCTTCGCCGACCTGCTCAACGCCTTCAACTCGGACGTGTACGAGGACGTCGTGACCTCCCGCGTCACGGCGTCGACCTATTACTGGCCGCTTACACCGGTCGACCCGCGACGCGTGATGGTCGGCGCGAAGGTCCGTTTCTAGCTACTCGGGCGCGAGGATTCCGAGCTCGGCCACCCAGGAGCCGGTGGCGACGACGGGGAATTCCTGTATCCCCAGCACGATCGCCCCGCTCACCGGGGAGCGCAGGATTTCGACCTCGTCTCCATAGACGTCCACGATGCGCGCGAGGGGCGAGCCTTCGCTCACCGGATCACCGGGCTTCACGAGCGGATAGAAGAAGCCGCCGCGTGATGGCGTGATGATCCGGTACTTCTCGACGACGCTGACGCGCTCCTGGTGAAGAGGCGCCCCTGGGATGACGCCGACACCGCGGAGGAAGCTGAGCGCGAACTCCGCCTGCCGCGCGTCCTGCTGGCGCTCCATCACTCCCCCGCCTCCGACTTCGAGGAGGAACGCCGGGATCCCCATCGCCGGCACGTTGATCGTGATGTCCGAAGCGAACACCTTGTCGCGGTCGCGCCACAGCGTCGGCACGCCGAACATCCGGGCCAGGGATTCCATCCTCTCCGTCGGGACCGTGCCCGTGACCGTGAAGATGACGAACGGGTGCTGGACGAAGCGGTCGCCGCCCGTGTGGAAGTCCACGACGAAGTCGGCATGCTCCTTCCAGAGCGCCGTGTACTTCTCCGCGATACGCTCGGTCGCGAAGCGCGGCCGCCCCGGGAAGGCGTCGCCGAAGTCCATGAGGTCGTCGGGAGACGGGTTGACGCGGCGCATCGCCTGGAAGGCGGGCGGGTTGGCGACGGGGATGAGGACGATGAGCCCCTTCGTCGTCGCGGGATCGAGAGCCTTCGCCACCCGCTGCATCGCCAGCGCCCCGCCGAACTCGTCACCGTGCCCGCAGGAGATGAGCCAGACCACCGGCCCGCGCCGTTCCTTGCCGGCGACGACGATGACGGGCGCCTCGACGTCCGACCCGTCGGCGTACTCGATGAGCGGCAGCCTTCCTCGCGTCACCTCGCCGGGTCGCACCTCGGCCGTGCCCACTCGGTCTGGCCAGGCAGCGCCGCGGGCTGGTTGCGCCGGGAGCGCGACGAGGCAGCACGTCGAGGCTGCCATTGCGAGCATTTGAAGGGAGAACGCGTGCGGATGGCTGGCGAGCATATGCCCTCCTAACGCGCATCCTGCTGAGCGCGGACCGGCGCCTCACGGGCCGCGGCTTCCGCGCGCAGGAGCGCCACTTCCTGGGCCAGCTCCTTCACCTGGCGCGTCAGCTCTGTGAGGCGCACCGAATAGTTCAGGCTGAGCAGCGCCAGGTACAGGATGCAGAGGAAGAACAGCGTGGACGTGGGGATCACCGCGCCGACCGCGTCGGTCAGGTCCACGAGCAGCTCGTAGCGCAGGATCAGCAGCAGGTTCGTCAGCCCGGCCGCGATCCAGAGCCACGCGTACTCCACGCGCAGCCGCCGGCGCCGCACCAGCTCCACGATCACGGCGAGCAGCAGGAGCGCGATCGTCAGGAACACGATGGTCTGGCGGATCGGCATGGTCACCCCTCGAGGTCGGCTTCGCGGCCCAGCGCGGCCACGAGCAGGGACGCGAGCATGTTGAAGCCGTAGCTGACGCCGCGCAGCCCTCCGTGCATGCTGTGGCGGTTCCGCGACGGCCGCATCCGGGCGGGTCGCTCGACGATGCGCAGGCGCGCGCGGCGCGCGAGCACGAGCGCGTCGGCGTCGGGAAAGCGGTCCGGGAAGCGCGCCAGGGCGAAGAGCCGCTGCGCCTCGGGCCCGAGCGCCTTGAGTCCGGAGGTCGGGTCGGTGAGGGGCAGGCCGGTCAGGACCCGGGCGAGGGCCGAGAAGACCGCACGCCCGGCGCGGCGCCCGAAGCCGCCGCGGTAGGCGGCGGAGGCCAGGAAGCGCGAGCCGATGGCGAGATCGGCGCCCTCCCGGACGGCCTCGACCAGGGGCGCGACGTCGGCCGGGTCGTGCTGGCCGTCGCCGTCGAAGGTCACGGCCACGTCGTGGCCGCGCCGCATCGCGAACTTGAGGCCGGTCTGGACGGCCGCGCCGTAGCCGAGGTGGAGCGGGAGCCGCAGGACCGTCACGCCGTGCCGCCGCGCCACGTCGCCGGTGTCGTCCTCGGAGCCGTCGTCCACCACGACGCGGGGCTCGCCCGGCCGCTCCCGGTCCAGCTCGCCCAGCACCTCCGGAAGGTTCCGGCTCTCGTTCCAGGCGGGAATGACGAGAAGCACGCCGGCCACGCCGCGACTCACGCCGGGCGCGGGCCGAAGCGGCCGCGCCGGAAGTCGTCGAACCCCGCCAGCACCGCGCGGGCTCCCAGGAGGCGCGGCACCTCGCTCTGCCGCAGGGCATGGGCCAGGTTCAAGGCGAGGATCGCCGCTTCGCGCGCGCGCCGCGCGACTCCGTGGAGAGGCCGGAGCCGCTCCGCCGCCCGGAGATGGTTGCGCGCGGCGTAGTAGAGGCGGTCGGCCGACGCACCGAGCGTCGCCGCCGAGGCGTGGCGCACCCGCGCTCCGAGCACCACGGCGAGGCTGAGCCCGGCGCGGCGCGCGCGCAGGCACCACTCGGCGTCCTCGAAGGCGTGGAAGTAGTCCTCGTCCAACGCGCCGACGGCGTCGAGGGCGTTCAGGCGCAGCATGACGGCCGCGCCCGAGAGCGCCTCTGCGGCGACGCGGCCCTCCGACGGCGTGTCCCGCTCGCCATGGCCCACGAGGCGCGCCCTGCCCCAGCGCGTGTCGATCCGCAGCCCGCGCGACTCGACCCGGCCGTCGGCGCGTAGGACGACCGGTCCGGCCGCCGCGAGCCCCTCGTCCTCGACGGCCTCCGCGAGGCGGCGCAGCGCGCCGGGCTCGAGGCGCGCGTCGTTGTTGAGCAGGAGGGCCCGGTCGCAGCCGCGCTCGCGCAGGCGGCGGAGGCCCGCGTTCGCGCCCGCCGCGAAGCCGCGGTTCTCCGCGAGGCGCAGGAGCTCGACGCCCGCGGGCAGCGCGGGCTCCGGACTCGGCCCGTTCTCGACCACGACCACGACCGGATCGAGCGTCGGATCGAGCGCCGAGCCGACAGCCGCCGCGGTGTCCTCGGGGCGGCCGTGGTTCACGACCACGACGCCGACGCGTCCCGCCCGGGTGCGGTAGCGTTCGCGCGCGCGCGCGTAGCGCTCGAGCAGCGCCTCGGCGTGGGCTTCGACGGCCACGGGCGCAAGCGGCGCGCGTCCGAGCCCATCCAGAAGGCCGGGCTCGTCCAGCAGGCGCCGCATCGCTCGGGTGAGGCCGTCCACATCGCCCGGACGAAACAGGAGCCCGTCCACGCCGTGGCGGATGCGCTCGCGCAGGCCGCCGTGGTCGGCAGCGACCACCGGTCGCCTCGCCTGGAACGCCTCCTCGACCACCAGGGGCGCGTTCTCCTCCCACACCGACGGCACGACGAGCACGTCGAGGTCGGCGAGCACCTGGGCGAGGCGCGCCCGCGGGAAGGGCCCGCACAGCTCCGCAGCCGGCACGCCGCGCAAGCGCTCGCGAACGCGGCGCTCGTAGCCCTCGTCGCCGTGATAGGACGCGAAGGCGCCGTGGATGCCGAGGGCCGCTCGCGGATGCTCGAGGCGGGCGAAGGCCTCGGCCAGGACGTGGACCCCCTTCGAGGGTATGCACGCGCCGACGAACCCGAAGCGAACCGGACCCGCGGCCCGGGCGCGGCGGTCCACATGGAGCGGCGGGAGGCCGTTCGGCAGGTGCTCGATCCCTGGGAACCCGAGAGCCGCGAGACGGTCGGCCAGGAATCGCGAGGGCGCCAGCACGGCGTCCGCAGCACGCAGCGCCTCGCACATCGTCTCGAGCCGGGCGGCGATGCGCGATGGCCGCCAGGCCACCTGGGCGCCGACGCACGACAGGCAGCGCCGCGGAGTGGGGCCGGGACAGACCTCGAGGCGCAGGTTCACGAGCTGGCCGAGGGGACACGCCGGCCAGAAATCGTGGAGCGTGACGACGACAGGCACGCCGCGGCGACGCGCCTCGAAGACGAGGCCCGTCGAAAGCCCGTTGAGGTGGTGGACGTGGACGACCTCGGGAGCGAAGGACTCGATCACCCGCTCCGCCGCAACGGCCAGGTCGGGATCGCGGTAGGCCTCGAAGCCGTGGTGCCGTCGGTGCAGGTTGTTGACTGCGAACAGCCGCACGCCGTCGCGGCTCGCCTCGACGACGTCGTGGTCCTCGCGGGCCGGGTCGGCGCTGCGATGGAGCACCGCCACGTCGTGCCGCGTGGCGAGCGCTCGCGCGAGGCCCTCGAGATAGAGCTCCGAGCCCCCCGACGCCTCCGGCGGGTAGCCCTGATGGGCGAACAGGATCCTCACGCCCAGCGCGGGTAGGGACGCCGCGCGGCCTCGTCGCGCGCGCCGTGGTACTGGCCCCAGGTCGCCGCCACGGCCTGGACGGGAGCGGCGAGCCATTGTGCGAAAGGCGCCCCCTCGCGGCTCAGCGTGCCGAGGTCGCTGGCCAGGACGCCCGCCGCCGCCCGCACGGCGTGGGCGGCGTCCGGCACCGTCCGCAGCCCGAACAGGCGCGAGAGAAGCCGATGCCCGAGGTAGTTCCGGCGGTAGAGGCTCCGGGCCGAGCGCCGGTGCGAGTGCACCACGACCGCCGCAGGGACGTAGGTGAGCCCGTAACCGAGGCCGAGCATGCGCTGGCCCCACTCGACGTCCTCGCCGAAGCGCGAGGGCTCGAAGGGATGGCGCAGCAGCAGGCTGCGGCGCACGGCGGACGCCACGTTGTCGAAGGCGCACAGCCGGTAGCGTTCGAGGGGAGACAGGGCCGCAGCGCCGTCGAGGAAGACGGTCCGCGGAACGGGAGACGCGGCCACCCAGCCAGCGAGGTCGCGGCGCGTGAGCGGGTCGGCCCCGGCCCGCGGCTCCTGGCGCGCGAAAGCCCCCGCGAGGCGGGCGTCCGACTCGAGCGTCTCCACCAGGGCACGGGCGAAGGCCGGGTTCGCGGGCACGGCGTCCTGGCTCAGGAAGAGGACGATCTCGCCCCGTGCCTCGCGAGCGCCGCGGTTGCGGGTTTCGCCGTGGTCGAACTCCCCGGCAGGAACCGCGAGGATCCGCGCGCCTCGGGCCGCGAGCAGCGCCGCCGAGCCATCGGTGGAGCCGCTATCAAGAGCTACGATCTCCAGCCCGCCCGGCAGGTCCTGTCCGTCGAGCGCGTCCAGCACCGCGCTCAGCCTCGGTCCCGCGTCCTTCACGGGAATCACGACGCTGGCGCGCGGGACGGAGGTCATCCGGAAGATGTTAGCGCGGAGTAGAGCCCCAGGAGCTCGACGGCCCCCTCCTCCACCGTCTTGACGGGCCACGCCGCGTGGGGTTCCGCGAGCAGCGCGCCGCGGGCGAGCCCGTCCAGGGCGGCCGTGAGGGCGACCCCGTCGCCCGGATCGACCAGGACGCCGGAGCCTTCGGCCAGGATCTCCGGGACGCCTCCGGTTCGGGACGCGACCACGGCGAGGCCCGCGGCGAGGCCTTCGAGCACCGCCATCGGGCTGTTCTCCCACCACAGCGACGGCAGCACCAGCGCGTCGAGGCCGGCCAGGACCCGCTCCTGCTCGCCCTCGCGGAAGGCGCCGTGGAAGCGGATGCGTGGATCGCCCGCGGCGCGGCGCACGAGGTCGGATGCATACGCCGGGAACACGCTCGGGCTCCCGTGAAGGTCGAGGCTCACGTCGCTCCTTGGGAGGCCGCGGAAGGCGTCGATCAGCACGTGCACGCCCTTGTGCGGCGCGAGCGTGCCGACGTAGCCGAAGCGCCGGTGGGGCCCCGCTCGGCGCGGACGGGGCGCGCCGGTCGCGACGCCGAGGCCCACCACGGTCGTGCGGCCGGGATCCGCGCCCACCTCGACGGCGCGGTCGCGGGCGAACGCCGTCGGCCCGATGCAGAGGTCGAGGTGACCGAGCACCGCGCGCAGACCGTCGCGCCGCACGTCCATCGCCCCCGCGAGGTCTTCTCCCGGAGGAGCGACGCCGCGCAACGCCAGGAGCGCCGCCTCGGTGAGGCGAGGCAGGGCGTCGTGCACGCGATGCAGCGCCCGGCCCAGGCCGACCGCCCGCAGGCCTCGGGCCGCGCCACGCTGCAGCGCCGGCGTCAAGTACGGGCTGTCGCGGAGGCAGCGGGCGCACACCGCGTGGTCCAGCGTCGCGCACAGCGTGAGGTCGGCGCGCATGCGCAGGCCGTCCCGCGGGCAGCTCAGCCAGTAGTCGTGGAGCGTGAGAACCGTCCGCGCGCCCGCCCTCCGCGCATCGGCGACCAGGCCCGACGAGAGGTTCAAGAGGTGCTGGAAATGGACGACGTCGGGCCGCCACTCCGCGAAGACCCCCCGGCCGACGCGGTCGATCTCCGGCGCGTTCCAGGTCGCCCGGAGCGTTCCATCCTGATGGAGGCTGTTGACCTCGACGACCGGGACGCCGCCCTCCTCGCGCCTGCGCACCGTGGCCTGCGCGGCGCCGAGGTCGTGTCCGGCGCAGAGGACGAGCGCCTCGTGCCCGCCCGCGCGAAGCGCCCGCGCCAGGCGCAGCGTGTACACCTCGACCCCGGCGGTGGATCGCGGGGGGAAGGCGTGGACGGCGAGGAGGACGCGCACGCGTGGGCCTGTGGGATTATCCCCGCATGCCGGCGAGACGCCTCCCCGGTCTCGTGCCGTGGGCCGCGTGGGCGATCGCCCTCGGCGTCGCGGTCGGCTACGTCCTCCGCTACGGTCCGGACCTGCCCTACGAGGACGAGTTCGGGCAACTGTGGCAGCTCGTCGGCGAGGAGCCGGTGACGCTCGAGTGGCTCCTGTGGCCGGTCTCCGAGCACCGCATCCCGCTCTCGCGGCTCGTCTGGCTCGGCGTGCTCCGGGCCG
>DASSJI010000232.1:0-7132 GCA_035691285.1 Vicinamibacteria bacterium | reverse complement strand
GGTCCCGCAAACGAAGCGGGCCCTGCGGACGAGCGCTCGTCGGGATCCCGCGGCCGGTCAATGGGATACGGCCGCTTCCGGCGTGGCGCGGAGATTGCCTCGATTCGTGGAGAGAGGGGGGTGCGTATGCGCAGCGAAACGATTGCGGCGTGGCTCACGGCCGGCGGCCTGATCGTCGCCCCCGCCGCCTGGAGCGCCGAGGCAGCCATCGATGAGGCCGCGGTGACGAAGGGACAGATCACCTACACGCGCTACTGCGTCGCGTGCCATGGCCCCGCAGGCAAGGCCGACGGCCCGCTCGCAGGAGACCTGCGCGTCGCGGTCCCCGATCTGACGAACCTCGCGTCGCGAAGCGGAGGCACCTATCCCTACGACCGCGTCGTCCGCATCGTGAAGAGCGGCGAGATCGTCCGAGGCCACGGCACGGTGGACATGCCCGCGTGGGGAGACGCGTTCAAGCGGACGAAGGGCACGGAGGAGGCCACCGTCGACGCTGCCGTGCGGAACCTCGCGCACTACGTGTGGTCGATCCAGCAAAAGGCGAAGTAGCCTCGATTCTGGGTTACGATCTCGCCACATGTGCGGTCGTTTCACACTGACCACACCCGGTGAGACCCTGGCCGAGACCTTCGGCCTCGACGAGCCCCCGGACCTCCCGCCGCGCTACAACATCGCACCGACGCAGCCCATCGCCGTCGTCCGCCGCATCCCTGCCGGCGCGCCGAAGTCGATGTCGCTGCTGCGCTGGGGGCTCGTTCCGGTCTGGTCGAAGGAGCCGCGCGGCCGCACCCTGCTCATCAACGCCCGCGCCGAGTCCCTGACGGACAAGTCGGCCTTCCGCGAGCCGTTCGAGCGGCGCCGCTGCCTGGTGCCGGCCGACGGGTTCTACGAGTGGCGCCATGTGAACGGCGCCAAGGAGGCCTTCCTCGTCCGGCGCGCGGACGGAAGGCCCTTCGCCCTGGCCGGGCTGTGGGAGCCCCCGGCGGGCCGCCAACCCGGGGTCGAAGGCACGTGCACGATCGTGACCACGGAGCCCAATGACAAGCTGCGGGAGATCCACGACCGCATGCCGGTGATCCTGGAGCCCGACGACTGGAACCGCTGGCTGGACCCGGACCTGCGCAGGGTGGGCGTGCTGAGGCCGATCCTGCGGCCGTGCCCGCCCCAGGCGCTGACCGTCACGCGGGTCGGACCGGCCGTGAACAACGCCGCCACCGACTCGCCGGACTGCGCCCAGCCGCTCCCGGCCTGAGGCGGCGATGCCACGCCGGGCGCGACGCCGCGTCAAGACGCCGCCCCTGCTCTACGACAAGACCCAGCGGCTGATCGCCCGCCTCGAGCCACGGGTGCGCGGCACCTTCCTCACCTACTGGACGAGCACGAGCGGTTCCGTCTGCGACAACGACGTGATGGCTCTCCAGGAGGTCCTGCGCGGTGTGGGGCCCCGACAGCGGCTGGCGCTGTTCGTCAAGTCGGACGGCGGCAGCGGCATGGCGGCCCTGCGCCTCGTGCACCTGCTGCGGCGGCACGGGCGGCGCCTCACGGTGATGGCGCCCCTCAACTGCGCCTCCGCCGCGACCATGCTGGCCCTGGGCGCCGACACGATCGCCATGGGTCCGCTCTCCTACCTCACCGCGGTCGACACGTCCCTCGAGCACGACCTCTCGCCCCTCGACCACACGAACAACCTCGTGCCCGTCAGCAACGACGAGGTCGACCGCGTGACCCGGCTGTGGAAGGAGCACGCGCCGAAGGGCTCCGTCCATCCGCATCAGGAGCTCTACAAGTACCTCCATCCGCTCGTGATCGGCGCCCTGGACCGGGCCAGCAGCCTGTCGCTCATGCTGTGCCGCGAGATCCTCGGCTACCACATGCGCGACCGGCGGAAGGCCGACGCCATCGCGCGACGGCTGAACTACGACTACCCCGCCCACCAGTACCCGATCACGAGCCGCGAGGCGCGGCGCCTGGGCCTGACCGTGGAGGACCTCGACCCCGAGACCGACCAGCTACTGCAGGAGCTGAACCTCGCCTATTCCGAGATGGGACAGCGCGCCATCACCGACTACGACGCGGAGAACCACCACGACAACGAGATCACCAACATCCTCGAGCGGCGCGGGCTCCAGGTCTTCTATCAGGTCGAGAAGGACTGGCACTACCGCAAGGAGGAGCGGCGCTTCGTACCCATGAACGACCTGTCGTCGTGGTACCGGGCGGTGCGCCGCAACGGGCGCGTCGTCAAGACCAAGTTCCACATCCGCTGAGGGCTACCTGCCCCTGGCGGCGATCTCCTTCTCGACGTCCGGGACCTCGCGCGGGGCGGAGCACGACAGGCACTCCATGCCGTCGGCGGTCACGAGCACGACGTCCTCGATGCGCACGCCGAGGTTCCACCACTTCCTGTCGACGGCGGGGGCCTCGGGGACGTAGATCCCCGGCTCGACGGTGAGCAGCATCCCGGGCTCGAGCCTCGTCATGGCCTTGCCGTACCGCTCCAGGCGGTCCACGCCCTCGGGATAGCCGTAGCTGCCGACGTCGTGGACGTTCATCCCGATCCAGTGGGACGAGCCGTGGGGATAGAGCTTCTGGTACGCGCGCTTCTCGAGGACCTCGCCCCGGTCCCCCGCGAGGAGCCCGAGCTTCAGCAGCCCGTCGACCACGACCTCGGCCGTCGCCTGGTGCACGTCGCGGAACGCCGCGCCCGGCCGCACCTTCGCGAAGCCCGCCTTCTGGGCCTGCAGCACGATGTCGTAGATCGCGCGCTGCTCGGGCGAGAAGCGGCCGGAGACGGGATAGCTGCGCGTCACGTCCGCGGCGTACATGCCGTACTCGCAAGCAGTGTCGTTCACGATCATGGCGCCGGGCTCGAGCGGCGCGTCGGCGGGCTCGTAATGGAGGATCACCGAGTTGCGGCCGCCGCCCACGATGGGCGGATACGCCATGCGCGCAGCGCCGCCGGAAAGGCACGTCCCGACCATGGCGCCCTTCAGCGTGTATTCGTGGGCGCCGGGCCGGGTGACGCGCATGGCCGCGACGTGGGCCTCCGCCGAGAGCCGGGCCGCGTGCCTGAGGAGAGCGACCTCCGCGGCGTCCTTGACGAGCCGGAGCTGGCCCACGATCGGCGCGGCGTCCACGACCGGGCGCACCTCCGTGGCGTTCGGATCGCCCGGCGCCCAGGCCTCGACGAGCTTCGCCCGGAAGGCCGCGTCGCCGCCGTCGGAGACGACCAGGGCGCGCGCACCGGCCCAAAGCTCGGGCAGCTTCTTCCACAGCTCGTCGTTCGTGAACGCCTCGTCGGCCCGATGGTCCTTCCGGGCGCCCTCGGCGCCGGCGCGCCAGCCCGTCCACTGCTCGGCCGCCGGATCGCGAGGCGGCACGAAGAGGACGTAGCGCGGCCCTGCCGCGGCGTCCTTGCGCAGCACGGCCACCGAGTTGGGCTCGCCGAAGCCGGTCAGCCACCAGAACGTGGAGTCCTGGCGGTACGGGTCGGGCGTCGTCTCGACCGAGGTCTCGGGCGCCGAGCGGAACACCGCCACGGCGCCTGCCGGCAGCCGCTCGATGACACGCTGCCTGTGGGCGGCGAAGAACTCCGGGCCGGGCTTCGGCGGCGGGCCCGGCAGCGGCGACGCCGCGAGGGCGAGCAGGGCGAGGGGCAGCATCGATCCTCCTTGATCAGCGGGCTGCGGGGATGTCGAGGGCCGGGTTGCGAGCGAAGAAGTCGAACGGGCGGATCTCGAAGTCGTGCCAGACGACCGGCATGACGGGCCAGTCCTCGGCCCGGACCACGTGGTGCATGCCGACGGTGTACCAGGCCACGAGATCCGCGTTCTCGAGCGGCCGGTCGGCGGCCGTCCAGGCCGGCAGGCCGTCCCCGCCGCGGCTCTGCGTCGGGTAGTCGCCGGCGGCGAAGCGCTCGTCCGGACGGTAGGGCGTGACCCACAGCGCATGGCGGGTGAAGCCCGCGCGGCGCTGGGGCCAGTCGTCGTCGGAGAGGAGCGAGTCTGCGCCATGTCCGGCGCGGACCTGGTAGCTCACGGGATAGCCCATGGGCCCCTTCACCCCGGGGTTGACGAAGCGCCAGAGCCCGGGCTCGTGCCGTCCGAGCTGCGCCTCCCGCTCGCTGCGCGCGGTCCGCGATTCCACCGTCCACAGGCTCTTGCGGAGCGAGCCCTCTGGCAAGCGCTTCGTGACGAGCCGGTCGATCACGAAGCTGTTCTGCGGGCCGTCGACGTCGAGATCGAGCCTGAAGCAGAAGAAGTGGTCGTGGTTCACGGCGATCGTGTTCCCGGCCACGAAGCGGCCGTAGGCCGCCTCGGAGGGCGCCCCCGCGTCGGCGGCGGTGCGGCTCTGCGCTCCCTTCACGTTGACGACGCCCGTCGAGCCGACGACGACCCGCAGGCTGCCGTCCTGCTGGAACACCCAGTCGAAGACGTAGTCGTAGTTGCCGAAGTTGCCGATGGCCCGGACCACCAGCTCGCGTCCGCGCCGCGCGTCGATCGTGCGCGTCAACCAGTTCAGGTGGCGCCAGGCCACGATGCCCCCCTCGCGCTCGAACACGCAGGCCACGTTCCTGCGCGGCTGCGGAACGCCCTGCTCGTCGGCCACGATCCCGTCGAGCATCACGGCCTCGGACGGGCAGTCCTCGCCCGGCTCCATGGCGCTCAGCACGCCGTCGGCGGTGTACTCGCCGACGTCGAGGAACGTCGAGTTGTACCAGCTCTCGTCGGGGTCCATGTAGGGCACGAAGATCTCCGAGAGGGCCCCCTGGTACATCACCGACCGTTCCCTGGCCCCGTCGAGATGGCGGACGAGCGACAGCACGAGCCCGCGGCGCGCCTCGAGGCGCATGTGGAAGCGCCAGCTCTGCCATTCGACGAGCCCGCCGGAGAGGCGAAGGCCGGGGCCGGCCGGCTGCTCGACGCGCATCGGAGCCTGCGCTCGCGGCGGGCCCAGCGCCTCGCGATCGGTGTCGACGGCGCCGCCCGCGACCGGCGCCCGGATGCCGTCGATCACCCGCACCACCTTCGAGGCCGCGAGGTCCACGATCGCGTACAGCCCTTCGATCGGGCGCGCGTCGGCGTTGTACGTGCCGCGCCGATCCCAGCAGCGCACGAGGCCGATCTTCCTGCCGTCCTCCTCGGGCGTCCCGAAGTAGCCGGGGGCGATCGCGTAGCACTTGACGGTCTCCAGGTCCGTGATGCCGCGGCTCTTGAGGCCGGCGAGCACGCGTTCGTCGGACGTCGCGAGCTGCTGGGCCGCCTGCTGCTCGCTCTCGACGATGCTCGCCACCGCGCCCGGAATCTCGCGCCAGGTGGTGACGCGCCCCGCGCCGATGTCCACGAACGCCTCGATCGTGCGCAGGCCGCGCGACAAGACGACCTTGGCCTCGCGCCGGAACGGCTTGCCGGCGCTCCAGGCGAGCACCTCGGCCTTGGGCGGCTCGCGGAGCTCGACGGACGCCACGCGCAGCTCGCCCTCGAAGCGCGCGTCGGAGCGGACGGCCTCACGGATCGCCCAGTGCTCGGCGGACGTGAGGGCGTCGAGGGGATGAAGCGCGGACGCGGCGACGAGCAATGCCATCAACACTGGCGGACCTCCGGCTCTTCCGGAAAACCGCGGGATTCTATCGTAAGCTTGCGAACGGATTCCGACCGCGGGCGTAGCCGAACAGGCATAGGCGCCTGACTTAGGATCAGGTGGGGTAACACCCGTGGGGGTTCAAGTCCCTCCGCCCGCACCAACCATGAAGAGAGTCGTGATCATCGGCGGTGGACCCGCCGGGCTCACTGCCGCGTACGCCCTGATGAAGGCGGGCGTGTCGAGCGTGGTCCTCGAGCAGGACACGCAGGTCGGCGGCCACGCGCGAACCGTCGCGTACAAGGGATACCTGTTCGACGTCGGCGGCCACCGCTTCTTCACCAAGATTCCGGAGGTGCAGGCGATCTGGAGGGAGGTGATGGAGGACAGGTTCCTCCGGGTGCGGCGCCTGTCCCGCATCCTCTACCGCGGGAGCTTCTTCCACTACCCCCTGAAGCCGTTCGAGGCGCTCTGGAAGCTGGGGCTCTTCGAGAGCGCCTGGGTGATCCTCTCGTATCTCCGCAAGCAGCTCTTCCCGCTGCGGCCCGAGGACAACCTCGAGAGCTGGATGTCGAACCGCTTCGGCCGCCGGCTGTTCCTGATGTTCTTCAAGACCTACACCGAGAAGGTCTGGGGCCTGCCGTGCACGGAGATCCGCGCCGAGTGGGGAGCGCAGCGCATCAAGACGCTGACCCTGGGCAGCGCGATCCTCAGCTCCCTCCTGCCGGGCCGAGAGCGTCCTCGCAGCCTGGTCGAGGAGTTCCGCTATCCCGAGCGCGGGCCGGGAATGCTGTGGGAGCGCATGGCGGTGATCCTCGGGCGCGGCGGCCACGAGGTGCGCCTCGAGCGACGGGTCGTGGGGATCCGGAGGACGGCCTTCCGCGTCGACGCCGTCGTGACCCGCCACGGCGCGACGGAGGAGGTGGTCGAGGGCACGGACTTCATCGCCAGCATGCCCCTGCCGGAGCTGGTGCTCGGCCTCGACCCGCCCGCTCCGCCGGAGATCCAGGACGCGGCCCGAGCCCTTCGCTACCGCGACTTCATCACCGTGGCGCTGATGATCCGCAAGGCCGACCTCTTCCCGGACAACTGGATCTACATCCACACGCCCGAGGTGCTGGTCGGACGCATCCAGAACTTCCGGAACTGGAGCGCCGCGATGGTGCCGGAGCCGGGGACGACGTGTCTCGGCCTCGAGTACTTCTGCAACGAGGGCGACTGGCTGTGGACGACGCCCGACGCGCGGCTCGTCGAGATCGCCCGCGCGGAGATCGGCAAGCTGGGATTCGCTTCCGAGGGCGACGTCTTCGACGCCGCCGTGGTGCGCCAGAAGAAGGCCTACCCAGTGTACGACCCCGCCTACCGCCGGCACCTTGACCGGCTGCGCGATTACCTGCTGGATTTCGAGAACCTGCAGATGGTCGGACGCAACGGCCTCCACAAGTACAACAACCAGGACCACGCGATGCTGACGGCCCTGCTCGCGGTCAGGAACGTCCTGGGAGAGAAGCACGACGTGTGGGCCGTGAACACCGAGGACGAGTACCACGAG
>DASSJI010000231.1:0-33902 GCA_035691285.1 Vicinamibacteria bacterium | reverse complement strand
GACGTCGAGGTTCGGCTCGCGAGCGGCGCGTCGCTGAGCGTCGAGCGCGTGCTCTTCGCGACCGGGCGCATGGGAGCCACCTCCGGCCTCGGCCTGGAGCGGATCGGGATCGCGCCGGGGCCGCGCGGTCACCTGAAGGTCGACGAGAACTACCAGACCGCGGTTCCCGGGGTCTACGCCGCCGGCGACGTCATCGGATTCCCGGCCCTCGCCTCGACCGCGATGGAACAGGCACGCGTGGCGATGTGCCACGCCTTCGACCTGAAGTACAAGGAGCGCGTCTCGGCGCTGCTGCCGATGGCCGTCTACACGATCCCGGAGCTCGCGGCGGTGGGTGAGACCGAAGAGAGCTGCCGCGAGAAGGGCATCGACCACGCCGTGGGTCGGGCCTACTACGAGCGCAACAGCCGCGGCCAGATCATCGGTGACATGGCCGGCCTCCTGAAGCTCGTCTTCCGCGTCCCCGACAAGAAGCTGCTCGGGGTCCACATCCTCGGGGAGATGGCCTCGGAGCTCGTCCACGTCGGCCAGGCGTGCCTGCACTTCGGCGGCGGTCTCGACGACTTCATCGCCTCGGTCTTCAACTACCCGACCCTCGGCGAGGCGTACAAGTACGCCGCCTACGACGGGCTCGGAAACCTGGCGCGGCGAGGCTGAGGCCGTACTAAGATGCGCGACGGAGGTTCCCGACGATGCGGCTCCCGCTCTCCGCCACCCTCGCGCTGCTGGCCCTCCCCGCCGCGGGCCTGGACCTCGCCGAGCTGCAGCAGCGCGGGACCCTGAAGGTGCTGGCCGTCGTCATCGAGGAGGAGCCGGCGTTCCTTTCGCTGAAGCCCGGGACGCCGCCCGGCTTCGACCACGAGATCCTGGAGGGCTTCGCGAAACTGCAGCGCTTCAAGGTGGAGATCGTGCCGGTCCAGGGCTACGACGCGCTGATCCCCGCCCTGCTCAAGGGCAAGGGCGACGTGATCGCCGGCGGCTTCACCGCCACCGACGTGCGCCGCAAGCAGGTCAACTTCACGGAAGAGGTGTTCCCCACGCGGAACGTGATCTACACGCGGAAGCCCGGCAAGGTCATCAAGGCGGTGGGCGAGCTCAAGGGCGAGAAGGTGGGCACCTACAAGGGCACCTCCATGGCCGAGGACCTCGCGGCCGCAGGGGTGACCAACGTGGACGACGGGATCGAGCTCGGGGCGTTTCCCGCGGCGCTCAAGAGCGGGCGCATCACCGCCGCGGTGGACGGCGTCGAGGCCGCGCTCGTCGCACGCCTGAAGGATCCCGACCTCCAGATCGGCGCCTTCATCGGCGAGGCCGACTCCCTCGCCTACGCAGTCCGCAAGGAGGACGCGAAGCTGTTCGAGGCCCTGAACGGCTACGTCGCGAACCTGCGCAAGACGCAGACCTGGAGCCGCCTCGTGGTGAAGTACTTCGGGGACGCCGCGCCCGAGATCCTGAAGAAGGCGCGCGAGGCGCGGTAGCTCCCCCGCGTCGCCCGCAGGCTCACGGCATCACCTTGCGATGCCGAGCCTGCTCTTCCTCGTAGTACTTCCGGTACAGCACGTCCCACTCGTCGGAGCCTTCGGGGATCGGGCGCTTCTGGCTCTCGATCTTGCGCCGCACGAGGGCGTCGATCATCTCGTCGGCCTTCATCTCGCCCTCGATGAGCTTGACGATCTGCTGGCGCAGCTCCTGGGGCTCGTCGAAGTACTCGACGCCCTCGTCCTCCTCTATGTAGCGCAGGATCAGGTGGGAGAGCTGGAGCACCTTCTCGCGGCTGAGCTTCATCGCCGCGGGACCCTCACAGGACGATGCCCTTCTTCTTCGCCAGCTCCCGCTTGGTCTTCTTGAACATGTCCGAGTACGTGATGTCGCTGCGCTCCATCTGGGAGGTGTGCTGGGAGAGGATCTCGCGCACCTCGTCGTTGAGGCGATCCTCGACGAGTAGCTCGTCGGTGATGACGCGGGCGATCCCCTGTGCGACCCGGGCCTCGTCGTCGACCTCGAGTCGCTCCTCGGCCACCAGGGTCTTCAGGATCTTCCGCGCGAGGAACTCGATCTCGTCGGGCGCGAGCCGCATGGCCGCGCGAGTATACCGTGTTATTCTCCGCCGGCCATGCCCCTCGCGGTCGTGCGCCACGCGGTGATCGACGAGGCGCTCGCGCGCCTGCGGGACCGCACCACGGAGCCCGAGGAGTTCCGGCGCGTCGCCAAGCGCGTCGCCCTCATCCTGGCCTCCGAAGCCACCCGGGGCCTCTCCACGCGCGAGGGCGAGGTCGAGACGCCCCTCGAGACGACCCGGGTGATGCGGCTCGCGACCCGCGTGGTGGCCGTGCCGATCCTGCGCGCCGGCGTCGGGATGCTGGAGCCCTTCCTCGAGGTCGTTCCGGAGGCCGAGGTGGGCTACTTCGGCCTTCAGCGCGACGAGCACACGGCCGTGGCGCGACGCTACTACGAGAAGATCCCGAAGGACCTCGCCACCGCCGAGGTCTTCCTGCTCGACCCGATGCTGGCCACGGGCGGGTCCGCGGTGATGGCGATCGAGGGACTCCGGGGCATGGGCGCCAAGGCCGTGCACCTGCTCTCCATCGTCGCCGCCCCCGAGGGCGTCGCGCACGTCGAGGCCGCGTGCCCGGGGACCATGATCTGGGCCGCCGCCCTCGACCGCGAGCTGAACGAGCGCAAGTTCATCCTGCCCGGCCTCGGAGACTTCGGCGACCGACTCTACGGCACCTAGTGCCGTCGCCGCCGTCCCTTCCGAGGCTCCTGCTCTACCTCGCTGCCGGCGCGGCCGGGGTGCGGCTCGCGGTCTTCGTCAGCGTCGCCTTCGGGCGGCTGACCTTCCCCTGGGAGGTGGAGTTCCTCGAGGGCCTCACCATCGACTACGCGTACACCCTGCTCCACGGCGGCAACCTGTACGCGCCGCCCTCGGCCCATTTCGCGCCGAACTGGTACCCCCCGCTCCACTACGTCGTCAACCTCGCGGCGTTCCTGGCGGGCGGCTTCTCCCTCTCCACGGCTCGGTCCGTCTCGATCGTCAGCGTGCTGCTGGCCCTCGTCCTCGGCGCCCGGCTGCTGCGCCGCGCGGGCAGCTCCTGGGCGGCCCTCCTGCTCTTCGCGGCGACGGCGCTGTCCTTCTATCCGGCCACCGGCTACTGGTACGACGTGGCGCGGGTCGACTCCCTGGCCACGCTCCTGGCCGTCGCGGGGGTCGCCGCCCTCGCATCGAACGGCGCCCGGCCCTCCGGCGCCGCCACCTGGATCGGCGGGGCGCTCCTGGCCCTGGCCGTGTTCACCAAGCAGACGAGCGTGGCGGTGGCCGGCGGCGCGCTCCTCTTCCTGCTCGTGGAGCGTGACGCGGCCCGGCTCGGGCGCCTCGTGGGCGCCCTGCTCTCGACCTCCGTGCCCCTGGCGCTGATGCTGCTCGTCGCCTACGGCGCCGACGCCGCGATCGTGGTCACACAGCCGGCCAGCCACTACTTCGCCCTGCGCTGGGTGCGCGTGTTCGCGGAGTTCGCCTGGCCCATGCTCCCGCTCTTCGCGGCCGTGGGGATTGCCCTGGGCGTCGCGGACGGCGAGCGGGCGCGAACGCTGCGGCTCCTCCTGTGCACCTCGGGATGCGCGTTCCTCATGGGCCTTCTGGCGATGTGCAAGATCGGCGGCCAGTTCAACTCCTCGATGCCGGCCATCTTCCTCGTCTCCCTCGGGACCGCCCTGGCGGCCGACACGCTGCTGGCCCGGCCACGGCTGCGCCTGTGCGTTCCCGCGCTGGCGCTCTTCGCGCTGGCCCTGCCCCCTTGGGACTACCTGGACTGGATCCCGACGCGGACCGACCGGTCCGAGGCCGAGGAGATCCTCGCCGACATGCGCGCCGTCGACGGGCCGTTCCTCGCGTACAACGCGAGCTTCGTCTCGACGCTGACGCGCGGCGACCAGTACCCCTACTGGGACCGGCTCTACGACTGGGCAGGCGGGCAGGACAAGCGCACGCCCTACCAGCCCGACCCGGCGCGGTACCCCGAGGGCTTCCTGCGCTTGATCCGCGAGCGCCGCTTCCTGGCGGTGTACACGAACGCCAGCGACTACCTGAAGGATCCGGTCTACGCCGTCATCAGCGAGAACTACCGGCCGGTGCGCTTCTGGGGGTCCGGGATGGGCCCGAGCGTGACGGACATGCGCTGGCGCCACTGCGTCCCTCGAGTGAAGTGGGAGCCCAAGGGCCCCTGACGACGCTGTGCTAGGCTGGCCCTGTGGGCCCCCGTGCGCGCGCGGCTGGCGCGGTGCTGCTTCGAGCCGCGTTCCGCGTGGGCCTCGTCGCGTACGCGGTCGCCTTCGCGGCCGGCATGGCCTGGACCTGGAGCACGCACGGACGGCCGCCGGCCCTCCGGGACTCGCCCTTGACCCTGGCCGACGAGGCCTACGCGCGCGGCGACGTCGAGAGGGCCGCCCGGGAGTACCGGATGGTGTCCAGCATCGACGTGAGCAACTACGACACGCCGAAGAAGCTGGCCGAGATGCTGTCGCGCATGGGCGACGCGTCCGGGGAAGTCGACCAGTTCCGGCGCGCAACCGAGCTCTGGCCTCGCGACCCCGCGACGCACCGCCGGCTCGGGCTGGCCTACCTCAAGACCCGGCGTTTCGAGGAGGCGCGGGCTTCCTTCGAGCGGGCCCTGCGTCTTGTCCCGGGCGACGGCGAGGCGCTGCAGGGCCTGGGCGAGGCGCTCCTCGAGCTGGAGCGCTACGACGAGGCGCTGCGCGCGATGGGTGACGCAGTGCGCGCGCTGCCGGGCAACGCGGTCGCCCTGAACAGCCTTGGCGTCGCCCTGGCCCTGGCCGGGCGCGACGAGGAGGCCGTGGCTCGCTTCGAGGAAGCCGTCCGCCTGGATCCCCAGCCGGCGTACGTCCAGAACCTCGCTCGAGCTCGCGCCGCCTCTCGCGAGGCGAAGCCGTGAACTCGCTGCACGTCGGCCGCACCTTCCTCTCCCCGACCGTCGACGTGCTGCTGATCGGCGGGGGTCTCAGCCTCTTCTTCACCGTGGCCGTCGTGGCGACCGGAGGCTCGACGAGCCCGATCACGGCCGCGATCGCGCCGGTCTTCCCGCTGGTGCTCTTCCTCGTCAACATGACGCACTTCTCCGCCTCGACGGTGCGCCTCTACGCCAAGCCCAACGCCTTCGCCGATTTCCCCTTCCTCACGATGGGCCTGCCGCTCCTGACGCTCGCGCTCCTGAGCCTGGCGGTGCGCTTCGCCGAGGTCGTGGGCGTGCACGTCATGAACCTCTATCTCACCTGGTCGCCGTACCATTACGCGGCGCAGGCCTACGGGCTGGCGCTGCTGTACTGCTACAGGAGCGGTGTGACGGTCGGAGACCGCGATCGCGTCCTGTTCCGGGTGGCGTGCCTGGCGCCGTTCCTGTATGCCTTCGTCAAGGGTCCGACCGCCGGCCTGGAGTGGTTCGTGTCCAAGGCGTGGCTCGGAGCGGAGCCCTGGGCGACGCTCCGAGCCGGCGCGGAGTGGCTCCTGGGCGGCGCTGCCCTCGCGCTGCCGCCCGCCCTGTTGGCGCGCTCCCTGTTCAGGGGACGCGCGCTTCCCCTGATCAGCGTCCTCGTCATGGTCAGCAACGCCGCCTGGTGGACCCTCTTCTTCTATTACGAGGCGTTCGGGTGGGCCACGGTGTTCCACGGACTCCAGTACCTCGCGATCGTGATGATCGTGCACGTGAAGGACCGGGCCCAGGCCGCGGGCGGCCAGCACGGCGCCGCCTATCACGCCTTGACCTTCTATGCGGCGTGCGTGGCGCTCGCTTACCTGCTGTTCAGGGCCTGGCCCTTCGCCTTCGTCGCCGCCGGGTTCGGCCTCGCCGAGAGCATGCTGCTCGTCACCGCCGTGATCAACATCCACCACTTCGTCGTCGACGCCTACATCTGGCGGCTGCGCCGCGACCCCGGCTACCGCGAAGTGGCCGCGGCGCCGGCCGCGGCCTGAGCCCGGAATCCCTTCAATCCGTTCATCGCCCTTGATTTCACCCAGGGCCGTGTCATATCCTCCGCCCGTTTTCCACAAGACGGCTGCGCACGGGGATAGATGTCCCAGATCTTCCACCACAGCACGAACACGCTTGCGAAGGTCAGCATCTTCGGAGCCGTGTTCGGCGCGGGCGCCGGGCTGTGGCTGCTGCTCGAGGTGAACCGCAGCCCGTACGTGACCAACGTGGGCGTCGCCAGGGAGCAGCCGGTTCCCTTCAGCCACGCCCACCACGTCGGCGGGATGGGCGTCGATTGCCGATACTGCCACACCTCCGTCGAGAGATCGGCGCAGGCCGGCATCCCGCCCACCAAGACCTGCATGAACTGCCACGCCCAGATCTGGAGCCAGAGCCCGACCCTCGAGCCGGTCCGCGCGAGCCTGAGGAGCGGACGGTCGATCGAGTGGGTCAAGGTGAACGACCTGCCCGACTTCGTCTACTTCAACCATGGCGCCCACGTGAACAAGGGCGTTGGCTGCGGCACGTGCCACGGCCGCGTCGACAGGATGCCGCTGATGTGGCAGCACGCCTCGCTGCAGATGGAATGGTGCCTCGAGTGCCACCGCCAGCCCGAGAAGTACGTGCGGCCGAAGGCCGAGGTCTTCAACGTGGCGTGGGAGCCGCCCGCGGACTGGAGCGCGAGCGGGAGGGGAGCGGAGCTCGTGAAGGAGTACGGCATCAAGCCGCGCACGAGCTGCTCGACCTGCCATCGATGAGCGCCGAGCCCCCCCGCGCGCCGTTCGAGGCCCGCGTCGAGTTCGCCGGCGTGCGCCCCAAGGCGGAGCGAGGCCGCGCGCTCTGGAGGAGCCTCGACGAGCTCCAGGAGAGCCCCGAGTTCCTGGAGTTCCTCCACCGGGAGTTTCCTGCGCGCGCGTCGGAGCTCGAGGATCCCCGGGGGCGCCGCGAGTTCATGCGCGTCATGGGCGCCTCGGCCGCCCTGGCGGGACTGGCGGCCTGCACCAAGCAGCCCGAGGAGCTGATCGTCCCCTATGTGAGACAGCCCGAGCAGATCGTGCCCGGCCGGCCGCTCTTCTTCGCCACGGCGATCCTCGACCGCGGCTACGCCAGGGGCGTGCTGGTGGAGAGCCACGAGGGGCGGCCCACCAAGATCGAAGGCAACCCCGACCACCCGGCAAGCCTCGGCGGGAGCGACGCGGTCTCCCAGGCGGCGATCCTCGACCTCTACGATCCCGACCGGGCCCAGACGGTTCGCTCCTTCGGCGAGATCCACTCGTGGGCGGAGTTCGTGGCGGCCCTCAAGCCCGTCCTCGAGAAGCAGCGCGCGAAACGGGGCGCGGGGCTCCGCATCCTCACCGAGACCGTGACGTCGCCCACGCTCCGGCAGCAGCTCGAGGACCTGCTGGCGGAGCTGCCCGAGGCGAGATGGCACCTGTGGGACCCTGGGGCCGGCAACGCCTACGCAGGCGCCAGGCTGGCGTTCGGCGAGGCGGTGGAGACCCGGTGCCATCTGGACGCCGCCGCGGTGGTCGTGTCGCTGGACGCCGACTTCCTCGCCTCGGGCCCCGCGAGCGTCCGACGCATCCGCGATTTCGCGAAGCGTCGTCGCCTGAGCGACGACGGTGCGCCCCTCAACCGGCTCTATGCCGTCGAGACGACGCCGGGCCTGACCGGAGTCAACGCCGACCACCGCCTGCCGGTGAAGCCCTCGGAGATGGAGGGCATCGTGCGCGCCCTGGCGGCGGCGTTGGGCTTGCCCATCGAGGGCGGAACCTCCGACCACGCCGCCTGGATCGCTCCGCTCGCGAAGGACCTTCAGGCCCACGCCGGCGCCTCCGTCGTGCTCGCGGGCGAAGCGCTCTCGCCGGAGGCCCACGCGCTCGTCCACCTCATCAACGAGCGGCTCGGCGTCGTGGGCAAGACGGTCAGCTACTCGGCGCCCGTCGCCGCCGAGGGCGATCCCGCGTCCCTGGGCGAGCTCTTCGCCGAAATGAGCGCGCGGAGGGTCGAGGCGCTCCTGATCCTGGGGGGCAACCCCGTCTACACCGCGCCGGCCGACGTCCCGTTCGGCGACGCGATGATGCTGGTGCCGTTCCGGGTGCACCTCTCGCTCCACGACGACGAGACCTCGGAGCGCTGCCACTGGCAGCTTCCCGAGGCCCACCCCCTGGAGGCCTGGAGCGACGCCCGAGCGTTCGACGGGACGGCCTCGATCGTGCAGCCTTTGATCGAGCCGCTCTACGCGGGCAAGTCGGCGCACGAGGTCCTGGCCCTGCTCACCTCGCGGCCCGATCGCAGGGGCCGCGACATCGTGCGCGACCACTGGCGGCCCCGCCTCGGCCCGGACTTCGAGAAAGCCTGGCGCAGGGCGCTGCACGACGGGCTCGTCGCGGGCACCGCGCTTCCAGAGACGCCGATGACGGTGAAGCTGGGCGATTGGGCGAAGGCGAAGACCCCCGCCGCGGCGCCCGGTCTCGAGGTCGTGTTCCGGCCCGATCCGACCGTGGGCGACGGGCGCCACGCGAACAATGGCTGGCTCCAGGAGCTGCCGAAGCCGGTGTCGAAGCTCACCTGGGAGAACGCCGTCTACATGAGCCTCGCCACCGCGAGGAGCCTGGGCGTCCGGACCTCCTCCAGCCAGGACGGCGGCACCGAGAGCGCCGGCCAGCCGACGCCGCAGGGCACGGTCACCGACCTCGTCCAGATCACGCTCGACGGCCGCAAGGTGAGCGGGCCGGCCTGGGTGCTGCCCGGCCATCCCGACGGCGTCGTCACCGTCCACCTCGGATACGGCCGCTGGCGCGCGGGCCGCGTCGGGAACGGCGCCGGGTTCAACGCATACGCGATCCGGGGCAGCGCCGCCCTCCACTGGGCCACGGGTGCGCAGGTGGAGAAGACGGCGTACAGCGCGAAGGTCTCCTGCACCCAGGACCACTGGAGCATGGAAGGCCGGCACCTGGTGCGTGCCGGAACGCGCGAGGAGTTCGAGCACGAGCCGCGCTTCGCCCAGGAGCTGGCCGAGGATCCGCCCAATAACCTGACGCTCTACCCGCCGCATGCCTACGAGGGGCACGCCTGGGGCCTGAGCGTGGACCTGAACGCCTGCGTGGGCTGCAACGCCTGTGTCACGGCGTGCCAGTCCGAGAACAACATCCCCGTGGTGGGCAAGGACCAGGTGGGGCGCGGCCGCGAGATGCACTGGATCCGCGTCGACCGCTACTTCGAGGGCCGCCCCGAGGACCCGGCCTCCATCCGGACGTGGAGCCAGCCGGTGATGTGCATGCACTGCGAGAACGCGCCCTGCGAGGTCGTTTGCCCGGTCACCGCGACTGTCCACAGCGACGAGGGGCTCAACGACATGGTCTACAACCGCTGCGTCGGCACCCGCTACTGCTCCAACAACTGCCCCTACAAGGTCCGCCGCTTCAATTTCTACCTGTACCAGGACTGGACCACCCCCACGTACAAGATGATGCGGAATCCGGACGTGACGGTCCGGAGCCGCGGCGTGATGGAGAAGTGCACCTACTGCGTCCAGCGCATCACCAGGGCGCGCATCGACGCGAAGAATCAGGGGCGCGAGATCCGGGACGGAGAGATCCAGACCGCCTGCCAGCAGGCCTGTCCCGCCGAGGCCATCGTGTTCGGCGACCAGAACGACGCGCAGAGCCGCGTCGCCGGGCTCAAGGCCTCGCCGCGCAGCTACGGGCTCCTGACCGAGCTGAACACGCGCCCGCGCACGACGTACCTGGCGGCCGTGCGGAACCCCAACCCCGAGATGCCCAAGGCGAGCCATGGCTAGCGCGACGCCCCACGGCCGCCACGAGCACGACGAGCGCTTCCAGACCGAGGCCGACCGCCTCATCGCTCCCGGCCACGACTTCGCGAGCGTCACCGATTCGATCTCGAAGATCGTCCTGCAGCGCCGGACGCCCCGGGGCTGGTGGCTCGGCTTCGCCTTCGCCTTCGGCCTGATGCAGCTCCTGCTCTACGCCGTCGCCCACCTGCTCTTCGTGGGCATCGGCGTGTGGGGCATCACGATCCCGATCGGGTGGGGCTTCGACATCATCAACTTCGTCTGGTGGATCGGCATCGGCCACGCCGGGACCCTGATCTCCGCGATCCTGCTCCTGCTGCGCCAGGAGTGGCGTACCTCGATCAACCGCTTTGCCGAGGCCATGACGCTGTTCGCCGTGGCTTGCGCGGCCTTCTACCCGATCTTCCACACCGGCCGGCCCTGGATCGCCTTCTACTGGCTGCTGCCGTACCCGAACACGATGGGGCTGTGGCCCAACTTCCGGTCGCCGCTCATCTGGGACGTGTTCGCGGTGACGACGTACGCGACGGTCTCGGCGCTGTTCTGGTTCGTCGGCCTCATCCCGGACCTCGCCACGCTGCGAGACCGCGCCCAGAGCAAGGCCTGGAAGGTCGTGTACGGCATGGCCGCCATGGGCTGGCGCGGCTCGGCCAAGCACTGGCACAACTACGAGACGGCCTACCTGCTCCTGGCCGCGCTCGCCACGCCCCTCGTCGTCTCGGTGCACACGGTGGTGAGCTTCGACTTCGCCACCGGCATCGTGCCGGGCTGGCACGCCACGATCTTCCCTCCCTACTTCGTGGCAGGGGCGATCTACGCGGGCTTCGCGATGGTGCTCACGCTGTCCATCCCGCTCCGGAAGTTCTACGGCCTCGAGGACTTCATCACCATGAGGCATCTCGAGAACATGGCCAAGGTCATGCTCGCCACGGGGCTCATCGTGGCCTACGGCTACATGTGCGAGGCGTTCTTCGCCTGGTACAGCGGCAACCCGTACGAGAAGTACATGATCCTCAACCGCATGACCGGTCCGTACGCCTTGAGCTACTGGGCCCTCATCCTGTGCAACGTCGTGGCGCCGAACATGCTGTGGTCGAAGCGGCTGCGCACGAGCGTGCCGTTCCTGTTCTTCATCTCCTTCGTGGTCTCGATCGGCATGTGGCTGGAGCGCTTCGTCAT
This sequence comes from Vicinamibacteria bacterium, assembly GCA_035691285.1. Classification (GTDB taxonomy): domain Bacteria; phylum Acidobacteriota; class Vicinamibacteria; order Fen-336; family Fen-336; genus DATFEN01. The sequence goes on along the minus strand of DASSJI010000231.1, from coordinate 22,925 downwards.
CATCGTCACGAGCTTGCACCGCGACTTCCTGCCCTCGTCGTGGGGTCTCTACGCCGGAACGCGGTTCGACTGGGCCGCCTTCGTCGGGACGATCGGGCTTTTCCTCACGCTGATCTTCCTCTTCGTGCGCTTCCTGCCGGCGATCTCGATCTTCGAGATGCGCACCCTGGTGCCGGCCGCGGAGATGAAGGAGGGGGAGGAGCATTCCTGATGAAGACGCCGATCTACGGGCTCCTCGCCGAGTTCCACTCGCCCCACGAGGTGGTCGAGGCAGCCGAGAGGGTCCACGCGGCGGGCTTCCGCAAGGTCGACGGCTACTCGCCCTATCCCATCGAGGAGCTGTCGGAGGCCCTCGAGCTGCACAAGTCCCACCTGCCCAAGCTGGTCCTGGCGGGCGGGATCGCGGGGCTCCTGGGCGGCCTGGGTCTCGAGTACTGGGCGTCGGTCATCGAATATCCGATGAACATCGGCGGCCGGCCGTTCTTCTCGTGGCCGGCCTTCATCGTGCCGGCCTACGAGACCACGATCCTGTTCGCGGCGGGCACTGCGGTCCTGGGGATGCTGTTCCTGAACGGCCTGCCCGAGCCCTATCACCCGGTGTTCAACGTGCCGGGCTTCGCCCTCGCGAGCCGGGACAAGTTCTTCATCTGCATCGAGGCCGCCGACCCGAGGTTCGACCGCGTCGAGACCGCGAAGTTCCTGAAGGGTATCGGCGCGAGCGCGGTCTCCGAGGTCGAGCATTGATGCGGCCCGCGTCCGTCCTCCTGCTAGGCCTCGCGGCCTTCGGCTGCCGGCAGGACATGCACGACCAGCCCCGCTACAAGCCGCTGGCGAGGAGCGACTTCTACGACGACCGGCGGGCCTCGCGGGCTCCGGTCGAGGGAACCGTGGCGCGCGGCCAGCTCCGGGACGACGAGCACCTCTACACGGGCAAGGTGGGCAGGGAGCTGGCCGCGACCTATCCCTTCGCCATCACCGCCGCTGCCCTCGAGCGCGGCCGCGATCGCTACACCATCTACTGCACGCCGTGCCACGGCCGACTCGGCATGGGCGAGGGCATGGTGGTGCAGCGTGGCTTCAAGCGGCCCACGTCGTTCCACATCGACCGCCTGCGCGAGGCGCCTCCCGGCTACTTCTTCGACGTGATGACGAACGGCTTCGGCGCGATGTCCGACTACTCGGCCCAGGTGTCTGTCGAGGACCGCTGGGCGATCGCGGCCTACATCCGCGCGCTCCAGATCAGCCAGCACGTGTCGGTGGCCGACCTCTCGGAGAAGGCGCGCGCGGAGCTGGGCCGCGCCGCCGTCCCCCTCGACCCGACCCGCCCCGCTGCGGGGCAGCGCCACTGATGACCACGACCGCCCATCCCGTGCCGTCCCGGGTCGACCGGCTCCAGCGCGGCGCGACCGCCGCCGCCGTGATCGGTGGCGTTGCGTGTCTGGCAGGCTGGTTCGCCAATGCGCCGCAGTTCTACCGCTCCTGGCTGTTCGCCTACCTGTTCTGGGTCAACGTCGGGATCGGATGCCTGTCGCTCGTGATGATCCACCACCTCTCGGGCGGCATGTGGGGCCTGGTGATACGCCGCATGCTCGAGGCCGGGACGCGGACCATGTACCTCGCGCCCCTCTTCTTCGTGCCCGTCGCCGTCGGGATGGGGCAGCTCTTCCCGTGGGCCGCGCCCGAGGCCGCGAACGACCACCTGCTGCGGCACAAGGCGCCCTACTTGAACACGGGGTTCTTCATGGCGCGGGCGGCCTTCTACTTCGCGGTCTGGGCGTTCCTGGCCCACCAGCTCAGCCGGCTGTCCGCCCAGCTCGACGCCGGGCCGAGCCTCAAGGCGTCGCGGCGCCTGCGCGGCGTCTCGGGCGGCGGCCTGCTGCTGATGGGCCTGACCATCACGTTCGCTTCGGTCGACTGGGCCATGTCCCTCGACCCGCACTGGTTCTCGACGATCTACGGCGTGCTGTTCATGGTCGGCCAGGCGCTCGCGGCCCTGACCCTCGTGATCGTGCTGCTCGCCCTCTTCGGCAAGGAGGCGCCCTTCGCGGGCGTGGTGAAGCCCGTCGACACCCACGACCTGGGCAAGCTGATGCTGGCGTTCACCATGCTGTGGGCCTACATCCACCTGTCGCAGTTCCTCATCACGTGGGCCGGGAACCTCCCCGAGGAGATTCCCTGGTACATCCGACGCATGCACGGCGGCTGGCAGGCGGTGGCGCAGCTCCTGATCCTGTTCCACTTCGCGCTGCCGTTCCTGCTGCTGCTGTCGCGCGACCTGAAGCGCAACGCGAAGAGCCTCGCCGTCGTCGCCTTCCTGGTCTTCGTGGTGCGGCTGCTCGACCTCTTCTGGCTCGTGGCTCCGGACCTGCAGGGACACGGCGCCGAAAGCCACGGCATCGCGGTCCACGGCCTCGACCTGGCGGCGCCGATCGCCCTCGGCGGCATGTGGCTCGCCTTCTTCGCCCACGAGCTCAGGCGCCGGCCGCTGCTGCCCATCGGCGAGCCCGAGATCCGCGAGCGGATCGAGAAGGCGGCCTAGCGCGATGACCGGGCACGCGGGCGGCGGCATGGGGTACGAGACGAAGGACGTCCGCGCCTCGGCCATCCTGAAGTTCACGGTCTACCTGTTCCTGGTCACGATCCTGGTGCTGTTCCTCATGCGCCTGCTGTACGTGGGCTTCGCGAGACTCGAGGCCCGCCGCCAGCCCCCGCCCCCGATCATGCGGACGAGCCCGGAGCGTCAGGCGCCCCTGCCGCGGCTCCAGGTGAGTCCGACCCGGGACGTGAACGACCTGAGGAGGAACGAGGAGGCCGTGCTCTCGAGCTACGCCTGGGTGGACGAGCCCTCGGGCATCGCGCGCATCCCGATCGAGGAGGCCATGCAGATCGCCCTCCGCAAGGGCTATCCGGTGCGGGGAAGCGGAGAGGCTCCGGCGCCTTCGCCGGCTGCGGCCAGGGGAGGGAAGGCGAAGTGAGGTCCCTGCTCGTCGCAGCGGCGCTCGCTGCCCTGGCAGGGCCTCCGGCCCGGGCCCAGCAAGGGGTTCCCACCGCGCTGCGGGAGATCGGCTTCGACCAGAAGCTCGGCGGCGAGGTGCCCCTCGACCTGCGCTTCCGTGACGAGCGGGGTCGCGACGTGGCGCTGCGCGACTACTTCGGCGCGCGGCCCGTGGTCCTCTCGCTCAACTACTACGGCTGTCCCATGCTGTGCACGGTCACGCTCAACGGCCTGGCCAGCGCCCTCGACGTGCTCACGTCCTTCGACGTCGGCCGCGAGTTCGAGGTGGTGACCGTCAGCTTCGACCCGAAGGAGGGTCCGCCCCTCGCCGCGAAGAAGAAGGCGCAGCACCTCGGCCGCTACAAGCGGCCCACGGCGGATGCCGGCTGGCACTTCCTCACGGGCGATCAGGCGGCGATCGACGCCCTGACCAAGGCCGTGGGCTTCCGCTACGCCTGGGACGAGGAGACGAGGCAGTTCGCGCATCCCGCCGGCGTCGTGGTGCTGACGCCCGAGGGCCGCATCTCCCGCTACCTGTACGGCATCGAGTACGCGCCCAAGGACCTCAAGTTCGCCCTGATGGAATCCGCGCGCGGGAGGATCGGCAGCTTCGTCGAGCAGGCCATCCTCTACTGCTACCGCTACGACCCGATGACGGGGCGCTACAGCGCCTCGATCATGCGTGTGATGCGGACCGGGGCGATCCTGACGGTGCTCGGGCTCGTGGCCTTCGTCTCGCTGTCGCTCTTCCGGGAGCGTTCCGCACCCGCGGCCACCGAGGGAGGCCGCTAGGCCATGTGGTCCGGCTTCCCGCTGTTCCCGGAAGAGGCGTCGACCCTCGCGGCCAAGGTCGACATGCTGTACCTGTTCCTGGTCGGCGTCACGCTGCTGTTCTCGCTGGGCATCGCGGCCGTGCTGATCGCCTTCGCGATCAAGTACCGCCGCCGCTCCGAGGCCGACCGGCCCGCGGAGATCCACGGCTCCCTGCTCCTGGAGCTGGCCTGGAGCGTCGTGCCGTTCTTCATCGTGGTCGCCATGTTCGTGTGGGGCGCGACCCTGTTCTTCTCCATGAACCGGCCTCCCGACAACGCCATCGACATCCAGGTCGTGGGCAAGCGCTGGATGTGGAAGCTCCAGCACATGACCGGGCAGCGGGAGATCAACGAGCTGCACGTTCCGGCCGGCCGCCCGGTGCGGCTGACCCTCACCTCGGAGGACGTGATCCACAGCTTCTTCGTGCCGGCCTTCCGCATGAAGAAGGACGCGGTGCCCGGTCGCTACAACGTCGCGTGGTTCGAGGCGACCAGGCCGGGCCGCTACCACCTGTTCTGCGCCGAGTACTGCGGCACCCAGCACTCACGGATGATCGGCTGGATCGTCGTGATGGAGCCGGCGGATTTCCAGACCTGGCTCCAGGGCGGCCCGGCGCCCACCTCGCCGGTGGAGGCGGGCCAGAAGCTGTTCAGCGAGCTCAACTGCGCGACCTGCCATCGGCCGGATTCCCAGGGCCGCGGGCCCGTGCTGGACGGCGTCGCCGGAAGCACGGTGCGGCTGGCCAACGGGGAGACGGTCACCGCCGACGAAGGCTACCTGCGCGAGTCGATCCTGGTGCCGGCGGCGAAGGTGACCGACGGCTACCAGCCGATCATGCCGACCTACCAGGGGCAGGTGAGCGAGGAGGCGGTGCTCCAGCTCATCGCCTACATCCAGAGCCTCAAGGGTCCGGGGGGCGCGGCGGGAGCCGGGAGCAAGTGATGAGCGCGGCGAGCGAGACGAGACAGCTCCCCAGGGAGCACTACCTGAACGCCGAGTACGGCTGGCGGTCGTGGCTGTTCACGATCGACCACAAGCGGATCGCGATCCTCTACCTCGCGTCGATCACGGTGGCGTTCTTCATCGGCGGCGCCTACGCGACCGCGATCCGGCTCGAGCTCGTGACCCCGCCCGGGGATCTGGTGCTGTCGGAGAGCTACAACAAGCTCTTCACGATGCACGGGATCTACATGATCTTCTTCTTCCTGATCCCGTCGATCCCCGCCACCCTCGGGAACTTCCTGATCCCGCTCATGATCGGCGCCAAGGACCTGGCCTTCCCGCGCATCAACCTGCTCTCCTGGTACCTCTACGTCATCGGGCTCCTGTTCGTGCTCTACTCCACCGCCCACGGCGGCCTCGACACCGGCTGGACCTTCTACACGCCCTACAGCACCCAGTTCTCCCACACCGCGGTGAACTCGGCGGCGGTGGGCATCTTCATCGCCGGCTTCTCCTCGATCCTGACCGGCCTCAACTTCATCGTGACGATCCACAAGATGCGGGCGCCGGGCCTCACCTGGTTCCGGCTGCCGCTGTTCGTGTGGGCCCACTACGCGACGAGCATCATCCAGATCCTCGGCACGCCGGTGGTGGCGGTCACGATCCTGCTCGTGGCCCTGGAGCGCATCTTCCACTTCGGCTTCTTCGACCCGAACCGGGGCGGCGACCCGATCCTGTTCCAGCACCTGTTCTGGTTCTACTCGCACCCGGCCGTCTACATCATGATCCTGCCCTCGATGGGCGTGGTCAGCGAGCTCGTGACCTGCTTCTCGCGCAAGAAGGTGTTCGGCTACAACTTCATCGCCGCCAGCTCCCTGGCCATCGCCGTGATCGGCTTCCTGGTCTGGGGCCACCACATGTTCATCACCGGCCAGTCGGTCTACGCCGGCATGGTGTTCTCGGCGCTCTCGTTCCTGGTGGCGATCCCCTCGGCGATCAAGGTCTTCAACTGGACCGCCACCCTCTACCGGGGATCGGTCTCCTGGCAGACGCCGATGCTGTACGCGTTCGGCTTCATCGGCTTGTTCACGATCGGCGGCCTGACGGGCCTGTTCCTCGCCACGCTGGGCATGGACGTGCACGTCACGGACACCTACTTCGTCGTGGCCCACTTCCACTACATCATGGTGGGCGGCGCGATCATGGGCTACCTGGGCGGGCTGCACTACTGGTGGCCCAAGATCACCGGCCGGCTCTACCAGGAGTGGTGGGCGCGCGTGTCGGCGGTCCTGATCTTCGCCGGCTTCAACCTGACGTTCCTGCCGCAGTTCGTGCTCGGCTACCTGGGCATGCCGCGCCGCTACCACTACTATCCCGACGAGTTCCAGGTCCTGAACGTGATGTCCTCAGCGGGGGCGTCGATCCTCGCCATCGGCTACGTGCTGCCGATGATCTACCTGGCGTGGTCGATGCGCTACGGCGCGATCGCCTCGTCGAACCCCTTCGATGCGACCGGCCTCGAGTGGCGGACGCCGTCCCCGCCGCCCACGCACAACTTCCCGGGCACCCCGGTCGTCGAGGAGGAGGTCTACGACTACGCGTCCCCCCGCAAGGAGGCGCTCCTTGTCTGAGGCCCACAGCACGCCGCTCCAGCACCACTTCACGAGCCTCGAGCAGCAGAAGGACGCCGCCACCCTCGGCATGTGGGCGTTCCTCGTGCAGGAGGTGCTCTTCTTCGGAGGGATGTTCACCGCCTACACCGTCTACCGGAACCAGCACTACTCCGTGTTCGAGGCGTGCAGCCACCACCTCGACTGGAAGCTGGGCGCCTTCAACACGGCGGTCCTGATCGGCAGCTCGCTCACGATGGCGCTGGCAGTGCACGCCGCGGCGCTGGGAAAGGGCAGGGCCGCGGCGCTCTGGCTCGCGGCGACGATCGGCCTGGGCAGCATCTTCCTCGGCGTCAAGGTGGTCGAGTATCACGAGAAGTGGGAGCACCAGCTGATCCCCGGCCTCCGCTGGGGTCCTGCCGAGGAGGTCGGGCCCGCCCTGCACCTGTCCGGAGCCGACGTGGACCGGGCGCAGCTCTACTTCTCGCTCTACTTCGGGATGACCGGCCTCCACGCGCTGCACATGATCATCGGCATCCCGATCCTGGCCTGGCTCGCGTGGCGCGCCTGGGCGGGCCACTTCACGACGGAGTACTCGACGCCCGTGGAGATGACGGGGCTCTACTGGCATTTCGTCGACATCGTGTGGATCTTCCTCTTCCCGCTCCTGTACCTCATCGGGCACCACTAGGAGGAGGCGAGGTGTCGTCGGGTGGCTCGCATCACGTCGTTTCGGTCTGGGCGTACCTGGGCGTGTTCCTGGCCTTGATGGCCTTCACGGGGATCACGGTCTGGGCCGCCGGCCAGGACTTCGGCGTCTACAACACCGCCGTGGCGGTCGGCATCGCCGTCGCGAAGGCGACGATGGTGGTGCTCATCTTCATGCACGTGAAGTGGGGCACCAAGCTGACCCAGCTCTTCGTCGTGGCCGGCGTCGTGTTCCTGCTGATCCTGATCGCGATCACCATGAGCGACTACATCAGCCGGCCCTGGCCGATCATGCAATAGGTCAGCGGCGTCGCCGCCGCCGGCGTCCCGGCTCCTCCCGGGCTGAGAGCTCGTGGGCGCCGATCGCCGGCGCCGCGGCCGACAACGCGAACAACCGCACCGCTGCGCCGGTCCAGTCCCCTGCGCGCCGGCTCGACAGCCGGAGCGCCGCGATCTCGTCGCCGGCGAGCAGGTAGATCTGTCCGTCGGGCGCCCCTCGTCGCCGGCGGTCCTTGTCGGTCGGTCGGATCGCAAGGGCGGTCGCCTGCATCCATTCGCCCGCCGGCACGACCTGGACGTCCACGCCGACCTCGCGGGGCCACTCGGCCGTCGATTCCACCTCGACGCGGAAGACGCGCGCGGGCGGGTCGAGGAAGACGGCGAGGGCATCCCGGGCTCGCTCGGCGCGCGTCGCCGCGATCGCCGTGAGGAGGGGTCGGTCGGGCGGCGGTCCGAGCACGCTGACCCACCGCTCCGGGATGCCGTCCTCCGACGGAAAGCGCGCGAGCGTCGGGAAGCCGGCGAGGGCCTCGGCGTCGGAGGTCAGGTTGGTGACCAGGAGGTCGTACTGCCCGGCCGCCACCCGCGGCTCGTCTTGGAGCCGCGTGGCACGCCGCACCTCGAAGCGCTCCGGGTCGATCGCGAAGCGCGGGATCGCCGACAGCAGCAGCGCCTGGCCCTCGACGTGCGTCTCCACCCAATCCGCCGCGCGGTCGACGGCCGAGGGCGCCCGGTACTTCGCGACGAGCGCGACGGTGGGGGGCGCGGCGAGCACAAGGCTCAGCGCGGCCGTGGCGGCGCCCGCCCAGGCCAACGCTCCGCCGCGCCCGAGGGCCGCCCCCAGGCCCGCCCCTGCCAGGACCGCAACGGCCGTCCCGGGAGGGACCAGGTGGCGCGGGTAGACGAACGCCGCCGGAGCCAGGATCAGCAGGCTCGCCAGGACCGCCACGGCCGCCGGCACGACGGCGCGGCGCGGGCGCGAGAGGACGAGGGCCGCCGCTGCGAGGAGGAGGCCGCCGTGGCCAGCCGCGCCTGCGAGCCCACGCGTCGCCTGCCGGAAGCCGCTCTCGCCGCCGCGCGCTTCCTGGTTCCGCGCCGCCTTCTCGCCGTAGTAGTGGCGCAGCCCGGTGACCTGGCCGCCGCGCTCGAGGAGCGCGCCGACGGCGTACGGCGCGGCGAGCGCGAAGGCCAGTGCCGCGGCGAGGGCCATCCGCAGCCCCCGCCGGAGCCAGGCGGAGCCGCCGCCCAGAAACGCCGCCGCCGCGGCTGGGACGCCGGCCAGGAGGCCGGTGTACTTCACGGCGGTGGCGAGCCCGGTGACGCCGCCGAGGACGAGATCGTCCCAGGGCGCGCGGGGACGCTGCGCGGCGACCAGCCACAGGACCACGAGCAGCCCCGTTGCTCCCAGGACGTCTGGAGTCACGTGATGCGCGGCGCGGACGTCCAGGCGCGAGACCGCAAGGAGCGCCGCCGCGAACAGCCCGCCCCACGACCCCGACAGCCGCCGCGCCACGACGAACGCGAGCAGGACGTTCATCACGCCGAAGGCAGCGACCGTGGCGCGCGCCCCGACGGCGGCCCCCGTGTATCCTCCCAGGCGGTCCCCGAGGAGCACCGGCCCGGCGGCGATCCAGTTGAAGAGGCCGGGGTAGCCCTGGTACACGGTCGGGTCGAGGGTCCGCTCGCGAGCCATCCGCTCGATGGGGCGCAGGAAGTTGTTCTGCTCGTCGAAGTCCGCGGCGCCACGCACGACGTGGTGCGCGATGCCGGCGAAGCGAAGGCCGGCGGCGAGCAACAGTATCAGGGCCAGGAGCGGACGTTCGGCGCGCATCTCGGAACGAGCGTAGTCTAGACTCCCGCCGGTGAGGGAGACCCTCGCGCTCCTCCGGCGGCGCCCGGCCTTCGCGCGCCTTTGGATCGCCGAGGTCATCAGCCTCGGCGGCGACTGGTTCACCCTCGTCGCACTGTCGGTCGCGGTCGTGCGGGCGAGCCAGGGCTCGGGCCTGGCCCTCGGCGCCCTCATCGTCACGCAGCTCCTCCCGATGGTCGTGCTTGGCCCGTGGAGCGGAGCGCTGGTGGACCGCTTCGACCGCCGCGGCCTGCTGGTCGCGAGCGACCTCGCGCGGGTGCTCGTCGTGCTGGCGTTCATCCCGGCTTCGTCGTCCGGGCGCCTCCTGCCCCTCTACGCTCTCGCCCTCCTCCACTTCAGCGTGGCCACCGTCTTCGAGCCGGGCCGGGCGGCGATCCTCCCGAGCCTGGTGGACGACGCCGAGCTGGTGCGCGCTTCGACGCTGTCGAGCGTCACGTGGTCGGTCATGGCCGCTGTGGGAGGCCTGGCCAGCGGGACGCTGCTGGCCGCTTTCGGGATGGGAGCCGCGTTCCTGGTGGACGCGGCCAGCTTCCTGATCTCGGCGATGCTGATCCTCTCGATCCGGCGCCACCAGGTGCATCCGAAGGAGCACGCCGGAACGTCCGACCTCTCCGTCGGCGAGGGCCTGGCCTACCTGCGCCGCCACCCCGTCACGCTCGCGACGCTGCTCGTCAAGACCATCCTGGGCATCGCGACCGTGGACGCCTTCATGATCGTGTTCGCGACCCGGGTGTTCCCCTGGGGCGACGAGGGCGCGCTGTCCCTGGGCCTGGCGTGGGCCTCCTTCGGGATGGGCGCGATCCTCGGCCCGCTCGTCCTCAACCGCGTGAACGACGGCAGCACCGCCCGCATGCGCCGCTTCGTGACGGCGGGCTCCGCGCTCCTCGCGGCCGCCCTCCTGGCCTTGGCTGCGGCGCCCTCCCTCGCGGTCTTCGCTCTCGCGATCCTGCTGCGCGGGGCGGGCGGCTCGTCCACCTGGACGTTCAGCACCATCCTCCTGCAGCGCACGGTCCCGGAGCGGTTGCGCGGCCGGCTGTTCGGCCTCGAGCTGGCCTCGAACCACCTCGCCGCGATGCTGTTCTCGCTGCTGTGGGGGGCGCTGATGGACCGTCTCGGGATCCGCCACACGGTGCTCGCGGCGGGGCTCCTGAGCGCCGTCCCGTTCGCCGTCTGGGCCTCGGCCGTGAGGGCGATGGACCGGCGCGAGGCGCACGAACGCGCCGCGTCCGGTTTAGGATGACGGCGATGGGCATCGCCGCGGTCGCGCTCCTCGTCCTGGCTCAAGGACCCGGCGACGACGTCCTTCGGCTGCACGAGGACGTGAGGCGGCTGGCCGCGGACCGATGGAAGGGCCGTCGCGCCGGCACCCGTGAGGCCGACCAGGCCGCGACCTGGATCGCGGAGCGTTTCAAGGCCCTCGGCCTGAAGCCGGCCTTCGGATCGTCGTATCTGCAGAGCTTCGGCTTCATCGACGGCGTGACCCTCGGCCGCCGGAGCCGGCTCGTGGTGGCAGGCAAGCCGTACCAGTCCGGCGAGGACTTCCGGCCCGTGTCGTTCTCGGCGGCGGGGCCCGCCGAGGGGACCGCCGTCTTCGCCGGGTATGGACTCGTGGCCAAGGACCTGGGCGTCGACGACTACGATGGCCTGGACGTCAGCGGGAAGGTCGTGCTGGTGCTCCGTCACGCGCCGGGAGGCGACGACCCGCAGTCGAAGTGGGCCCCCTTCGTGGCGTTGCGCCACAAGGCGGCGAGCGCCCACAAGGGCGGCGCCGCGGCGCTCCTGGTCGTCACGGGACCTGCGACGCCGGACGCGAAGGACGAGCTGGTGGCGCTGCGCTCCGACGCCTCCCTGGTCGACGCCGGACTCCCCGTCCTGTCGGTGCGACGTCGGGTGGCCGAAACCCTGTTCGAGGGCTCCGGGACGACGCTCGACGCGGCCCAGAGGAGCGCGGACTCCGGCCACGGGAGGGCCGTCGAGCTCGTCGCGCGCGTGGTCCTGGCGGCCGACGTGAAGCCGCGACGCTCCGCCACCCACAACGTGGCCGCGCTGCGGCCCGGCGTGGACCCCGCCGCGGGAGCCGTCGTGATCGGGGCCCACTACGATCACCTGGGCCTCGGGCTGTCCGGATCGCTCGAGGCCCGGCCCGAGGGGAAGATCCACCACGGCGCCGACGACAACGCTTCCGGCGTCGCCGCAGTGCTGGAGATCGCGCGGCGCCTGGCGGGCGCGTACCCGGCCCGCACGGTGCTGTTCGCCGCCTTCGGCGCGGAGGAGCTCGGCGCGCTGGGCTCGAGCTACTTCTTGAAGAACCCGCCCTTGCCGCTCGAGCGCATCGCGGCCATGGTGAACCTGGACATGGTCGGGCGGCTGCGGGAGGACACACTCGACGTCCACGGCGTGGGCACGAGCCCCGCCTGGCGGCCGCTCGTCGAGGAGGCGAACCGGGCCGTCAACCTGAGGCTGCGCTGGCACGAAGGCGGCCTCGGCCCTTCGGATCACAGCTCCTTCTACCTCGCCTCGAAGCCGGTCCTGTTCCTCTTCACCGGCGTCCACTCGGACTACCACAAGGCCAGCGACACCTGGGACAAGCTCAACGCCCCTGGCCTCGCTCGGGTCGTGGACCTCGTCTCGGGAGTCGTCGCCGATCTCGCCGGCTCGCCGGCGCCCGTGGAGTTCACGCGCGTGGCGGCCGAGAAGGAGGATCAGCTCCGCGCCGGCCGCGGCTTCCGCGTGTGGGTGGGCGGGATCCCGGACTACGGCAGCGAGGCGCCCGGCGTCCGGATCTCGGGCGTGACCCCCGGGTCGCCCGCCGAGAAGGCCGGCTTGCGCGGCGGCGACACGATCGTGCGCTTCGGCGAGCGCAAGATCCGCGGCATCTACGACTACACGGCTGCCCTGGGCGAGCGAAAGCCGGGGGAGGTCGTGGAGGTGGTCGTCGAACGGGACGGAGGGGAGGTCGCGCTCCAGGTCACGCTCGGGGAGAGGCCCAGCGCCTCGAGGTGAAGCGCCGGGCCGCTGGCCCCGGCGTCAGCAGCTCTTTCCGCAGACTGACGCCACCTCGCCGACGCAGATGCTGTCCCAGAACCCTCCGAAGGCGCCGCAACAGTACGGGTCGACGGCGCAGATCGCCGTGACGCAGTTGTTGCAGTCGGAGGTCAGCGGGCCGCCCTGCACACAGCGACTGTGTTCGCAATTGCTCTGGGGGAAGCTCGTGACCCTGATCTCGTACGACCGGCAGGTGATGTACGTGTTGGGCGAGTGCGCCCGTGGGTCGCCGTTCGCCAGGCAGACGTTGGCCTCGAACGTCCCGTCCGGGCTGTCCTTCGCGTTGAAGGTGTGCGTCTGGAGGCAGGTGTCGCCGGTGCCGATCACGTCCGCCACGTGGTCGAAGTTCCAGTCGAAGAGGAAGTACAGGGGCTTGCCGGCGTCGGCCCTGGAGCGGCACAGGTCGAACTCGACGGGCAGCGGCGAGCTCCCGCGGATCACCCCGTCGGTGCCCGGCTGCGGCTCGACCCGGAACGACGCGAAGAAGCCCGCCGGCCCGCCGCTCGCGCTCGCGAGGTCGCTCGCGGGCGCCGCGGCGGCGGCGCGTTCCCGCGTGGCCGCTGTTGGGATCTGGGGAGCGTCGTGCGCGTTGCACGCGCCCAGGAAGACGGCGAGACCAAGCCACGGGAACCGCGTCGCGGCAGCCTTCATCTCACACCCCCGAGCCTGCGACAGGCGTCTCTGTTCTGGACGAGCTGGACAACGAGTATGGGGGCTCCGCGCGCACCCAGTCAAGAGAAATTATCTTTTGTTGACAAGGAGTTCTGGATCAGACCTAACGTATTACCTCAAGATATTGGGGTGGAGAGTCGCGCGCTCTCCCTGATGTTGTAGAAACTGCTACTTGCTGATGTCGTAGCGGACGGTCATCTCGACATCCTGTCGCAGGCTGTGCCAGACCGAGCAGTATTTCTCCTGCGACAGCGCGAGAGCGCGCTCGACGTGCCCCGGCTCGACGGCGCCTCGCAGCACGAAGGACAGCTCGACGGCAAGGTAGCGACGCGGCTCCGTCTGGGCGCGGCGTCCGCTGAAGCGGACCTCGCAGCCGCGTAGCTCCGCCCGCTGCTTCCTGAGGATGTGGACGAGGTCCGCGCCCATGCAGCTGGCGAGGGCGAACCCGAGCGCCTCGACGGGAGAGATCGCGGCGCGCGCGTCGCCGTCGAGGACGACCTCGCGGCCGTCGGTCGCCGCGCCCCGAAAGCGCAGGTCGCCGTCCCAGACGAGGGTCAACTCCACCGGCGGGCGTTCGCTCATGGCGCCGAGTCTAGCGCGGCGCACCGCTTGACACCCCGGAAGACCGGCTCCTAGAATCGCTTCGTGCGTAGCTGGCGTTCGATCCTCCATCACCGCCACGTGTAGGGCCGGGCCCGGGGCCCGGCCGCCGGAAGCGGAGCGGGTTTCCTGGGGAGATCGGGCGCAGCGAAAGACCTCTTCAGGGAGCCCTGAAGAGGTTTTTTGCTTTAGGCCGAGATGACGCAGATCTGTGTCAGCCTGACCGAGGAGACGACGGAGCGGACGATCGACCGCATGGTCGACCTGGCGCCCGTCGCCGACCTCTTCGAGATCCGGGGCGACCTCGTCCTCGACCTGGACCTGCTGACGCTTCTCAGAGCGAAGACGAAGCCCCTCGTCTTCACGTGCCGTCCCGTCGCGGAGGGCGGTCGTTTCGACGGGGACGTCGCTCGGCGTCGCGCGCTCCTGCTCGAGGCGGCGAAGCGCGGCTTCGACTGGGTGGACGTCGAGCTCCGCAGCGGCTTCCTCGAGGTGATGCTGGAGAAGTCGGGCAACGGACTGATCGTGTCGTGGCACGACCTCGAGGGTGTTCCCGAGGACCTCGAGGGGCTCTACGCCCGCATGTGCGAGCGCGGCGCCGACGTGGTCAAGATCGCCGTCACGCCCCGCACGTTCGCGGACGTCGGGCGCCTCGTCGCCCTCGCGGAGAGCGCGTCGCGCCGGGGAGGCGTGCCCCTGGTCGCGATCGCCATGGGGCCGCTCGGGATCTTCACGCGCGTGCTGGCCGGCCGCTATGGCGCGCCCTTCACCTACGCCTCCGCGGCCGCCGGATTCGAGGCCGCGCCGGGCCAGCTGGAAGCCTCCGTCATGGCCGACCTCTTCCGTGTCCGCGACATCGGCCCGGACACCAAGGTCTACGGCGTCCTGGGCACGGACGTGGCGCGCAGCCTGTCGCCGATCCTCCACAACCGCGCCTTCGAGGCGCGCGGCCTGCGCGCGGTCTACGTGCCGCTCCAGACCGACGCCCTCGAGCCGTTCATCCGCGCCTTGCCGGCCCTGCGCCTCTCGGGCTTCAGCGTGACGCGGCCGTTCAAGACCGCGATCCTCGAGCACCTCCACGAGATCGAGGAGGACGCCGCCCTGTGCGGCAGCGTGAACACCGTGGTGATCCACGACGGCCTCCTGCAGGGCTCGACCACCGACGGGCGCGGCGTGACGGCGCCCCTGCGCCGCCTCCTCGACCTCCAAGGCAGGGCCGTGACCATCGTGGGCGCAGGCGGCGCGGCGCGGGCTGCGGCCCTCGCCTTGCACCGCAAGGGCGCGCGGGTGACGGTGTTGGCTCGCGACCCGGGTCAGGCCCGAGCGATCGCCGCCGCCGTGGGCTGTGGCTGGGGCGACCTCGGCGACGGGCTTGCCCGCGAGTACGACGTCCTGGTGAACGCGACGCCGGTCGGCTCGCACGCCTGCCACGACGACACGCCGGTCCCCGCCGAGCTCCTGCGGCCGGGCGCCGTCGTGTTCGACATGGTGTACGACCCGCTGGAGACGCGCCTGCTGCGCGAAGCCACCGCGGCCGGCTGCCGGACGATCGGCGGCCTCGAGATGCTCATCGCCCAGGCCCTGGCCCAGTTCGAGACCTGGACCGGGCTCGAGGCGCCCCACGAGGTGATGAAGTCTGCCGCTTTGTTCCTCGTCCAGGCGGAGGAGTCGTGAGCGTCGCGAGCACCTCGGCCCGCTATTCGCGGCAGGAGCTCTTCGCGGGCGTCGGTCCCGAGGGGCAGGCGCGGCTTCGCAGGGGCCGCGTCCTGGTCGTCGGCGCCGGCGCGCTCGGCTCTGCGCTCGCGGAGATGATGGTCCGGGCGGGCGTTGCGGCGCTGACGGTCGTCGACCGCGACTACGTCGAGACGTCGAACCTCCAGCGCCAGTCGCTCTACGACGAGGGCGACGTGGACCGGGGCCTGGCCAAGGCCGCGGCCGCCGAGGCGAAACTCAAGAGGATCAACTCCGAGGTCGAGGTGCGAGGCGTGGTGGCCGACCTCGCGTCCGACAACGCGGCCGAGATCCTGCGCGGCCACGACCTCGTCCTCGACGGGACCGACAACTTCGAGACCCGCTTCCTCGTCAACGACGTGTGCGTTCGCGAGGGCGTTCCGTGGGTCTACGGGGCGTGCGTGGGCTCCTACGGCCTGGCCCTCGCGGTGCGGCCGCGCGTCAGCCCTTGCCTGCGCTGCGTGCTGGAGGAGCGTCCCGAGGCCGGCGGCGGTCCCACCTGCGACACCGTCGGGGTGATCGCGCCGATCGTCCACGTCGTGGCGGGGATCCAGGCCGCCGAGGCGATGAAGCTGCTGGCCGGGCGCCACGACGCGCTGCTGCCCGGCATCGTCGCAGTCGACCTGTGGACGGGGCAGTTCTCGGTCGTGGACCTCAGCGGGAGCAGGCCGTCGTGCCCGGCGTGCACCCTGGGCCGCTACGACTACGCCGGCGCCGCGAGCGCGCCGACCGTCCTGTGCGGGCGGGACGCGGTGCAGATCCGCCCGGGCCCCACGGGCGCCCTCGACCTCGAGGCGCTGGCCGCACGGCTCTCCGGCGCCGGCCGCGTGCTGCGCAACGAGCACCTGGTGCGCTTCGAGGCTCCCGGGGCCGAGATCGTCGTCTTCCGCGACGGACGGGCGATCGTGAAGGGCGCAAGGGACGCGGCCGAGGCGCGCTCGCTGTACGCGCGCTACGTGGGCAACTGAGCATGAGCGGCTTCATCCACACCCGCATCCAGGTGCCGCCCGGCGTGCAGTGCTTCGTCGGCGCCGAGGCTCGCTGCCGCCGCCGCATCGAGGAGCGGGTGCTCGCGGTGTTCGAGGGCTGGAGCTACGAGGAGATCATCCCGCCGCTCTTCGACTACGCCGACGTCTTTCCCGAGGAGCTGGCCTCCCGCACCTACGCGTTCGTGGGACGCGACGGCGCGCTCCTGGCGCTTCGGCCCGACTTCACGAGCCTGCTCGCCAAGCTCGCCGCCGGTCGGCTGCTCGACCGGGAGGCGCCGATCCGCCTCTACTACTCCGGCGAGGTGTTGCGCTACGAGCCACCGAAGGCGGGACGCCAGAGCGAGCTGTACCAGATGGGCTGCGAGCTGATGGGCGCGCGGGGCGTGGAGGCGGACGCCGAGGTCCTGGCGATCGCGGCCGAAGCCCTCGCGGCCGCGGGCGTCCGGGACGTCGTGCTCAGCCTCGGACACGTGGGAGTGTTCTCGGCCCTCGCCGCAGACGCCGGGCTCACGCCCGAGCAGGTCTCGGCGCTGCGCGAGCGCATCGAGAGCAAGGACGAGGCCGGCGTCCGCGACGTGCTCGCGGCCCGTCCGGTCGCTCCGGGGCTGCGCGAGGCGCTCCTGGGCCTCGCGTCGCTCTCGGGCGACGTCGCCGGGCTCGAGCGGGCCGCGGCCGGGCTCGGGTGCTCGCCTCGCGCAGCCGCGGCGCTCGAGGAGCTGGTCGCCGTGGTGGCCGCGCTGCGGCTGGCCGGCCTCGGCGACCGCCTCGCCCTCGATCTCGGGGAGGTCCGCGGTCTCGGCTACTACACCGGCCTCGTCTTCCGCGCCTACGCCCCGGGGCTGGGCTTCGAGGTCGCGAGCGGCGGACGCTACGACGAGCTGCTCGCCCGCTTCGGCCGGCCGCTCCCGGCGGTCGGCTTCATGCTGGGCCTCGACCGGCTGGCCGTGCTGCTCGAGCGGCAGGGAGGCCGGGACGGCGCGCTCGCTCCCGCCAGCGAGGCGATCGCCGGCGCCTCGGCGGGAGAGCGGCTGCGGTCGGCGCTCGAACGGCGTCGCGTCGGTGCGCGAGTGCGCTTCGCCGACGCGCGGGGGCCGCGATGAGCCTGACCCTCGCGCTCTCGAAGGGCAAGCTGCTGGCGGGCACCGAGGCGCTCCTGCGGCGGGCGCGGCTGCCGTTCCCTGGCGCCGACGGGCGCCGCCTGGTCGCTCGCGCCGATGGCTTCCGGTTCCTGTTCGTCAAGGACATGGACGTCCCGACCTACGTGGAGTACGGAGTGGCCGACTGTGGCATCGCAGGCCGCGACGTCCTGCTCGAGACCGGCGCCGACGTCCTCGAGCCGCTGGACCTCGGCTTCGGCCGCTGCCGCCTGGTGGTGGCGGCCCCCCGGGGCGCCGGCTTCGACTACCGTCGCGCGTCCACGATCCGGATCGCGACGAAGTATCCGCGTGTCGCCACGGCTCACTTCCTTCAGCGGGGGGTCTCGGCCGAGGTGGTCCGGGTCCACGGCTCCGTCGAGCTGGCTCCAGGCCTCGGCCTCGCCGACGGCATCGTGGATGTCGTGGAGACCGGTCGCACCCTGGACGAGAACGGTCTCGTGCCGATCGAGACGGTGGCGGAGTCGACCGCGAGGCTCGTGGTGAACCGTGCCAGCCAACACGCCCGCCGCGAGGCGCTCCAACTGCTCCTGGGCGCGCTGCGCCGCGCCGTCACGGAGGGCGTGGAGGCGACGCGATGAGGACCTTGCGCCGCGGCGGAGCCGGGTGGCGCCGCTTCGTGGCCTCGTGGCATCGCTCCGGGTCCAGCCGTCCGGCGTTCGCGCGGCCGGTCGGACGCATCGTCGACGAGGTGCGCCGGGACGGCGACCGCGCCCTGGTTCGCCTCACCGCGCGCCTCGACGGCGTGCTGCTGCCGCCGAGGGGCCTGCGGATGCCGCCGGCGGAGGTGCGCGGGCTGGCGCGGCGAGCCGAGCCCGCCCTGGTCGCGGCGCTCCAGGACATGGCGCGGCGCATCGAGGCCTTCCACCGGGAGCAGAAGGGCCGCGGCTTCCGCCTGCGGCTCCGCGACGGGTCCATCGTCGAGGAAGTCGTACGCCCGCTCGACTCGGCGGGGCTCTACGTGCCGGGCGGGTCAGGCGCCTATCCGTCCTCCGTCCTCATGAGCGCGATCCCCGCGCGCGTCGCGGGCGTGCCGCGCCTGGTCGTCGCGACGCCGCCCCGGGCGCTCGCCGCCAACCCCGCCGTGGCCGCGGCCATCGTGCTCCTCGGGCTCGACCGGGAGGTGCTCCGCGTGGGCGGCGCCCAGGCCATCGCCGCCCTCGCGTACGGCACGGAGACGATCGCGCCCGTCGCGGCGATCGTCGGCCCGGGCAACGCCTGGGTCGCCGAGGCCAAGCGGCAGGTCCAGCGGATCTGCAGGGTCGACGCCCAGGCCGGGCCCAGCGAGGTCGTCGTCCTCGCCGACGAGGGCGCGAACGCCGGCGAGGTGGCGATCGACCTCCTCGCCCAGGCGGAGCACGGCAGCGGCGAGGAGCGGGCGGTCCTGGTCACGTCGAGCCGGAGGCTGGCGACGCGGGTCGAGCGACTTCTCGCCGCGGGCCTGCCGTCGGTGTCCAACGCAGCGGCCACGCGCCGCGCCCTGGAGCGGCACGGCGCGGTCGTGCTGGTCCGGGACGTCGACGAAGGCGTGGAGGCCGTGAATGCCCTGGCGCCGGAACACGTCGAGGTGCTGACGAGCGCGCCCCTCGCCGTGGCCCGGCGCATCGTGGCGGGAGCCGTGTTCGCCGGACGCTGGGCCCCGGTTGCCGTCGGCGACTACGGCATCGGGCCCAACCATGTGTTGCCCACGGGCGGCACGGCCCGCCGCTCGTCGCCCCTGTCCGTGCGCGACTTCGAGCGGCGCCAGAGCCTGGTCCGCCTGACGCCGCGTGGGCTGCGCCGGGTCGCGGCGGGGATCGCGGCCGTCGCGCGCGCCGAGGGCTTCGCTGGCCACGCCCGGAGCGTCCTGATGAGGCTTCCGTGAAGGACCCGCTGAGGCACGTCAAGCCGGCGGTGCGCGCGGCCGCGGCCTACACCCTCGCCGCGAGGCGGGCGCCCGTGAAGCTGAACCAGAACGAGAACCCCTTCGATCTCCCCGAGCCGGTGAAACGCCGCGTCGTCGACGCCGCGCTCGCGCGAGCCTGGTCGCGCTACCCGGCGTTCGATCCGCGGGAGCTGCGGGAGGCCCTCGCGGCGCACGGGGGCTGGCGCCCTGACGGGGTGCTGGTGGGCAACGGATCCAACGAGCTGATCGAGGCGCTGCTGCTCGTCACCGTCGCTCCGGGCACGCGGGTGGCGCTGCCCGAGCCGACCTTCACGCTGTACGCGCTCCTGACGCGGATCCTGGGGGGCGAGGTCGTGAACGTGCCGCTCGACGAGGGCTTCGCCTACGACACGGCCGCCCTCCTGCGCGCGGCGCGGGAGAAAGGCGCCGCCCTCCTCATCGCGTGCTCGCCGAACAACCCGACCGGCACCGCGCTCCCGGTCGAGGACGTGGCGCGACTCTGCGCCGAGAGCGACAGCCTGGTGGTCGTGGACGAGGCCTACCACGAGTTCTCGGGCCTGTCGGTCGCGCCCCTGCTGCACGAGCACGCGAACCTCGTGGTGCTGCGGACCTTCTCCAAGGCGATGGCGATGGCCGGCCTGCGCGTCGGCTATCTGCTCGCTGCCCCGGAGCTCGTGGCCGAGGTCGACAAGGCACGCTTGCCCTACAACGTCAACTTCTTCTCCCAGGCGGCCGCCCTTGCGGCCCTCGACGAGCGGGAGGCGATGCGAGCGACGGTGCGCCGGCTGATCGGGCTGCGGGACGATCTGCACGAGGCCCTCGCCTCGATCCAGGGGGTTCGGCCCGTGCCCTCGCAGGCGAACTTCATCCTGTTCGAGCTGGAGAGCGCCGATCCGAGGCGGGTGTTCGAGGCGCTGTATCGCGACGGTGTGCTCGTCCGGGACGTGACCGCCTACCCCCGGCTCGAGCGCTGCCTCCGCGTCAGCGTCGGAAGCTCGGAGGAGAATGCACGCTTCCTCGCCGCGCTTCGGGCCGCGGTGGGCGCCGCGCTCCCGCTCCAGGTCCGGGAGGCGCGGTGAAGGCGCGCCCGCGTCGCGCCACGGTCGCGCGCAAGACCCGCGAGACCGACGTCCGGCTGAGCCTCGACCTGGACGGCCAGGGCCGCTCGCGGGTGGCGACCGGCGTCGGGTTCCTCGACCACATGCTCGCCGCCCTCGCGACCCACGCGCGCTTCGACCTCACGCTGCGCTGCAAGGGGGACCTGCACGTGGACGCCCATCACAGCGTCGAAGACGTCGGCATCGCCCTCGGCCAGGCCCTGAAGCAGGCGCTCGGCGACAAGAAGGGCATCGCGCGCTTCGGCTGGGCCCACGTGCCACTGGACGAGGCCCTGGCCCGGGCGGTGGTCGACCTGTCGGGCCGGCCGTGGCTGCACTACGGCGTGGCCTTCAAGGCCCGCCAGATCGGGACCATGCCCACCGAGCTGTTCGAGGACTTCTTCTGGGCGCTCGTGGACCACGGCCGCTTCAACCTCCACCTCGACGCGATCCGCGGCCGCAACGCGCACCACATCGCCGAGACGCTGTTCAAGGCCACGGCCCGGGCCCTGGGCATGGCGACGGCGCGCGACCCGCGCGTCGTGGGCGTGCCGAGCACGAAGGGCTTGCTGTGATCGCCATCGTGGACTACGGCCTCGGCAACCTGGGCAGCGTGGCCAAGGCCTTCCGCCAGGTCGGCGCGCCTACGGTCCTGACCGCCGACCGCGACGCGCTGCGGAGCGCCTCGGCCCTCGTGCTGCCCGGCGACGGCGCCTTCGGCGCGGCAATGGACGAGCTGCGGCAGCGCAGCCTGGTGCCGGTCCTGCTCGAGGCCGAGGCGGCCGGAACGCCGATCCTCGGCATCTGCGTGGGCATGCAGCTCTTCTTCGACGCGAGCGAGGAGCACGGCTCCCACGCCGGGTTGGGGCTGCTCCGGGGCCGCGTGCGGCGCTTCGGACCTGGCCTGCCCGTGCCGCACATGGGCTGGAACCAGCTGCGCTGGCGGTGCCCGCATGCGGTCCGGGCCGAGGTGGCCGACGGGGCCCACGTATACTTCGTCCACTCCTATTACGCGGAGGCGGCGCCGGAGGACACCGTGGCCACCTCGGATTATGGCGTCGAGTTCCCGGCGATCGTGGCGCGTCGCAGCGTGATCGGGATGCAGTTCCATCCCGAGAAGAGCCAGGCCGTCGGGCTGAAGCTCGTCGAGGCCTTCGTCGCGATCGTCAACGAGCGGCGAGCGGGGCGCCTCTCCGCGCGGGTCGTCCGGTGATCGTCGTCCCCGCCATCGACTTGCGAGGCGGCAAGGTGGTCCGCCTCAAGCAGGGGGAGCTGCAGGCCGAGAAGGTGTACGGCAGCGACCCCGTCGGCTGCGCGCGCTTCTGGGAGGGCGAGGGAGCGCCGCGCCTGCACATCGTCGACCTCGACGCGGCGCTGGGCGGCCGGCCGCAGTTCGACGTGGTGGCGGCGATCATCGAGCAGGTCTCGGTCCCCGTCGAGGTCGGCGGCGGCCTGCGCATCCTCGAGAATGCCATGCGCTATCGCGACCGCGGCGCCGACCGCGTGATCTTCGGCACCGCCGCCGTGGCTTCGCCGGGCGTCGTGCAGAAGGCCGTCCAGCTCTGGCCGGCCCACGTGGCCGTCGCCCTCGACGCTCGCAACGGCCGCGTGGCCCTCGCGGGCTGGACCGAGGTCAGCGACGTCGCGGCCGTGGAGCTCGCCGCGCGGGTGAGAGAGTGGGGCGTGCAGCGGATCCAGTACACCGACGTTCTTCGCGACGGCACCCTGGTCGGCCCGAACCTCGCCGGCATCGAGCAGCTGGCCCGGGCGAGCGGCCTTCGCGTCACCGCGGCCGGCGGCGTCGCGACCCTCGACGACGTCCGCCGGATCGCGGCGCTCGAGCCCCACGGCCTCGACGAGCTGGTTGTCGGCAAGGCGCTCTACGAGCGGCGCTTCAGCCTGGCCGAGGCCATGGAGGCGGCGGGGCCGTGATCCGCATCGGCCGAGGGATCGATCGGGCCGCGGTCCGCGAGGCCGTGGAGCGCGGCGACGCGACGACCGTGGTGTACGACGACGTGCTCGAGGCGACCGACATCCGCGAGACCCTCGCCGGGATCAGGGAGGCCGGCATGCCGCGGGCGGCGACCGCGCTCCTGGGCTGGCTCGCCTCGCACCCCAACACCCCTCCGGACGCGCTCCGGGAGCTGTTCGCCCACGGCCGGCGCGAGGTGCTCGTGTGCCTGGCGATGAACCGCCGGCTGCCCGAGGACCTGCGCCGCCTGCTCCTCGAGCACGCCGATCCCGACGTGCGGGAGCACGCCCATCACACCTTCTCCCTCACGAAGCGGCACTGATGCTGGCCAAGCGGCTCCTGCCGTGCCTCGACGTGGACCGTGGCCGGGTGGTCAAGGGCGTCCGCTTCGCCGGACTGCGCGACGCGGGCGATCCCGTCGAGTGCGCGGCCCGCTACGACGCCGAGGGCGCCGACGAGCTGGTCTTCCTCGACATCACGGCCTCGTCTGGCTCACGGGAGACGACGTACGACGTGGTCCGCCGCACCGCCGAGCAGGTCTTCATCCCCCTTACCGTCGGGGG
>DASSJI010000230.1:0-14064 GCA_035691285.1 Vicinamibacteria bacterium | reverse complement strand
GCCGTGCCCTCGTGGTCGCCCACGTCGTGGATCGCGAGGATGTTCGGATGCGAGAGCGCCGCGACCGCCTTGGCCTCGCGCTCGAAGCGGGCCCGGCGCTCGGCGTCTCGGGACACCTCGTCGGGGAGCACCTTGAGCGCCACGTCGCGCTCGAGGCGCGTGTCGCGCGCGCGATACACCTCGCCCATCCCGCCCGTGCCGAGCGGTCCGAGGATCTCATAGGGTCCGAGTCGCGCACGCGGCGCGAGGCTCATGGCATGACCTTGTTCGGGGGCGTCGGGAGATTCTACTCGACCGGCTCGAGGGGCGGCTCTGATAGGCTGCCAGGATGACTCGGATCGAGCGCGCGCTCCGCGTGGCCGAGTCGGACGCCTCGACGCCGGCTGCCGACGGCCCCCGCGCACCGCTCTCCCGGCCTCGTCGCATCGCCGTTGGCGATCCGCAGGCCCCCTTCGACACCTTTCTCGCGATCCTCGATCGCCACGGGCTGCTGGGCGACGACGGACGGCTGCGCGACGACGTGGCGCTCGCCTCGATCGGCGACCACTTCGATTGGGGCGGGCCCGCTCGCCGTGACGAGGCGGCGCGGAGCGGGCTGCTCCTGCTCGCGTGGCTCGCGGCGCACCCGCCCGACCAGGTGGCGCTCGTCGCCGGCAACCACGACCTCGCCCGAGTCGGAGAGCTCGTCGGGTTCGACGACGCGAGCTTCGCTGCAGCCCAGGCCGAGGCCGACCTCGCGTATCGGGGCGGCGCGCCGGACGCGGCGGCCGAGCGGCGGCTGATCGAGCGTTACCCTGCCCTGGCCACGGCCGAGACCGCCGCGCGCGACCTGGCGACGTTCCGCGCCGATCAGCGAACGCTCGTCGCCGACCTGCTGCGAGCGGGGCGCTTCCTGCTCGGCTGGGCCGCGGCGGACGACCTGCTGCTCTGTCACGCGGGCGTCACCGCCGACGACCTCGACGCGATCGGCCTGCCCAGGGAGCGCCAGCGCGACGCGCGGGCCGCGGCCGACGCCTTGAACGCGTCCCTCGACGCGGCGGTGAGCGACTGGAACGGCCGCGAGCCACTGGCGATTCCGGGCCTGTACCAGCCGGGTAGCGCCGCCGGCGGCGAGGCTCGCGGCATCCTGCTCCAACGCCCAGCGCATCCGGAGTGCGACACAATGCAGGAGCTGTACGAGGGCCCGCTGCGCCGCCGCTTCGATCCCCGGTGGCTGCCCAAGGGCCTGACGCAGGCCATCGGCCACATCCGCGACAAGAAGTGCCGCACGCTGATGCGGCCGTGGAGCGACGGCGCGCCGCCGCGCGACGGCCCGCTCCGCCACCTCCACGTCACGGGCGACGACGTGCACTACGCCCGCGGCTTGCCCCCGGACGCGGATCCTGGCGCCGCCACGATTCTGTTCCTCGACGGCGGCATGAACTTCGTCGCCGATCCTGCGGACTACGAGCTTCTCGACCTCGACGCTCGGCGCGTCGCCGAGCCCGCCTGATCGCTACTTCAGCAGGTGCTCCTGGACGAACGCGACGGTCGCGTAGAACTGGAAGTCGATGTTCCGCTTCTTCTTGAAGCCGTGCCCCTCGTCGGTGGCGACCAGGTACCAGACGGGAACGCCCCGCTTCTTGAGGGCCGCCACGATCTGCTCCGATTCGCTGATGGGAACCCGCGGGTCGTTCTTGCCCTGCACCACGAACATCGGCTTCGTGATCCTGTCGGCGCGGTTGACCGGCGCGATCCCTTCCAGGAACGCGCGCATCCTCGGGTCGCGCTCGTCGCCGTACTCGACCCGGCGTAGGTCCCGGCGGTAGGCCTCGGTGTTCTGCAGGAACGTGACGAAGTTCGAGACCCCGACGACGTCCACGAAGCAGCGCACGCGGTCGGAGAAGTGCACGGCCGAGGCCAGCGTCATGTAGCCGCCGTAGCTGCCGCCCGTGATCATGACGCGGTCCGCGTCGAGGTCCGGCCGGCTCCTGATCCAGTCGAGGAGCGCCCCGATGTCCTTCACCGAGTCCTCGCGCTTGACGCCATCGTCGAGGGCCACGAAGCTCTTGCCGAAGCCCGTGGAGCCGCGCACGTTCGGGAAGATGATGGCGATGCCCAGCTCGTTCGTGTAGAAGTTGGAGCGGCCCAGGAAGTCGGGTCGGTCCTGGCCCTCGGGGCCCCCATGGATGTTGACGATCACGGGCCGCCGGCCGGTCCACTTCGTGGCGGGCTTGTAGAGGAAGCCCGAGAGGGTCCGGCCGTCGAAGGTCGGCCACCGAACCAGCTCGGCAGTCGCGAAGCTCCCGGCCGGAAAGCCCGCGGTCTCGCTCTCGGTCCAGCGGTCCACCTTGCCGGTCGCCGCGTCGACCGAGTAGACGTCGTAGGGTGCGCGGGCCTCCGAGAGGTCCAGGGCGAGATCGCGGGAGTTCTCGTGCCAGGCGATGCTCCCGATCACGCCGATGGGCAGCTTCGGCACCGGCTTCTCCTTCCCCGTGGCCGCGTCGAGGAAGTGCAGGACCGAGATCCCGTCCTCGTTGGTCACGAAGGCCAGGTTTCGGCCGTCGGGAGAGAGGTCGAAGCCCTCCACGTCCCAGTTCAGCCCCGGCGTCAGCAGGTCGAGGGCGCCGGTCGCCAGGTCGAGGCGACCGAGGCGCTGGAACTCGGAGTCCTTGTCCGTCGTGACGTAAACGCTCTTGCCGTCGGCCGAGAACTCCCCGCCGCCCCAGGCGACCTTGGGCCCACCCTTGGGCGGCGTCACGAGCGTCTTCGCGCCCGTGTTCGAGTCCACCATCCAGAAGTGGCTCTCGACGACGGAGACGTACTCGCCCACGAGGAGCCTGGAGCCGTCGGGCGAGAAGTCCAGGGGCCCCCAGCCGCCGCCCTGCACTTCGAGCAGCAGGCGGCGGCTCTCAGGCTGCTTCGGGTCGACGACGTAGATGTCCCGGTCGGCGCCGTTGCGGGCCGTCGAGCCGAACGCCACGAGGCCGCTCCGGGAGAACACGCCGAGGCCGTTCTGCGAGCGCTTGCCGTCGCTCACGAGCGTGATCTCGCCCGTCGTGACGTCGAAGCGATAGAGCTGGCGGAACTCGTCGCCGCCCTTGTCCCTCGTGAAGACGAAGTAGCCGAGGTCCGTACGGGGGAAGGCCGCGCTCGTGACGGGCTCCCTCGAGAAGGTGATCTGCCGGCGGTCCGCGCCTGGCGCCCGGACCCAGTGGAGCTGGCTCGTGTCGCCGAAGCGGGTCGAGATCAGCATCTCGCGCTTCGTCGGATGCCAGGCGGCGAAGCTCGCCGCCCGGAACTCCGTATAGCGCCCGACGGTCTCGGCGATTCCGGCCGGGATCGGCGGGAGGCCGTCGAGGACGAGGTTCTCGTTCGGAACGATGTTCGCGGGTTGCTGGGCGTTCGCGGCGGCGTGAGCGAGCAGCAGGGCGAGGGCGAAGAGCATCGACTTCATGGCGAACTCCTGCGCGTCTTGAACGGCAGCACGGCTGCGGCCTTCGCGGGAGCGCGGCGCCGCAGGGCCTCCTCGACGGCGGCCTTGGCGTCGACGACACCCCAGCCCTGGCGGTCCGCGTCGACGTTCGGGATGCGCCGCGCGCTGCGGACCAGGATGTGCTTGGCCTCCTGGGGCGTGAGGCGCGCGTTCGCCTCGAGCATCAGCGCCACCACCGAGGAGACGATCGGCGCGGCGAAGCTCGTACCGTCGACGTGCTTGTAGTGGGCCGACACGACGCTCTCCTCGCGCAGGCGCTTGCGCAGCAGGGCGCGGAGGGCGTGGGGCGCCAGGCCGCGGCCGGCGTCGAGCTCCGGGTCCACGCCGGGGCTCTCGGCGAGGATCGAGGCGAGCTCGCGGTCGGGAGAGACGGCCAGGCGCGCGAGGAGCGCCACCCGGTCGGCGGTCGGCGTTCCGGGCAGGACCGGCGCCGCGATGAAGATGCCCGGCGCGATGACCTCGGGCTTCTGGAGGCCGTCGATCGTCGGCCCATAGCTCGAGTGATACATCCGGAAGCCGGCGAAGGCGAGCCGGTTCTGGTCGTCGAGGCCTCCCACGGTCAGGGCCGCCGGCGCCGAGCCGGGCGGCAGCACGGGATGGCCTGGCATGTGGCCCATGTTCCCGACCGCGCAGCAGACGACGAGGCCCTCCCGGGTCGCGCGCTCGACCGACTGGGACAGCCGGTCCGTGAGGTAGCTGGCCTCGAAGTCGCCGCCGCAGCTCACGTTGACGATGCGGATCGCGTACTGCCTGCGATGGCGGACGACCCACTCGAGGCCGCGCCGGATGTCGTCGTGGACGATGCGGCGCGCGTGGCCGACCTTCACCAGGACGAGGCGCGCCTCGGAGGCGAGGCCGTGGTAAAAGCCGCCCGAGAGGGCGCCGTCGCCGCAGGCCACGACGGAGGTCATCATGCCGTGCCAGCTCGACTCGTCGGCGCGGTCGAGGTCGCCGCGCCGGGCCTTCGGGTTGTTGACGTCGACGTAGCGGAGGATGCGGTCGCCGCGGCCGACGAGGTCGGGGTGCGCGAAGAAGCCCGCGTCCAGGAAGGCGATGGTGACGCCCCGGCCGTGAAGATCCGGCGCGGCGCCGAGGCGCAGCGCCGTCGGCAGGATCGGCAGCGCGCCGGGCACCGCGTGCTGGCGCTCCCTGCGCAGCGCCTCGCGGGCCGCCTGGAAGCGCGCCAGGCACGCGTCGCAGATGCCGAGCTGCGCGCGCCAACCGGGCGCGTTTCCCGCCACGAGGCGCAGGGTGTCGCGGTCCACGCTGCGGGCGCCGTGCAGCTCCTGTCGGGGCACGTCCAGGAAGCAGACCGGGCACGGGACGAGGCTCATGCGGAGCAAGGAGAGTAACCGGGTTATCCTCTGCGGTCTATGCAACTCGCCGCAATCCAGAAAGCGCTCGAGGAGCAGGGGCTCGACGGCTGGCTGCTCTACGACTTCCGCGGCTCGAACCCCATCGCGCGCTCCGTGATCGGCTTCGACGCGAGCCAGATCGGCACGCGCCGCTGGTTCTACCTCGTCCCGCGCGCGGGGGAGCCCGTGGCCATCCTGCACGTGATCGAGCCGCACGCCACGAAGGGCGCGCCGGGCCGGACGGTGCTCTACCGCTCCTGGAGAGAGCTCGAGGACCTGCTCCGCCGGCACCTCGAGGGCCTGAAGCGCGTGGCGATGGAGTACAGCCCCGGCGCGGCGATCCCGTACGTGGCGCGCGTCGATGCGGGCACCATCGAGATGGTGCGCGCCGCGGGCCCGGAGGTCGTCTCGTCGGCGGACCTGGTGCAGATCTTCGAGGCGCGCTGGACGCCGGAGCAGAAGGCCCTCCACGACGAGGCCGCCATCGGCTGCCACAAGGCGAAGGACCGGGGCTTCGGGCTGATCCGCGAGCGCCTCGCCGCCTCGCGGCGCGTCACCGAGAGCGAGGTCCAGGCCCTCATCCAGCGCAGCTTCGAGGAAGAGGGCCTCTACACCCACCACCCCTGCATCGTGGCCGTGAACGATCACGCCTCGGACCCGCACTTCGAGACCGCGGCCGGTCCGAACGATCGCGAGATCAAGAAGGGCGACCTCGTATTGATCGACTTCTGGGCGAAGGTCGCGAACGACCCGCGCGCCGTCTACTACGACGCGACCTGGATGGGCTACTGCGGGCAGGACGTGCCGGCGAAGATGCGCGAGGTCTGGGAGACGGTGAAGGGCGCCCGCGACGCGGCCGTGGACTTCGTGAAGACCTCGGCGGCCCAGGGGCGCACCATCCACGGCTACGAGGTCGACGATGTCTCGCGGAAGCACATCGAGGACCGCGGCTACGGCCCCTACTTCCTCCACCGCACCGGTCATTCGATCGGCTACGAGGTGCACGGCAACGGCGTGAACATCGACAACCTGGAGACGCGGGACCAGCGCAAGATCATTCCCGGCGTTTGCTTCTCGATCGAGCCCGGGGTCTACCTGCCTGAGTTCGGCGTGCGCAGCGAGATCGACATGTACGTCGGCGAGGGCCGGGCCGAGGTCACAGGGGACATCCAGCGCGAGCTCTTGCTGCTGGCATAGCCGTCCCTCCAGGCCTCGCTGGCTCAAGGAGTTGGACGCGGCGCTCAGGCCGCAACTCCTGGAACTCACCACGCCCTCCAAGCGTAATTACCTGTGTCATGGGTATCGGTACGACATTTCGCTGGACTGAGCACTACGGCGACGCCGCCGACGTTGTGCGTGAACGGCTCGTGGCGGCCGGTTTCGCCGTCGCCGTCCTCGTACTAGTGGCGGGCGCAGCCGGCCTCGTCACCCTGCAGGGGCCGTACGCCCTCTCCGACTCCGTCGCGACCGCGCTGAGCGCGCTCTAAGGCGAGGCGGTCGCCAGCGCTCGCGCCTTGCGCGCGCTGAGGACCGCCGATTCGATCCCCCAGTCGAGGGCCGACCGCTCTGGGTCGGTGAGGTCTCGCGGCAGCGACCCACGCAGCGACTCGAGCCAGGCGATCTCGAGGTCGTAGGCGGCCGATTCATCCTCCACGCCGTCCCAGTGCTGCAGTTCGTGGAAGAGCGCTCCCGCCAGGGAAACGCCGGCGAACGCCCGGCGCTTCTCCCCGGGAATGGTGGCGTCGGCCTCCGGATACAGATGCGCCTCGGGCGACCGCAGCGCGACGTCCCGCAGGTAGACGCGCCTGACCAGGCCGAAAGTATCCACGTACAGGGCCCAGTGCCCGGCGCCGAGGCCCGGTGCCACCCAGATTCCGCCCCTCTCCTGCAGCGTTCGAAGCCGGCCGGCCAGCTCGCGACGGCCGAGCCCCTCGATGACGCCCAGGATCCTGGCGAAGGCGGCCATCTCGTCGGCCCGCGCGGCCTCCAGCGGGTGCGCGCGCCCGCCGACGGCGGCTTCGTTGCGAGTCGCTGCGATGTTGCGGATGCCCACGGCCGTCGCCAGCAGGAGCACGCACCCCAGCAGGAGCTGCTGGCGCAGCGGGATCGTCACTCCTTCGACGCGCCCCCCGCCTCGGTTGCGCCGCCCCGGGCGAGGAGCCGTCGCACGCTCTCCTCGTCGACGGGCTTCGAGAAGAGGTAGCCCTGGGCGAGGCCGCAGCCGAGCCCGTGCAGGGCTCGCCGCTGCTCCTCTCCCTCCACGCCCTCGGCGATCACGTCGATGCCCAGGTTGCGGGCCAGCATCAGGATCGTCTCGACGATGCGCCTTTGCTTGCCCAGGGCCTGCATCGAGCTCACGAAGGAGCGGTCGATCTTCAGGGAGTCCACAGGAAAGAGGTGCAGGTAGCTCAGCGAGGAGTAGCCGGTGCCGAAGTCGTCGATGCTGACGCGGATGCCGAGGTCCTTGAGCCCTCCCAGCACCACGGTGACGAGGTCGGGCCGCTGCATGATCACGCTCTCGGTGATCTCGAGGTGCAGGCTCTTCGGGTCGAAGCCGGTGCGCTTCAGGATCTCGTCGACGGCGTCGAGCAGGTCGGCCTCGACGAGCTGCCGGGCGGAGAGGTTGACGCTCAGCGTGAGCGGCGTGTCCCGGGGGAAGTCCCGCTGCCAGGCCCGCGCGTCGGTGCAGGCGCGCTCCAGCACCCATCGCCCGAGGGGGACGATGAGGCCGGTCTCCTCGGCGATGGGGATGAAGTCGCCGGGGTACACCAGGCCCCGCGTCGGATGATTCCAGCGCACGAGGGCCTCGAAGCCGACGATGTCGGGCCGCTCGAGCTGCACGATCGGCTGGTAGTGCATCACGAGCTCGGCGCGCTCGAGCGCCCGGCGCAGGTCGTTCTCCAGGTTGAGCATCGTCATGGCCTGGGCGTGCATGTGGCTGTCGAAGAGCTGGTGGCGCGCCTTGCCGGCGGCCTTCGCCCGATACATCGCCGTGTCCGCGTCCCGGATCAGGTCCTCGGGCTTCTGGTAATCGCCTGTCGAGATCGCGATCCCGATGCTGACCGTGGTGAACACCTCGGTGTCACCGAGGTGGAAGGCACGCGAGATGCCGGCCTGGATGCGCTCGGCGGCGTGGGTCGCGTCCTTGGGCCCGCGCACGCCCTCGAGGAGCACCGTGAACTCGTCGCCGCCCAGGCGCGCCACCGTGTCCTCGGGCCTCACGCTCCTCTCGATGCGCCGGGCCACCTCGCACAGGAGCCTGTCGCCGGCGGCGTGACCCAGGCTGTCGTTCACGACCTTGAAGCGATCCACGTCCAGGAACAGCAGGCCGCACACCTGGTCGGGGTGGCGCCGCGCCCGGGCCAGGGCCTGGCGCAGGCGGTCGCTGAGCAGGGTCCGGTTGGGCAGGCCCGTGAGGGCGTCGTAGAGCGCCTCGCGTCGCAGGCGTCCTTCGGCCTCCTTGCGCGCCGTCACGTCGCTCAAGGAGCCGACGCGTCTCTGGACGGCGCCGTCCTTGGCGCGCAGGGTCACCCAGCGGCTCAGCACGTGACGGTAGGCACCGTCCTTGTGGACCATGCGGTGCTCGTGCTCGGCGTGGGTCTCGGAGGCGGCGGAGTCGAGCTTGGCCTGGAGCTCGGCGCGATCGTCGGGATGGACCCGCGACAGCCACGCCTCGGCGACGGGAGCGACCTCCTCCTCGGAGTAGCCCAGCATCGACTTGAAGCGCGGCGAGTAGTAGGCCTCCCCCGTTGGGACGTTCCAGTCCCAGAGCCCGTCGTTCGCGGCGCTGGCGGCCAGGGCGTAGCGTTCCCGGCCGGCCAGCAGCTCGCGGCCCGACGTCTCCACGGCCGCGAGCAGGTCGTTCACGGTCGTGGAGAGCTGCGAGAGCTCGTCGCGCCCCGACGCGTCGACCCGGGCTGCGAGATCCTGGCTCTCGCGGATGGTCCGCAGGCGGGCCGACAGGCGGCGCAGGCGGGACAGCACCACGGTCTCGATCAGGCCGACCATGGCGCCGCCGAAGATCAGGCCCACGAGCAGCACCGAGGCCGTCAGGTAGGTCACGGTCGTCCGGGCGCGCTGGTGGATGGGGCGCGGCATGCGGACGGTCAGGGACAGCGCCGGCCGTCCGTGGACGTCCGCGAGGACCGCGTGGCCGGCGATGCGGTCCTCCGACAACGTCTCGACGCGGCCCCCCGGCGCGTTGGCGCGGCGCTCGCCCGCGAGCGGGCGCAGCTCGAGCTCGAGGCGGGTCCGCTCCGCGAGCGAGCGCGCCACCCCCGCATCGAGGGGACGGGCCATCACCAGCGTCCCGCGCGCCGGTCCGCTCTGACGGTTGTCCAGTATGGGCCAGGACGCCACGACCCATTGCCCCTCGGGCAGCGCCAGGAGCCCCGCTCGGCCTCGCCGTGCGCCCGGATCGCGGTAAAGGAGCCGTTCGTCCTCGAACTGCGAGGACAGGGCTGCGGGCAGCGGAAGCTGGCGCCGGCCGTCGAAGTCCAGGAGCCGCTCGTGGATCACCACGCCCTCGAGATCCAGGAGCGCGACCACGGTGACCCGCAGCTCGGCCTGGCTCTCGGTCGGCAGGTGGCGGACGAGGTAGTCGGCGTGGCGCTCCGCGACGAACCGGTAGGTCTCGTCCCACGCCGCGTAGTCGCGCGTGGTCTCCTCCAGGCTCGCGACCTCCTCGGCGACGGCGCGACGCGCCCGCTCGACGTTCTCCCGGACGGCCTCGGCCTCGATCGCGTCGAAGCCGGCCATGACCAGGGTGTGCGCGGCCAGCTCCAGGAACAGGGTCAGGCCGAGCAGCGTGGCCGCGACGATCAGGAGCGTCTTGTCGCGCAGCTTCACGAGCCGCCGACGTCCTCGGGAAGAATGCGAGCGGCGCCGGGCATGTCGCGGTTCGCGACAGTCTAGCAGAGCGCCGTTCGAAGGTCCCTACGGCTGGCGGGAGAGCCTACTCGTGCCGCAGCGCCGCCATCGGGTCCACGCTGGACGCGCGCCTTGCGGGCAGCCAGGCCGCCAGCAGCCCCACGGCCACCAGCACGAAGGCGACGCTCGCGAAGGTGGCCGGATCCCGGGGCGGCACGCCGAAGAGAAGGCTCGCCATGAGCCGCGCGAGGCCGAAGGCCATGAGGCCGCCCAAGCCGACTCCCGCCGCCACCCGCGCCACGCCCTCGCTCACGACCAGCCGCCGCACGGCGTCAGGGCGCGCGCCCAGCGCCATCCGCACCCCGATCTCGGCGGTGCGCTCGCTGACGGCGTAGGAGAGCACGCCGTAGACGCCCACCGCCGCCAGCGTCAGGGCCAGCGCGGCAAAGAGCCCCAGCAGGTGTCCGGCGAAGCGCGGCGTGGCCTTCGAGGCCCGCACCACGTCGCTCATCGTGCGCGGGGCCGCCAGCGGCACCCCCGGGTCGAGGCGCCGCAGGATCGCGCCGACGGGCGCCACGAGCCGCATCGGCTCCGCCTGCGTCGTCTTGACGACGAGGTTCATGCTGCGCGGCGGGTTGCCCGACGACAGATGGAACTGCGCCGCCGGGCGATAGAACTTCGGCTTCACGATGCCGGTCAGGCCGTTGTGCCTCACGTCGTCCACCACGCCGATCACGGTGAGCCAGGGCCGCTCGGATGAGCCCTGACGGAACCGTCGGCCGACCGGGTCCACGCCCCGCCAGTAGCGGCGGGCCATCGCGGAGTTGATGACCGCCACCTGGGGAGCGTCCGCCACGTCGGCGTCGCTCAGGAAACGGCCCTGCAGGAGCCTCTCGCCCACGGCTTCCGCCGCCCCGCCCGTCGCCACCTGCCAGTCGCCCTGGGCGCCATGCGGGTGGTCCTGCTCGCGGCCCTCGATCGCCAGCCCCCAGTCGCCGATCGTCTGTCCCAGGGGCAGCGAGCGCAGCAGTCCGGCGTGCTTCACGCCAGGCAGCGCACGCACTTCGCGCAGGAGGCTCTCGTAGAACGCCGCCACGCTCTCGGGCTTTTCGTAGGTCGCCGCGGGAACCGAGACGCGCGCCGTGAACACGCCGACCGGGTCCAGCCCGATGTCGATGCGCCCCAGGTTCGCCAGCGTGCGCGCCATGAGCCCCGCGCCGACGGCCAGCACCACGGCAAGGGCCGTCTCCGCCACGACCAGGGCGTCGCGCCACCGCCGGCTGCTGGCGCTCCCCACCGTCCGCGCTCCGACCTCCTTCAGCGACTCGGAGAGCCGCGGCCGCAGCGCGTGGAGCGCCGGCGCGAGGGCGAAGATCAGCGTCGTCGCCACGGCCAGCGCGGCCGAGAACAAAAGGGCCCGGGCGTCGACGGCCGCGGCGGCCACTCGCGGGATCTCGAGGCCGCCCTGGCCGAGCAGCAGGCGCAGGCCCGCGTGCGCCAGCAGCGCTCCGAGGGCGGCGGAGATCGCAGCGAGGATCAGCCCCTCGGTCAGGAGCTGCCGCGCGATGCGCCGGCGCGGGGCGCCGATCGCGAGCCGGACCGCGATCTCGCGCTGGCGGCTCTCGGCCCGCGCGAGCAACAGGTTCGCGACGTTCGCACATGAGATCAGCAGCAGGAGCCCGACGGCTCCGCTCAGGAGGGCGACGGCGGGACGGTACGGACCGACGAGATCGTCGTCGATCCGAAGCGCGAAGCCGGAGAACTTCACCTCCTCGGGGTAGGCGTCGGGGTATTCCCGCGCCAGCGCCGCGGCCAGGGCCGTCAGCTCCCGGTTGAGCTGTGCGACCGTCGCGCCGGGGCGCAGGCGACCCGCCGCATCGTCGCCGTGACCTCCCGCGTCCGCCGTCAGCTCCTCGGGCTCGGGGGCCCGGGGCAGCCAGATCTGCGTCGGGTCGGCCGCGTCCTCGCCGAGGTCCGTGGGCAGGGCGAAAGCGGGCCCCATCACCCCGATCACCTCGTGAGGCTCTGCGTCGACCGGCACCTTGCGGCCGATCACGTCTGGATCGCCGGCGAAGCGCCCCTGCCACAGCGCGTGGGACAGGATCACGAGCCTGGGCCCGTTCGGCTGGTCCTCCTCCGCTGTGAAGACGCGGCCCAGGACGGGCCGTGCGCCGAGCACGTCGAAGGTGCTGGCGCTGACGAAGCCCGCGCCGACGCGCACGGCCTCGCCGTCGCCCGTGAGGTTGCGGAATCCCACGCTCCAGTACGCCGCGCCGGCGAGGCTCGGGCAGCGTTCGAGATACGTCCGCACCTCGAAAGGGTTGAGCCAGGTGCGGTCGAATCCCCTCCAGCGGTTGTGCAGCGTCACCAGGGTGCCTGGATCCCCGTACGGGAGCGGCGCCAGGACGACCTTGTCCATCACGCTGAAGATCGCGGTGTTCGCGCCCAGGCCGATGGCCAGCGTCAAGGCTGCAATCGCCGCGAAGCCTGGCGCCTTCAGGAGGCCGCGGAGGCCGTACCGGAAGTCCTGGAGGAAGGAGTCCATGCTCCAGCCGTTCGCAAGCCGCGTGCCGCGGCGGGCACCGCCATCTGCTTGTGGGACAAGGCCCAGGGGTTCGTGGACAAACGGCTGGACGGGCTGCGTGTTCGAGGTTGGGACGGACGCGTCCGAATTCGGCGCCGGCCGTGGCCGGTGGGCGGCGTTCAGTCCAGCTCGCTGTCCTGGAGCGCCCGCTCGGGGTGGATGAAGCTGAAGCCCGCCGCATCGCGGTGGATGCGCTCCACGCTCTCGACGCCGAAGAGCTCGGCGACGAGTTGCGACTCGCGCGCCGCGTTGGTGCGGGAGACCGTGCTGTTGTCGCAGCAGATCGCCACGGGCACGCCGGCCTCGAGGAAGACCTCGATGGGATGACGCTCGCCGCGCTTGACCGCTCCGGTGTTGTAGTTGCTCGACAGGCAGCACTCCACCAGGATCCGGTCCCGGGCCAGGCGTCGCAGCAGCTCCTTGTCCTTGATCGCGGAGCAGCCATGGCCCACCCGCTCGACGCCCAGCGTGTCGATCGCCTGCCACACGTACTCGGCGGGCGCGTCCTCGCCGGCGTGGGCGGTGAGGCCGAGGTTTCCGAGGCGCGCGATCTCGTAGGCGCTTCGGAACAGGCGCGGCGGGTTGCCCCGCTCCGGCCCCGCGATGTCGAAGCCCACGACCCCGGTCCGCGCATGCAGCTGCTGGGCCTCGGCGATCGACTGGCGGGCCAGGATCTTGGCGATGTGCGGCCCGTGCTGGCGCATCGAGATCACGATCAGCCCGAGCCTCATCTCCGGGTGGCGCTTCCTCGCGTGGTTCATGCCCGAGAGCACGGCGCGGATGCTCTGCCGTGGCGTGAGGCCGGCGTAGGTGTGGATGATCGGCGAGTAGCGCAGCTCCAGCGTCGCGACGCCCGCCGCCGCCGCGGCGTCGACGATCGCCTCGGTCACCGTCGCGACGTTCTCGTAGAACTGCGTGACCCAGAGCGGGTAGTGCATCTTGTCGAGGTAGGCGAGCAGGGAGCCCTCCTCCTCGTCCTGGATCTCGAGCAGCCGGCGCATCTCCTCGAGGGTGGCGACGGGGTTCAGGCGGTTCGTCCGCATGAGGTCCCAGGTGACCTCGGCGGGAATCGAACCGTCGACGTGCTGGTGGAGCTCGACCTTGGGGAGCGCCTCGAGGCGGGCGGCGAGGTCGGACATGGGGAATACTACAGCCGCATGCTGCTCGACGCCACGACGCTCCGGAGGGCCGCGCGCCACGTCGCGCGGAACGACGCCGTGATGGCCCCGCTGGTGCGTCGCGTGGGCCCCTGCCGCTTCGAGATCGACCGCGGCGGCGGGCCCTTCGCCTCGCTCGTCGAGGCGATCATGTACCAGCAGCTCGCCGGGGCCGCGGCCGTGGCCATCTTCCGCCGCTTCCGCGAGCGCATCGGCCGGCGCTACGCGCGGCCCGTGGACATCGCCGCGCTTCCCGACGCCGAGCTGCGGAAGGTCGGCCTCTCGCGCCAGAAGATCGGCTACCTGCGCGACCTGACCGCGCGGGTGCAGGACGGCCTCGCCCTCCACCGCGTCCATCGCATGGACGACGAGGGCGTCGTCCGCACGCTGACCCAGGTCAAGGGCGTCGGCCGCTGGACGGCGCAGATGTATCTGATGTTCCGTCTCGGCCGCCTGGACGTGCTGCCCGTCGACGACTACGGGGTGCGCAAGGCGATGCAGACGGCCTATCGCATGCGGAAGCTTCCGAAGCCGGAGCGGATGGAGCGGATCGCCGAGCCGTGGCGGCCCTATCGCAGCGTGGCCTGCTGGTACCTCTGGCGCAGCCTGGACACGAAGCTCCTG
>DASSJI010000229.1:0-5387 GCA_035691285.1 Vicinamibacteria bacterium | reverse complement strand
CCATCCGGGAGAGCACCCAGGCGATGCCCTCCGCCGCGCCGATCGCGATCTCGAGGGCCCGGCGCGCCGCGTCCCCGTCGCCGCGGTCGGCCGCCGCCGCCGACTCCGCGTAGAACTCGCGGACGCGCGACTGGAGGAGCGCGAGCGCCACCGGGAAGAGCCGGGGCAGGTAGGCGTCCTCGGCGTTCTTGACGAGGGTCTGGAGCGCGTTCTTGTACCAGTGGAAATGCCGCCAGCGGTCGGAGAAGCGGCGGCCGGTGCCGTGGCGCTCGTGGCGCACCTCCGCTCCACGCGCGTAGACCACGCGACGCCCCGCGAGCCAGAGCCGCCAGCCGAGGTCGACGTCCTCGTAGTACGCGAAGTAGTCGGGATCGAAGCCGCCCAGCGCCAGGAACTCGGCGCGCCCGATCAGCATGGCGCCGCCGCACGCGAACGGCAGCTCGCCCCCGTCCTCGCACTCCTCGAAGCCGCGCTGCCACGACGAGCGCTGGAAGCCGAAGCCGAAGCCGCCGAGCTCCGACCCGCCGAACTCGACCGCGCGTCCGTCGGCGTCGAGGATGCGCCCGGCGACGGCGGCGGCCGCCGGGGCGGGGCCGGCGGCCGTGCGCTCCAGGGCCTCGAGGAAGGGCGGAGCGGGGACGGCGTCGTTGTTCAGGAGCACCAGCCGCTCGCCGCGGGCCGCGGCCGCGCCACGGTTGGTGGCCTCGGCGAAACCGAGGTTCTCGGGCGAGCGCAGCACGACGACGTCGGGGTGTGCCGCGTGGAGCCAGGCCTCGGTGCCGTCCTCGGAGCCGTTGTCCACGACCACGATCTCGTAGGCGTCGGCGGGCAGGGTCTGGGCTCGCAGCCCCCGCAGGCAGGCCTCGAGCAGTCGCCGCCCGTCCCAGGTCGGGATCACCACCGACAGGCGGGGCGCGCTCACCGCCTCGATTATCGCTTGGGGCCGCGGCCGCGAGGACGGCGGGGACGCTCCGGGGCCGCCCGCCGTCGCGCCGCACGCTCGAGCACGTCCACGAGGGCGAAGTCGAGCTGGCGGCGCTCCAGGTCCACCCGCACCACCTGCACCTCCACCTTGTCCCCCAGGCGGTAGACGCGCTTCGTGTTCTCGCCCTTCAGCAGGTGGGCCTTCTCGTTGAAGGCGTAATAGTCGTCGCTCATCGACGACACGTGGACGAGGCCCTGCACGAAGATCTCCTCGAGCTCCACGAACAGGCCGAAGGCCTGGACCCCCGTGACGTAGCCGGCGAACACCTCCCCGAGCTTGTCCGCCATGAAGCGGACCTTCTTCCACTCGGTCAGCTCGCGCTCGGCCTCGTCGGCGCGGCGCTCCATCTCGGAGAGGTGACGGCCCATCTCGGGGAGCCGCTGGCGGAGGCCTTCGTCTCCGGCCGCTTCGCCGCCCCGCCGCGCGGCGCGGAGCGCCCGGTGCACGACGAGGTCCGGGTAGCGCCGGATCGGGCTCGTGAAGTGCGCGTACATCCTGGTCGCGAGGCCGAAGTGGCCGAGGTTCTCCTCGTGGTAGCGGGCCAGCTTCATGGTCCTGAGCAACAGGTACGAGACCAGCTTCTCCTCGGGCTTGCCCGCGATCTGCCGGAGCACGAGCTGGAAGTCCTCGGGCCGGATCTCTTCCAGGTTCGCGGGCACCCGGTAGCCGAAGGACGCTACCAGCTCGCAGAACTCCTCGACCCGCTGCGGGTCCGGCGCCTCGTGCACCCGGAACAGGGCGCCGACGCCGGAGCCGCCGAGCTCCGCGGCCACCGCTTCGTTCGCGGCGAGCATGAACTCCTCGATGGCCCGCATGCTGTCGAGGCGCTTGGTCGCCACGATCCCTGTCATGGCACCGCTCGCGTCGAGGACCAGCTTCGGCTCGGGCAGATCGAAGTCGAGGGAGCCTCGCTCGTAGCGGCGGCGCCGCATCAGCCTGGCCAGCTCGTCCATGCGCTCGAAGAGCGGCACCAGCGCCGTGTAGCGCTCGCGCAGCGGGGCGTCGCCGTCCACGATGGCCTGGACCTGCTGGTAGCTCATGCGAGCGGCGCTCCGGATCACACCGTCGTGGAACTCGGCATCGAGGACCCGCCCGCGATCGTCCAGCTCCATGACGACGCTCTGGGTCAGCCGGTCCTCGCCCTCGACGAGGGAGCAAATGTGACTCGAGAGGGCGTGGGGCAGCATGGGCACGACGGTGTCGGGGAAGTAGACCGACGTGCCCCGCAGGTAGGCCTCCTGGTCGAGGGCCGAGCCCTCGGCCACGTAGTGGGCCACGTCGGCGATGTGCACGCCCAGGCGCCAGTGCCCGTTCGGCAGGCGGTCGAGGCTGATGGCGTCGTCGTGGTCCCGGGCCGTCTCCGGATCCACGGTGACCGTGGGCCACTGGCGGAAATCGCTGCGGCCCTCGACGTCCTGCCGACGCACCTGCTTCGGCACGCCCGCTGCCTCCGCCTCGACCTCCTCCGGAAAGCCCCGCGGCAGCCCGTACTTCGCCAGCACGACCTTCAGGTCCACGCCCGGCTCGTCCAAGCGGCCGAGGATCTCGAGGACGCGCCCGATCGGGTTTCGCGTCGCCGTCGGCGGGCGCGTGATCTCGGCCACGACCATCTGGCCAGCTGCCGCGCCAGAGGCCTCCCCCGCGGGGACGAAGAGCTCGTGGAGGATGCGGCGGTCGAAGGGCACCACGTGGCCGCCGAAGCGTCCGTCCTCCTCGTAGCGACCCACGAGACGCTGCTGGGCGCGCTCCAGCACGCGGATGATGCGCCCTTCCGGGCCCTTGGGCGCGGTCCGCTCGACGCGCACCACCACCCGGTCGCCGTGCAGGGCTTCCTTCATGTTGACCGCCGCCACGAACACGTCCTTCTCGCCGGGGCGGCGGCCTTCGGGCGGGACGAAGCCGTAGCCCGAGGGGCTGCACGACAGGCGGCCGACCACGAGGTTCATTCGCGACGGCAGCCCCACGCGCGCGCCGCGGAGCTTCACCACCTCGCCATCGGCGATCATCCGGCGCAGGACGGATTTCAGCTCGCGGCGGGCGCCGCCGGCGAGGCCGAGCCTCCCGACGAGCTCCCGCACCGATACGGGGCGCCCGCCCTCGTTCAGGAGGCCCAGGACACGATCGCACAGTTCGTCCATTGGGGCAGTCTAACCTCGCAGGGACGAGGCGCGGGGCGCGCCGCTGCCCGCCGTGTTCGAGGCGGCGCTCAGTCGGCCTTCAGCTCGACGATCAGCACGTGGGTGTCGGTGTCGCCGACGTTCTCTCCGATATGGGACTGTGCCTTTCCCCACACAACCTGACCGGCCTTCACTTCGACAACGGCGCCGCGGCCGCCGGACAGCGTGAGCTTGCGCCTGAAGGAGCTCAGGGCACACAGGACATAGTCAGGGTGATAGTGGGGAGACGTCCGCTGACCCGGCGAGTCGCGGTACTCCAGGACTCGCACCCGTTCATTCTCCATGACGACTTTGTATTTGTCCCCGTCGGTGATGACAGGGTCTCGAGACGCGTCGCTCAGCCGCTCGGCATCTGTTTCAGACATGTTGCTCACGAGTCCTCCTCCCTTCCTGAGGGGTGCGCGACGCCAGCTTGACATGGGCGAACATGCTGCGCGCGTTCCAGGTCGGGAAGGCTCTGACGAGCGCCGAGGGACCGTCGAGCTGGATGCGGTCCTCGCGTGTGGCCTGGGCCCAGGTGAGCTGGCCGGCGTGCCATTTGACGAAGGCCTCGGCATCCGCCGTGATGTAGAGATCCTCGTCGGGGCCGGGGTAGGTCTTGCAGATCTCGGCGTCTCCGCGCTCGATGATCAGCCAATAGCGTTCACGGCGCGGGCGGCCGGTGAAGTCGAAGCGGATGACGACGCGTCGATCCGGCAATTGCTCTCGGCGGAGGGAATGGCACATCGACCACAGCGCCACGAAGGGGTCCAGGTTCTCGGGAGCGATCTCGAGCCAACGCGCACCCCACTCGCCGAGCGCCTGGCAGACCGTGAAGAGGTCCTCGCCCGCGGACGTGAGCTTGTAGTGGTGCCCGCGCCCGCCGGGCTTGGGGGCCGACTCGACGACGCCGACGCTTTCGAGGTGCGCGAGCCGCTGTGAGAGCAGGGTGCGGGAGAGCCCAGGCGCGCCCTCCAGGATCTTGCTGAAGCTTCCGCAGCCGAGGTGCAGGTTGCGGACGATCAGCGGTGTCCATCGCTCGGCGAAGATCTCGGCACCGCGGGCGATGGGACAGTACTGTCCGTACGTCCTCACAACGCCAGTATTGCGCGGCCCGCCTCGGTTTTGAAGTCCAGATTCTTGACTTGACGGTCGAGGTCCGCGGCGGTCCGATGAGGCCGTCGAGAGAGGAGGACCCGATGCCGAACCTGACCATCGCCGATGACGGCCGCGGGGGCGAGGGGCCGACTGTCGTGGAGATCGCCGGGTTCCGAGGCCGGCTGATCACCACCGACCACGCCGACTACGACATCGCCCGTGCATTGTGGAACGGTGCCATCGACCGGCGCCCGTGCCTGATCGCCCGATGCATCGGGACCGCCGACGTGGTCGCAGCCGTGCGTTTCGCCCGCGACCATGATCTCGAGATCGCCGTACGGGGTGGAGGCCACAACGTGGCGGGCACCGCCGTCTGCAACGACGGGATCGTCGTCGACCTTTCGGGAATGCGGGGCGTGCGGGTCGATCCAAAAGGCCGCAGGGCCTGGGTGCAGGGTGGTGCGCTTTGGGGCGACGTCGATCACGAGACGCAGGCGCACGGCCTGGCCACCACCGGCGGAATCGTGAGCCACACCGGCGTCGCCGGGCTCACCCTGGGCGGTGGCATCGGGTGGCTGATGCGCAAGCACGGCCTCACGGTCGACAACCTCCTCGCCGTCGACGTCGTGACCGCCGACGGCGAGCGGCTGCGCGCGTCCGAGGAGGAGCACCCCGACCTGTTCTGGGCGGTGCGAGGGGGCGGCGGCAACTTCGGCGTGGTCACCTCCTTCGAGTTCCGCCTCCACTCCGTCGGGCCCACCGTCCTGGCCGGACCCATCCTCTGGGACGCGAGCGACGCCAGGGAGGTCCTCCGCTTCTACCGCGAGTTCGTGCGCGACGCTCCCGACGAGCTCGGCACGGTCGTGAGGTTCGGCACGGCGCCGCCGCTGCCGGTCGTCCCCAGGGACCTGCACTGGCGCCCGGTGGTGATGGTGGGTACCTGCTACGCCGGGCCGATCGAGGACGGTGGGCGGCGGCTCGGCCCGCTCCGCGCATTCCGGACTCCACTCCTCGACCTGGTCGGGCCCGCGCCGTACGTGGGATTCCAGAGCGCGCTCGACTCGACCGTCGTCCACGGTTGGAACTACTACTGGAAGTCCACCCATCTCCCGGAGCTGCGCGACGATCTCATCGACGTGATCGTCGAG
>DASSJI010000228.1:0-17406 GCA_035691285.1 Vicinamibacteria bacterium | reverse complement strand
CCGCCTGCACTGCGGCCCGTATGATGGATACACCGAGGAGGCAGCGGTGAGTCCCACACAAGCTCGTCCGGAAGCCGGTCCGCGCGTTTCGACGATGGCGGCTGGACTCGTGGGTTCGGAAATCCTGCGCATCGCCGCCGAGATCCGCGCCCTCCAGGCCGCCGGGCGGCCTGTCCTCGACCTCACGGTCGGCGACTTCAGCCCCGCGCACTTCCCCCTGGCCGAGCGGCTGCGCGAGGCGATCCACGCCGCGGTCGATTGCGGCGAGACGAACTACCCGCCCGCGTCAGGCGTGCCGGCCCTGCGCGAGGCGATCCGCAAGCTGTACGCGCGCGAGCTGGGCCTCGAGTACGGCGTCGACTCCGTGATCGTCACCGGCGGCGCGCGTCCCGGGATCTACGGGGCCTACCGCACGCTGTGCGATCCCGGTGACCGCGTCGTCTACCCGGTGCCGAGCTGGAACAACAACCACTACTGCCACATGGTCGGCGCGCTCGGCGTCCCGGTCGCCTGCCGGGCCGAGGACCGCTTCCTGCCGACGCGCTCGGCGCTCGGGGCCGCGCTGCCCGGGGCGCGCCTCCTGAGCCTCAACTCGCCGCTGAACCCGACGGGCACCGCCCTGGACGCCGCGACGCTCGGCGCGGTGTGCGACGCCATCCTCGAGGAGAACCGGAACCGGGACCGCGAGGGCGCACGCCCGTTGTACCTGCTGTACGACCAGGTCTATTGGATGCTGCGCTTCTCCGGCACGCCCCACGTGACGCCTCCGAAGCTGCGCCCGGAGATGGCCCGCTACACGCTGTTCGTGGACGGCGTGAGCAAGGGCTTCGCGGCGACCGGGCTGCGCGTGGGCTGGGCCGTGGGCCCGGCGGACATCGTGGCGCGCCTGTCGGCGGTGCTGGGCCACGTCGGGGCGTGGGCGCCGCGCGCCGAACAGGTGGCGACGGCGGCCGTGCTCGAGGATGCCGCCGGCGTCGCCGCGTTCCACGCGGGCTACCTGCGCAAGCTCCAGGCGCGCCTGGAGCGCTTGCATCGCGGGCTGCAGGAGTTTCGCGCGGGCGGGCTTCCGGTCGACAGCCTGGCGCCGCAGGGAGCGATCTACCTCGCGGCGCGAATCCATCCCTTCGGGCGACGGTCTCCGGCAGGGGAGCTGCGCACGAACGAGGACGTCCGCCGCTACCTGCTCGACGCTGCGGGCCTCGCCGTCGTGCCGTTCCAGGCCTTCGGCGTGACGGCCGACGACGGATGGTGCCGGTTGAGCGTCGGGGCGGTGGGCGAGCGCGAGATCGACGAGGCGCTGCCGCGCCTGGCGGCAGCGCTCCGCGCCCTCTCCTAGGCCTTCTTCGCCACCTTCTTGCCGTCCTTGGTCTCGACCAGGTAGCCGCCCTTAGCCTTGCACTCGCCCGCCGTGGCCGTCGTCCAGTTGAGGATCTGGGACGAGCCGCCGCAGCTCGCGTGGGAGCCGCAGCCGTGCGCCTCGGACTTCCCGAATTTCGCCGCGAACTCCTTCGCTCCCAGCAGCGCCTTGAAGGCGGCGAGATCGTCCTCGCCCACGGAGCACTTCGCGTGGGATCCGCACGCGTTGATCCCCCAGCACTTCACCTCGTCCTTGTCGGCGGCAATGGCTCGGGGCGACGCCGTCACGCCCAGCGTGATTCCGGCGATCGCCGCCATCAGCAGCTTGTCGTTCCTCATAGCTTCCTCCTCGACGGCCATCACCTGGCCGGCAACCCGTTGGAACGGCGGGCGCGACCTGGGGATTCCTGTCGGCCCCTTGGCCATGCACGAATTGGGGCGACCGCAGGCGAAAAGGTGCACGTGCGTCACACCAACGTCACCGCAATCGTGCCGAAGCTAACACCTGATGCGTCAATAGATTGAAGCCCCAATTGCGGGGCGCTG
The DNA here is from genome assembly GCA_035691285.1 of Vicinamibacteria bacterium. Taxonomy (GTDB): domain Bacteria; phylum Acidobacteriota; class Vicinamibacteria; order Fen-336; family Fen-336; genus DATFEN01. The sequence continues at coordinate 15,504 of DASSJI010000228.1, read as the reverse complement.
CCCGTGGGCACAGGGCTTGCTCTCCCGATCCCTCCGGCGATGGACAGCGTCGGCGCGTCGGGCCCCCGGCCGGTGATCAGCGGCAAATTCTTCAGATCGGGGCAGGAGACCTTCTACCTCAAGGGCGTCACCTACGGCACCTTCGCTCCGCGGAGCGACGGGTCGCAGTTCCCTTCCTCCGAACGCGTCGCGGGCGACTTCGCCCTGATGAGCGCGCGGGGCATCAACGCCGTCCGCCTCTACACGCCGCCGCGGGAGGACATGCTGGAAGCTGCCGAGCGCTGGGATCTCGGGCTCATGGTGGGCCTGCCCTGGACCCAGCACGTCGCGTTCCTCGACGACGCGAAGCTCACCCGCGAGATCCGGAAGCAGGTGATCGACGAGGTGCGCCGCCTGCGCGACGAGAAGGCGGTCCTGCTGATGGCCCTCGGCAACGAGATCCCGCCTCCGGTGGTGCGCTGGCACGGCCGCCGCAAGGTCGAGCGCTTCCTGCGCGAGCTCGTGGACGAGGCGCGACAGGCGGCGCCCGAGGGCCGCTTCACCTACGTCAACTACCCGCCCACCGAGTTCCTCGACCTCGACTGCTTCGACGTGTGCTCCTTCAACGTCTACCTCCACGACGAGAGGAAGCTGCGCTCCTACCTGACGCGGCTCCAGCACATCGCCGGGAACAAGCCGCTGTTGCTCGCCGAGGCGGGCGCGTGCAGCCTCCACGAGGGCGAGGACGGCCAGGCCGCGCTCACGGCGATGCAGATCGGCGCCGCCTTCCGCGAGGGCGCCTGCGGGGTCTTCGCCTACGCGTGGACCGACGAGTGGTGGCGCGGCGGCCAGGACGTGAAGGACTGGGCCTTCGGTCTCGTGGACGAGCGGCGCCGGCCCAAGCCGGCCCTGGCCGCGGTCACGCAGGCCTTCGCCGACGCGCCGTTTCCCGCCGAGGAGAAGAAGCGCTGGCCGAAGGTGTCGGTGGTGGTCTGCGCCTACAACGCGGCCGACACCCTCGAGGACTGCCTCGCCTCCCTCGAGCGGCTCAACTATCCGGACTACGAGGTCGTGCTCGTGAACGACGGCTCGAAGGACGCCACGCCGGCGATCGCCCGCGCCCACGCCGGCGTCCGGACGATCGACGTCCATCCCAACGCAGGCCTCTCCAACGCCCGCAACGTCGGCGCCCACGCGGCCACCGGGGCGATCGTCGCGTACTGCGACGCCGACGTGCGCGTGGACCCGGAGTGGCTCACCTACCTCGTCCAGCCCTTCCTCAACGACGACGTAGTGGGCTCGGGCGGGCCGAACGTCGTGCCGCCCGACGATCCCTGGATCGCCCAGTGCGTGGCCCGCGCCCCCGGCGGCCCCACCCACGTGCTGCTCGACGACCGCACGGCCGAGCACGTTCCCGGCTGCAACATGGCCTTCGACCGCGCAGCGCTCCTGTCGATCGGCGGCTTCAACCCCGTGTTCCTGCGCGCCGGCGACGACGTGGACGTGTGCTGGCGGCTCCAGGCCAAGGGCTGGCGCATCGGCTTCGCCCCCGCGGCCCTCGTCTGGCACCACCACCGCGCCTCCATCAAGGCCTACTGGCGGCAGCAGATCGGCTACGGCGAGGGCGAGCTGTGGCTCGCGCCGCACCACCCCGACAAGTTCCAGGGCCGGCACGTGCTGTGGCGCGGCCGCATCTACAGCGCGCTTCCTTTCGTGCGCTCCCTGACCCGGGCCCGCATCAACGCCGGGCTGTGGGGCACGGCTGCGTTCCCGTCGGTGTACTTCACGGGCGCCCCCGCCGCGAGCTACCTGCCGCACTCGGTGCAGTGGCAGGCGGCCTGGATCGCGCTCATCGCCGCGGGCCTTCTCGGGCTCCTGTCGTCGTGGCCCCTGGCGGCAGCGGGGGCCGTCGTGGCGGGCCTGGCGATGCTCGCCACGACCCTCGTCAAGTGCTTCCGCTACGCAGGGCGCTCCGATGTCGCCGGCCTCGGGCCCATCGAAGGACGTTCGGCGGCCGAGAGCCGCGCCCGCTACCGCCGCACCATCGCGTGGCTGCACTTCATCCAGCCCCTCGCCCGCCTGCGCGGCCTCGTGCGCGGGCTCATGAACCCGCCGAGCGACGTGCCGCCCGAGGTCTCCGGCACGCCCCGGCGCAGCCTGGCGCGCAGCGCCGGCGCGGGGTTCGCGGCGCTCCGGATGTGCGCCGGCGAGACCCTGCTCGGCCGGTACTGGGGAGAGAGCTGGACCGCGGTCGAGACCGTGCTCCACGGCGTCGTCAAGGAGCTGCGCGCCACGCGGGCCGTGAAGGCCATCGCCGTGGACGACGGCTGGCAGCACGACCGCGACCTGTCCGTCGGCCTCGGCCCCTGGGCGAGGCTCGACCTGAGCGCGCTCGTCGAGGAGCACGCCCAGGGCCGGGTCCTGCTGCGGGTGGCGACGCGCCTGCGCCTCACCGGCGTCGGCGCCCTCGGCCTCGCGGCGCTCTCCCTGGCGCTGGCCGCGGCGTCGGCCCTCGACGCGTCCCGCTGGCCGGTCGGGGTCCTGTTCGGCGCGCTCTTCGCCACGACGCTCGCCGCCTTCTCCTTCATGCGGCTCTGGATCGCGACATCCGCGCTCTCCCACGCGGTCCAGCGCACCGCCGCCGTGTGTGGCATGGCCAGGATCCCGAAGCCGGCATCGGCAGGCGCGCGCTGGGCGCGTCGCAGCCTGCTCGCGTTCCGCGGCAGCGCCGCGGCCGTGCTCCTGGGCGCCGCCAGCGTGTCGCTGGGCTCCGTCGTCCAGACGGCCCTCGGACCCCTCGTGCGCCCCGAGCGGCCGGCCGCCGCCGCTCCCGTGCGAAAGCCGCCCGTCCTGGTTGCCGCGCCGTCCGCTCGGCGCCAGGCGCCCGTGCGCCCGCCGGCGAAGCCCTCGGCCGTGCGAACCAGCGCCGACGCCCGCGCGCCGCAGCCGATGGCCGCGGTGCTGGTGCTGCCTCAGTCTCGCTGAGGCAGGACGCGCGCGCCGCCGCTTCACCACATTTCACAGAACGTTGGGGGCGCCGCCAGCGTCGAAGGCGGAAAACCGCCACGCATGCGCTGTCTCGCCACGATCGTCCTGGCGTTCATCGTCCTGGATGGGCCGGTCCGCGCCCAGGACAGGCCGACGTTCCGGATCGCACGGGCGAAGGGCGCGATCCAGGTGGACGGCGCGCTCGACGATCCCGGCTGGAAGGACGCCCTCGCCATCGACACCTGGTACGAGACGAATCCCGGGGACAACGTGGCGCCGCAGGTGCGGAGCGTCGGCCGGCTGGCCTACGACGACCGCTATCTCTACGTCGGCCTCGAGCTGAGCGATCCGGAGCCGGAGTCCATCAAGGCCCCGTACGCGGACCGCGACAACGTGGACAGCACGACGGACTACGCCGGAGTGATCCTGGATCCCCGCAACGACGGCAAGACCGGGATCCTGTTCCTCGCCAACCCGCGCGGCATCCAGTACGACGCCGTGAGCAACGACACCGCGGGGAGCGAGGACAGCTCGCCGGATTTCTTCTGGGACGCCGAGGCGAGCATTTCCGACGCGGGCTGGACGCTGGAGATCCGGATCCCGTTCTCGTCGCTGCGCTACCCCACGGCGGACCCCCAGACGTGGGGCTTCATGCTGTACCGGAACTGGCCCCGCGAGTTCCGCTATCAGATGTTCGCCAACCGCCTGCCGCGGGGCGGGAACTGCTTCATTTGTTACGAGAGCAAGCTCGAGGGCCTCAGCAGCCTTCCCCGGGGCGGGCACCTGGTGCTCGCGCCGTACGTGAACGGCCGGCGCACCGACCAGCCCGCCGGCGACCTGGGCGCGCCGCTCGAGGGCGGCCCCGTGACTGGAGAGGCGGGGTTCGACCTCAAGTGGACGCCCTCGGCCGCCGCTGCCGTCGACGCCACCGTGAACCCGGACTTCTCGCAGATCGAATCCGACGTGGCGCAGATCGACGCCAACGAGCGTTTCGCGCTGTTCTACCCCGAGAAGCGTCCGTTCTTTCTCGAGGGCGTCGAGCTGCTCTCGACTCCCATCCAGGCCGTCTACACGCGCACCATCACCTCGCCCCGCTATGGCGGACGCGTCACCGGCCGCCTCGGCGCGACCGCCTACACGGCACTCGTGGCCGAGGACGAGGGCGGTGGTAGCGCCATCATCCCCGGGCCGAACGGCTCGAGCTTCGCCGACCAGGATTTCCGCTCCTGGGCGGGCGTCTTCCGGGCGCGCCACGACTTCGGAAGGAGCTTTGTCAGCCTGCTCGTGTCCGACCGCGAGATCGAGGGCGGCGGCTTCAACCGCGTGCTCGGGCCCGATTTCCAGTGGCGCCCGAGGGATGGGGAGAACGTGAGCGCCCAGCTCCTCTGGAGCTCCACGCTCACGCCGGAGCGGCCCGACCTGGCCGAGGAGTGGGATGGGCGCTCCCTCGAAGGCCACGGTGCCCACGCCTACTGGAACCATTCGCGGCCCAGCCACGACTGGTGGCTCGAGTACCGGGACTTCTCCGACGCCTTCCGCGCCGACAACGGCTTCGTGCCCCAGGTGGGCTTCCGCGAGCTGTCCTTCGACACCGGCCAGACGTTCCGGCCGACGAGCGGCCCGGTGCGGCGGCTGCGGACGTACTTCATCGCCGACCGCTCCCTCGATCGCGAGGGCGACCTGCTCTACGACGAGCTGTCCCCCGGCTTCGGCCTGGACGCCCGCTTCAACACCTTCGCGCGCATCCGCTGGGCGTGGAACGACGTCCGGGTCGGCGACGGCAAGCAGACGCTGCCCCGCAGCCGCCTCCTCTACGTCCTCAACACCAGCCCCACGCGCTTCCTGCCCCAGATCAACCTGGAAGGCTTCCTGGGAGGAGAGATCGACTTCGAGAACGTCCGGACCGGGAAGGGCGGGAACGTGAGCCTGGGATGGACGCTCCGCCCGACCGACCACCTGGAGCTGCGCATCAACAACGGGCGGCGCTGGCTCGACGTCGACGTGCCCGGCCGCGGCGATCGTCCGCGCCTCTTCACGGCGCGGATCGACCGCATCCGGGCGACCTACAACTTCACCGCGCGGGCCTTCGCGCGGTTGATCGGCCAATACGTGGAGACGGAACGCGATCCCTCGCTGTACGTGGACGAGGTCGCCGCCAGGGAAGCGGCCTTCTCCGGCTCGGCGCTCCTGGCCTACAAGCTGAACTGGCAGACGGTGCTGTTCGTCGGCTATGGCGACGACCGGGAGCTGGGCGAGACCGACAGCCTCGAGCGCGCGGAGCGACAGTTCTTCGTGAAGCTGTCGTACGCCTGGCAGCGCTAGTTGACGTACCCCAGGGCGCGGAGCGCCTCTTCGTTCTCGGGCGCGCCGGGCTCGGTGCCGACGACGCCCGCATAGCGTCGGCGCAGCTCCGCCTCGAGCCGCGCGGCGGCCACGGCATCGTCGCCGCGCACGCTTGAGGTCTCGAGCGGGTCGCGGTCGAGGTGGAAGAGCTCCAGGGCCGGGTAGCCTGCGTCGGTGTAGGTGGTGGGTCCGCGCTTCATGATCAGCTTCCGCGCGCCGTCGAGGATCGCGACCAGCTCGGCGTCGTTCGACTGGGTGAAGCGCAGACGCGGCGCGGCGCCCGCCGAGGGCCGGAGAGCCTGCCCGTCCGCCGCGAAGCCCGGGAGAGCCAGCATGCTCGCGACCGTCGGGGCGACGTCGACGAGCTCCACGGGGGCACTGGAGCGCGTTCCCCGCGCCGTCCCGCGCGGCCACTTGACGATCAGCGGCACGCGAGCCTGCTCCTGGTACACGAGGTTGCCGTGGAGGAAGTACCAGCCGTGCTCGCCCAGGCTCTCGCCGTGGTCCGAGGTCGCGATGACGAGAGCGTCGTCGTAGAGCCCGCGCTCGCGAAGACGGTCGAGCAGGCGGCCGACGAAGGCGTCCACGTAGCGCACGTGGGCTGCGTAGCGGCGCCGGTACTCCTGGGCGTCGAGGATCCCCGGCAGCGCCTGGTAGGCGGGGATGCGCGCCTTCTCGTAGTTGCGCTCGCCGACCTCGAGCCGCGGGCCGGCGGCCGCCGGATCTGCGTCGAGGAAGGCGGCCGGGGGCGTATACGGGCCGTGGGGCGGGAAGTAGTGGATCCAGAGGAAGAACGGGCCGTCCGGATGCGCGTCGAGGAACTGCACCGCCGCCTGCGTCGTCTGCTCGGGCCGCTTGACCGGGTAGCGCCTGCGCCCCTCCTCGGCGGCGCCGAAGCCCTCGTGGGCCGAGTCGAATCCGGGCAGGAGCCCCTTGAGGGGCAGGCTGCTGACCACGGCCCCGGTCGCGACGCCACGCCGCTGCAGGAGCGCGGGCAGAGCGGCGACGTCGCCGATCCTGCCCGAGTTGTCCAGCAGGCCGTGTCGCCACGGGTAGAGCCCCGTGAGGAGCGAGGCGTGCGAGCAGCGGGTGACCGTGCAGTTCGTGATCGCGTCGGCGAACGTCACGCCGTCGCGGGCGAGGGCGTCGAGGGACGGCGTCAGCGACGGGCCCTCCGCCCGCGGCCCCACGTGGTCCGCGCGCAGCGAGTCGATGGTCACGAGCACGACGCGCGCCGGCGCGCGTGCGCAGCCGACCGACGCCAGTGCGGCCACGAGAGCGGCGGCCTCGACGGCGCGGTGCGCGGCGGGGCCTCCGAGGGAAAGAGCCACCTGGTTCCGCATGATAGCTCGCGGCCGAGGGGCGGACCGGCGGGGCCGACCAGCGAACGCGAGGTATAGTCCGCACTTCGATGGCGAGTCGAATCCTCCTGGCCGTCCCCGCCCACGACGAGGAGGCGACCGTGGCGGACCTCGTCGCCAGGGTTCGACGCGAGCTGCCGGAGTACGACCTGCTCGTGGTCGACGACGGCTCGCGCGACCGGACCGGCCGCATCCTGGACGAGCTCGGAGTCAGGACGGCCCGGCATTACTGCAACCTCGGTTACGGGCGAGCGATCCAGACCGCCCTCAAGTACGCCGCGCGCTCCGGGTACGAAGGCCTCGTCACCCTCGATGCGGACGGACAGCACCCGCCGGAGCAGGTTCGGGCCATGCTCGAGGCCTTCGGCGCGGGCGGCTTCGACATGCTGATCGGCTCGCGTTACGTCGCCTCGCAGCGCTACGCGGGGGCGCCCCTGGGCCGGCGGCTCGGCATGCGGACGCTGTCGCTGCTCCTGTCCCTGGTCACGGGCCAGCGGGTGTACGACACCACCTCGGGCCTCAAGGCGATGCGCCGGGTCGTCTTCGCGCCGCTCATTCGGGGGCAGTTCCTGGACTTCCATGCCGAGGCGCTCGTGTACCTGATGCGGCTCGGCTATCGCGTCGGCGAGTTCCCGATCGCGATGCCGGAGCGCCTCCACGGCCAGTCGATGTACGGCCTGGTGAGCGCCCTGGAGTATCCGCTCAAGACCCTGCTCCTGCTCGTGCTGGGACTCACCCAGGCGTCGCTCGCGCGAAGGGAGGCGAGACGATGACGTGGACCGGCGGACTCGTTATCGACGCGCTCGCCCTGGCTTTCCTGATCTGGGTGCTGAACCTCGTGCGGATCGGCAGGCTCTACGTCGGCTACGGCGTGATCCTGGTGGCGCTGGCCGCCGCCTCGGCGGGAGTGGTCTCGATCACGCCTCTGCGCGCGGCGACCCAGGCGGCGCTGGCTCGGCTCTTCGGCGCAGGGGGACCGCTGGTCGTGGCCCTCTGCATGCTCGTGCTGCTGCTGGCCTACGTCCTCACACAGGTGACGCTGCTGGCGAGCCGGCTGGCGACCCTGGTCCAGGAGCTGGCCATCCGACACGCGGCCGAGCCACCACGGTCATCACGTCCCGCAAGTTGACGTAGAGGCCCAGGTCCAGCCCGCGGGCGACGAGAAGGTCGCGCAGCCGGTCGGCCCTGGGCAGCCGCGACTGGTGCAGGCTCATCGCGAGGCTCACCCACTTACCGCGCCTCGACACCGAGAGCACCTCGAAGCCCCCGCGTTCGAGGAGCCTCCGCAGGGTCTCGCGGTCGAAGAAGAAGTTGTGGGTGGGATCGCGGAAGAGGCGCCAGCGGCGCCCCGTGATCCGCCGAAGCAGCGAGCCGTAGTCCCCCGTGCTGAGCGCCAATACGCCGCCCTCGCGGAGGCGTTCCCGGATCCGCAGCAGGGCGAGATCCGGGCGGTCCAGGTGCTCGATGGCGTCCCAGAGCGTCACCACGTCGAAGTCTTCGAGGCCTTGGGGCGGCACGACGATCGAGCCCAGCAGGACCGGCAGCCCGAGGCGATCCCGAGCGAACGCCGCGGCATAGGCCGAGACGTCAAGGCCACGGACGCTCCAGCCGCGGTCACGCGCCGCCTCGAGGAAGAAGCCGGCAGCGCAGCCGACGTCCAGGAGCCGTCGCCCCGGAACGAGCGACTCCAGCGCGGCCAGGGAGCGCTGCGCATTGCGCCGAATGGCGCCCCGCTCCATGAGGTAATCGGCGTAGACGCCTCCCCGGTAGTAGGACTCCGAGTAGTCGTGGGCCGGAGCCCCTTCGGGATCGGCGAACACCAGCCCGCAGCGCTCGCAGCGCAGGATCGTCCGCTCGAGGGCGAAGAGCGGCCGGCACGGTGTTTCCGTCCCGCACGTCACACAGAAACGCATCCCACGGTCCTCACTCAGGCGCTGCCGGCGCCGTGTCCGGACCGGCGACTCGCCAGAAGAACGCGTAGCCGTCGTGCTGGGAAGAGCTGAAGCCGGCCCCAGCCAGGACCTCCTCCAACTCGGCGAGCCAAGGCAGGTTCTGTTCGGCGACGACCGCCTGGACGCCGAGCTGGTCCAGGCCTCGCGCGAAACGCGTGGCGCCGCTGCGCTCGCCGGTCCCCTCGCTCGCATCCACCCAGGCCTGGAGCGCCAGGCGCCTCCGGGCTTCGCCTTCGCCGGTCCAGGCGGCCAGCACCTCGAGGTAGTGGGGACGCACCACGATGGGATACCGGCGGTCCGCGAAGGTGGCGACCCAGGCCGAAACCGCGGTCGGGGCGAGGACCCGCGCGTAGCGCGGCGTCGAGCGCACCAGGAGCGCGGCCGCCCGGTACTCGCTCTCTGGGACCTTCAGGCCGGGAGCGTGGAGCCGCGTGTCGTTCCCGGGCGAGAGCGTGGCGAGACCCGCGCTGGCGCCCACGAAGCCGGCCAGCGCCACGGCCACGGCCGCGCCGCGCGCGCCGCGCCGCGACCTCGAGTCCCCGAGCCAGAGCGGAACGCAGAGGAGCGCCGCGAGCCATGCCGGCAAAGGCACCGCCCAGAGGATGCGCCACAGCAGGGTTCGGCCCGTCACGTGCTGCCAGAGCAAGCGGTCCAGGAACGGGTTCAACAGGAAGAGCAGCGTCCCGAGGGCGAAGCCCAGGGTCGAGCGCCGCGCCGCGCCGCGGGCGACGACCCAGGCGCCCGTCAGGGCGGTGAGCCAGAACCACGCGCCCGCCCCCGACCCGACGACCATCGTCAGCGCCTGCTCCGCGCTCACTGCTGGCCCCATGCTGACCAGGGCCACCTTCCGGTCGAAGCCGGCACGCACGACGAGCGCCATCGCGACCGGGTGCGCCGAGGCCAGCAGGCCCAGCGCGGTGCGGCGCGTCGACGCCCACTCCGGGCGCCAGCAGCCGGCCAGGGTGAGGCCGGCCGTGAGCGGGGCCGCATAGAGGGCGTTGGCCGACAGGCCCACCGCCGACACCTGTGCGAGCGCCAGCAACGGCCAGCTCCACGGCCGTGAGGACGCCGCGTCGAGAGCGTAGCGGGCGACGAGGGGCAGCGCGAGGGTAACCATCGCTGCCTTGCCCTGGAACATCCGGACGAAGGCGAAGTTCCCGTAGGAGCCCTGCGTCGTCCCCGCGGCGAGCAGCACGACCACCAGCGCCGCGAGCGCGGGGCGCCAGGACGCTCCGACCAGGGCGCGCAGGTAGAGGGCCCCCGCGCACACCGACAAGGCCGCGAAGACGGGGGGCCACAGCAGGTGCGCGACCCGGATGGGCTCGAGGCCCAGGAGCGAGGCGGTCACGGCGGTCAGCAGCTCGATCGAGTGAACGCGGTAGTTGGGGAGCAGGGTGGGCGCCCCGGGGATGCCGTGGAGGGTGTCGTTCGCCAGCAGCGGACGCGTGGGCTGGTCGAGCGCCGCGGCGGCTACGTTGAGGTAGTACGCGTCGTCGCGGTCCGGCCGGTGGGCGACGAGGGTCACGGCGGCGCACACCGCCGCGAGGGCGATCAGGACGCGCCGGTCGCCGGCGCGGGAGGGAGGGTCGGTCGCGACGCAGGTCGCGAAGCGCAGAAGGAGGAAGCAGGCGCCCAGCAGCGCGGTCGCGAGGGCCCACCAGACCGTGTAGGAAGCGCCCGCGACGCGGAGCAGCGCGAGGGCCGCCGCTCCGAGCAGCGCGATCCGCTCGAGCCGGCCCGGAGCGCTCGTGGTCGCCGGCCGCGCGGGCGGCGGCTCCTCCCCGTCCCGACGACGCAGGAACGCGCGGAGCCCGAGGCCGCTCGCCAGCAGCACGACGGGGACGAGCCACTGGAGCCAAACCAGGCCGAGACCGAGCTGGACCACGGCGTTGGCGCACAGCGTGAAGCCCCCGAAGAAGAGCACGAAGGCCGCGCACGGCGCGGCCAGAACGCGCTCGGTGCAGCCGGAGCTCACGAGCCCGGCGGCGGGACGACGCTCTTGCCGATGTCCTGGTAGTCGAGCTTCACCGACGAGAGACTGGTCGGCCGCTTGCCCGTGCGCACCATGGGGATCTCGTCCACGAAGTCGACGTCGATGCGGCAGCCGCGTCCCAGGTAACGTCGCAGCTCCTCGAGCAGGGCCTCGAAGGCAGCCGCCTCGAAGCGCGGGCCCTTCACCACCTTGAGCCTCACCTCGCCGGGGCGCTCCTGGGCCACCTGGAAGTGCCGCAGCATCCAGTCGTAGTCCTTGAACATGTGCAGGAACAGCGAGCCCGGGACGACGCGCCCCTCGGCGCCGACGATCATCGACTGGATGCGGCCCTCGATGCGCCCCAGCCGCGGCAGACCGCGTCCGCACGGGCAGGGCTCGAGGGGGTCCATGGCCACGGCGAGATCGCCGATCCGGTAGCGCAGGAACGGCATGCAGAGGTTGTTGAGGTCGGTGATCACCACCTCCCCGGTCTCCCCCGGGAGGGCCCGCCGCCCGTCCTTGAGCACCTCGACGACGTAGCTCTCCGCCACGACGTGATGGCCGGCGTGGGCCTCGCACTCGTAGGCGATGCCCGAGAACTCCCGGCTGCCGTACTTGTCGAAGACCTTGGTGTGGAAGGCCGCCTCGATCGCCGCGCGGCTCTCGTCGGGGAGCACCTGGGCGGAGGAGATCATGCCCTTCGGGCGGACCGCGGCCATGCGGCCCTTCAGGTGGCCAGCCAGGTAGTTGAAGCACTCGGCGTAGCCGTCGATGAGGTCGGGCCGGTGCCGCTCGATGCGGGAGAGGGCGCGCGCCACGTCGGCCTCGGACATCTCGAAGGCCGGGATGAAGATGCGCCGGTTGAAGAGCGCGTCGAGGCGCTCGCGCACGACCTGGCTCCAGCTCATGCCGATCGTCTGGTGCCACAGCCGCGCCTGGCGATCCCCGAAACGGTAGCCGGTCCACTCCATGCTGCGCAGCGTCGCCGCCCAGCGCATCTCGAGCTGGCTCCGGTCGGCGAAGCAGACGAAGGGCTCGCCAGTGGAGCCGCTCGTCGTGATGCGCTGGACCAGGCGGTAGTCGTGGTTGTCCGAGAGCAGGTCGAAGAAGAGGTTCTCGCGGACCTCGTCCTTCGTGAGCAGCGGGAGCTTGGGGAGGTCGTCCAGGCCGCGGACGTCCGAAGGGCGCAGGCCGCGGGCGTCCATGCGTTCGCGGTGATAGGGCACGTGGCGGTAGGCGTGGTCGACGAGGCGGCGGAGGCGCTCCTCCTGCAGCTCGCGGATCTTGGCCGTGGACAGCCACTGGCTGCGCTTGAGGTCGCGGTAGCAGACCGCGGCCCGGCGCGTGATCGTCCACTTGTGGAGCGGCATGGTCGCGAAGAAGAGCCGGAACAGGGCGGCGCGCCAGCTCGGGAGGGGCGGGTCCTCGCGGGACGGACGATTGGCCTCGAGGAATGCCTGGAGCGGGCTCTCCCACTGCGGCCACAACCGGAACTCGACGAGCCCCTTGGCGAGGTCGAGAAGGGCGCCGGCCACGACCCGCAGCGGAAAGCGGGGCATGAAGGACTCGCCGACGAGGCGGCTCTCGAAGAGCGTCTCCACCTCGCGCACGGTGTATCCCTTCGCCGCGGCCGAGACCGTGACGAAGGTCTGGAAGTAGCGGTAGCGGTAGCGTCGGCGCAGCACGTGGGCGAGCGTCTCGCGGCGGGCGAGCACGAAGCCGGACTTGTTGTCGCGCAGCGCCATCCCGAACAGCGTGTTGAGCAGGAAGTTGAGGCCCTTGGAGAGCAGGAAGCGCGAGTCGCGCAGCCGGCCGATCGAGCTCCGGTAGCCCTGGACGAGGTCGGGATGGGAGAGCTGGAGCTCGCGCCACAGCCGCCACACGTCCTCGGGCAGGTACTGCAGGTCGGCGTCGATGAAGCAGACGTGCTCGCCGCGGGCCTTCTCGAGGCCGGACTCCCAGGCGGCGGTGATGCCGCGGTTCGTGGGGTGGTGCACGGCGACGACGTTCGCGTGCTGCGCCGCCAGGGCGTCGATCACCGCGCCCGTCTCGTCCCGGCTGCCGTCGTCGACGAGCACGATCTCGCCCTCGAGCCGGCGCCGCTCGAAGACCGTGCGCAGGCGGCGCACCAGCTCCGGGAGGTTGCCCGCCTCGTTGAAGCAGGGAGCTACCACGCTGAGCTGGAGGGGAGCGGTCACGCGGGGCACGCCTCCTGGAGGGAGGCCCACGTGCGCCGGAGGCCGTCGTCGAGGCTCGTGCTGGGCGCCCATCCGAGCGCCTGCCGCGCCCGATCGATGCGGGCCACCCGCGAGCTCCCGGCGGTGGCGTCGGGCGGCAGGTACTCCTTGGAGGCGCGGCTTCCGGCCGTCGCGATCATGGCGTCGAGCAAGGCGCCCACGGGGGTGCCGACGCCGGAGCCCACGTTCAGCGTGAGGCCCGAGACGTCGCGCTCCATGGCGAGGAGCGCGGCCTCCACGACGTCGTCCACGTACACGTAGTCGAGGGTCTGCCGGCCGTCGCCGTAGACCGTGGGCGGCTCGGAGCGCCTCAGGCGCTCGAAGTTCCGCACGATGACCGTCCGGTATCCGCGCCCCGCATCCTGGCCGGGGCCGTACACGAAGAAGAAGCGCAGGCTCACGCCCGGAAGCCCGTGGGCGAGGCGCGCCTGCTCGACAAGGTGCTCTCCGGTCAGCTTGGAGACGCCGTAGGCGGTGGTCGGGCGCGGCACCTCGGCCTCGTCCATCGGCGCTCCGCTCATCCGGCCGTAGGCGTACACCGACGACGTGAACACGACCTTCCTCACCCGCGCCTCGACCGCCGCGAGCAGCAGCGCCTGCGTGCCGAGGACGTTGGCGCGCAGGACGCGCTCGGGGTCCGGCTGCTCCTGGCTGTGCTTCTCCGCCGCCAGGTGGAAGAGGAGTTCGATGCCCTCGAGGTGGCGGACGAGGTCTGCCAGGGGATCCCTTCCGAGCTCGAAGCGTACGAACTCGACCTCGCCGGCGCACCGCGACGGGTCCTGCTCGCGCCGGTCCAGGAGCACTGCGCGGCGGGCTCCTCGCCCCAGCACGGCGCGTGCGAGGTGGGAGCCGATGAAGCCGGAGCCGCCCGTGACGAGCACGGAACGGTCCCGTAGCGGCTGCGCGGCGCTCTTCATGAAACCCGGAAGTGTAGCGCGGCGGGACTCGATTTGCCCGGCGGCGCCTCCCGGACCCAAGATGGCCGCCCATGAGAGCGGGGGACCTGGCTGCGGCCGCCGCCCTGGCGGTCGCGCCGTTCGCGGCCTCCTTCGCGCCGACTCGGGCAGCGGCCGAGCTGAAGCTCGGTCCCAACGCCGGCGCCTACCTCGAGGGCTTCGAGCCGCGGTACGAGATCGAGGGGCTGCTCGCGACGCGCTGGGCGGGAAAGGACGCCGCCGTCGCGCTGCCCCTCGTCGCGTCCGGCCCGATCGAGGTGTCCTTCCGAGCCGCACGGGTGCTGCGCTCCGCCGAGATCGCCGTGGAGATGGGCGGCCGCGTCCTCGACCGCTTCGAGGCGCGGGGCGGCGTGTTCTTCGTTCGCCGCGCGGGGCTCGACGCGCCTGCAGGGACCCCGGTTCGCGTCCGCTTCGTGACGACGTCGGAGGAAGAGGGACCGCGCGGCCTTCGCTTCGACTGGATCCGGATCGCCCCCGGGCCGGGCGGACGGCTGCGCCCGGAGACCGCCCGGCTCGCCGCTGCCGCCCTCCTCCTCGCCTCTCTCTTCGCGCTCTTCCGGTGGGCCGGGCACGGCACGCAGGCGGCGGGGCTGCTGGTCCTGCCTGCCGCGCTGGCCGCGCTCGCGGCGATCCACCTCGATCCGCTCGCCTTCGCCCACGTCGTCGGGCGGCTGTCCCTGCCCGGCCTCGCGCTCCTGACGCCCGCCACGCTCCTGCTCCGACGGCAGCCGGGCGGCCGCTGGGCCCTCGCCGCTCTCGCCCTGGCGTTCCTGGGACGCGGCGCGCCCCTCGTCCATCCGGCGAGCTACTACCCGGACTTCGGCAACGCGCGCCGGTTCATCGTGGCGCTCGGCGAGACCGAAGGCTCTCTCGCCGAGCGCGCCGTCGCCGCGCAGGAGAAGACGAACGTGGGCTACCCGCGCATCGTCGCGGGGAAGGCCTACGCGTTCCCGTACTCGCCGCTCTTCTTCCTGCCGAGCCTCTGGCCCCGGGAGCCGGATCGCATCGAGTCGCTCTACCGCCTCGCCGGCCTCGTGCCCGCGAGCCTCGAGGTGCTGGGGATCTTCCTGATCGCGCGCCTCGCGTTCCCGCGCTCGACCCTCGTACCCGCCGTGGCGCCCCTCCTGGCCGCGTTCCTGCCGCCGTTGATGAGCCGGCTGCTCCTGGCCATGACCGTCACGCTGTGGGGCCACCTGGCCGACGTGCTGCTCGTGGCCGCGACCCTCGCCTACTTCATCCGTCCCGTCCTCGGCCGCCTGGCCCTGGTCTTCGTGGCTGCGCTGCTGAGCCAGCTCCTCTACGTGTCGAGTCTGTTCACGGTCGCCGCCTTCCTCCTCGCGGCGGCTGCCGTGGAACGCAAGCACGCGTGGCGCCTGCTGCTCGTCCTCGGTGCCTCGAGCGCGATCACCGTGCTCTGGCTCTACCATCCGTTCCTGCGCGCGTTCTTCGGCGAGATCCTGCCCGCCGTGGCCGGCGGCGCGCGCATGGAGGGGAGCGTCGGGACGCGCGGCGGCCTCGCCCTCACGCTGTCGCGGATCCCGCTCTTCTATGGATGGGCATGGCCGCTCCTCTCGCTGGCGGGGCTCGCCCTGGCGCGCGCCCGCGGGGAGCGTGTCGCCGCCGCGGCGCTGACGGCCTACGCGCTCGCCTTCGCCCTGCTCGCCGCCCTCCGTGGACTGGGCGGGGGCCTGTTCCGCGACCTGAAGGAGATCGAGT
>DASSJI010000227.1:0-14307 GCA_035691285.1 Vicinamibacteria bacterium | reverse complement strand
CCGCGGTCGGCGACCACGCCCGCGCGGATGAGGTGGGCGGTCAGGCTGCCCACGGTGGGCGCCGACAGCCCCGTCGCCTCCATCAGCTCGTTGCGGGTGAACGGCGCCGTGCGCGCCATGACAACGGCCAGCACGCGCTCCATGTTGAGGCCGCGGATGTGTGCCGCATGTCGGGCGCCGTGCCGCGCAGCGTCAGGAAGAGCGCGACCCGCCGTTCGTCTGGCCTCTGAACCCATGGATTCCGAGGTTCCGAATATTAAAGTGACTTAACAAAGTCTTGCAAGGGCCGCGCTCCGAGGTTAACCTCCCCACCCGCTTCGAAACGGAGGTCCCATGCGCCGGCTCCCCTGGCTCGCCCTCGCGGCCAGCCTCCTGTCGGTCGTGACGCCCCGCGCCGCCGCCGCGCCCGGTCGCATGCTGCAGGCCTGGCAGCTCCAATCCTCGGCCAAGGCAGGCAAGGATGGGAGCGCGCTGTCCCAGCCGGGCTTCGACACCGCCGGGTGGCACTCCGTCGCCGTTCCCAACACGGTGGTCGGGGCTCTGGTGGAGAGCGGCCATTTCAAGGATCCGTACTTCGGGATGAACCTGCGCCAGATTCCGGGAACGACGTACCCCATCGGCCAGCGCTTCACCCTGCTCGAGACGCCTGCGGACAGCCCGTTCAAGCCGTCGTGGTGGTATCGGACGGAATTCGACGTGCCGGCCGCCCTCGCCGGGCGGGCCCTCACGCTTCGCTTCGAGGGCATCAACTACCGCGCCAACATCTGGATGAACGGCACGCGTCTCGCGGGCAAGGACGAGATCGTCGGCGCGTTCCGCCGCTACGAGCTCGACGTCAGCGCCGTGGCGCGTCCGGGGGAGACGAACGCCGTGGCGGTGGAGGTCTTCGCCCCGGAACCCCACGACCTGGCGTTCATGTGGGTGGACTGGAACCCCACGCCGGCCGACAAGAACATGGGCTTGTGGGGCGAGGTCTCCCTGGTCGAGAGCGGTCCGATCGCCCTGCGCGACCCCCACGTCGTCACGCGGGTGGATCTCCCCTCCCTGGACACGGCGCGGCTCACGGTCACCGTCGAAGCGCGCAACACCTCCGATCGTCCGGTGAGCGGAGTGGTGCGCGGCGCCATCGAGGCGATCCAGTTCTCGAAGCGCATCAGCCTCGGGCCCCGCGAGAAGAGCCTGGTGCGCTTCACGCCCGAGGACGTGCCGCAGCTCGAGATCAAGCGCCCGCGCCTCTGGTGGCCGCACCGCATGGGCCCGCAGAACCTCCACACGCTGGTCCTCGACAGCGAAGTCCTCGGCGCGGTCTCGGACCGACAGACGGTCCGCTTCGGGATCGTGCAGTACGACTCGGAGCTGACCAGGGAAGGCCATCGGCTGTTCAAGGTCAACGGCAAGCCGATCCTGATCCGGGGCGGCGGCTGGGCGTCCGACATGCTCCTGCGTCCCGCGTCCCGCGAGCGCCTCGAGGCCGAGCTGCGCTACACGCGCGAGATGGGGCTCAACACGATCCGCCTCGAGGGCAAGCTGGAGAGCGAGCTCTTCTACGACCTCGCCGACGAGATGGGTCTCCTGGTCATGCCCGGCTGGTGCTGCTGCGACCAGTGGGAGATGTGGGACAAGTGGGACGAGGAGGACCACCGGGTCGGCCCCGCGTCGCTGCGCGACCAGATCCGCCGCATCCGCAACCGCCCCAGCGTCTTCGTCTGGCTCAACGGCAGCGACTTCCCGCCCGTGGCGAGGGTGGAGCAGGCGTACCTCGACGTGCTGAAGGAGCTCGAGTGGTCCAAGCCGGTCCTCTCGAACGCCACCGACACGCCCGGCCCCGTGAGCGGGCCGAGCGGGGTGAAGATGCGCGGCCCCTACGACTACATCCCGCCTTCCTACTGGCTCCTCGACAAGAAGCGCGGCGGCGCGTTCGGCTTCGCGACCGAAGTGGGGCCCGGCGCCGCGGTGCCGCCCATCGACAGCCTGAAGGCCATGCTCCCCGAGAAGAGCCTGTGGCCCATGGACGACGTGTGGCGCTTCCACGCGGGCGGCGACGAGTTCAAGGACATCAAGCTGTTCACCGACGCCCTCGAGGCGCGCTACGGCAAGGCCACCGGGGTCCTTGACTACGCCCGCAAGGCGCAGGCGCTGGCCTACGAGGGCCAGCGCGCGATGTTCGAGGCGTTCGGCCGCAACAAGTGCACGGCGACCGGCGTGATCCAGTGGATGCTCAACAACGCCTGGCCGTCGATGATCTGGCACCTGTACGACTGGTACCTGCGGCCGGGCGGCGGCTACTACGGCTCGAAGAAGGCCTGCGCGCCGCTGCACGTGCAGTACTCCTACGACGACCGCTCGGTGGCCGTCGTGAACGATCTCCAGGAGGGCTTCCAGGGGCTCAAGGTCCGGGCGCGCGTCCACGACCTGAAGCTCGCCGAGAGGTTCTCGCGGGAGGCGCGCGTCGACATCGGGCCCGACGGCGTCGTTCGCGCCTTCGCGATCCCGAGGCTCTCCGGCCTCAGCCGGACGTACTTCCTGCGCCTGGAGCTCGAGGGAGCCGACGGCCGAAAGCACAGCTCGAACGACTACTGGCTCTCGACCCAGGAGGACGTCGTCGACTGGGGCAACACGAAGTTCTGGTGGTACACGCCGACCAAGGTCCACGCCGACCTCAAGGCGCTCGCCACGCTCCCCGCGACGAGCCTCGCCGCGGCGGCGCGCTTCGAGGAAGCCCCTCGCGAGTGGGCGGGCAGCGTGACGATCGAGAACACCGGCAACGCCCTCGCCTTCCAGGCCCACCTCAAGGCGAACGATCCGAAGACCGGCCGCGAGATCCTGCCCGTCTACTGGGACGACAACTACCTCGTGCTCCTGCCGGGCGAGAAGCGCGAGCTGCGCGTCGCCGTCCCTCGACGCACCGGGGACGCCCGACCCAGCGTGGCCTTCGAGGCCTGGAACGCCGCCCCCGGGGCGGCCAAGGAGTAGATCGGATGCCGCGACAGCGAACCGCGCTCGTGCTGGCCGTCCTCGCCGTCGTCCCGCGGGCCTCCGGCGACGACGACCGCTATCGCTTCGCTCCCGGCCAAGGCGAAGAGCTGAGCGTCGCCGTGTCCACCGACGCGTCCAGCGCGCGCTTCGAGTGGCCGCGCCCCGCCACCGCCGACTGGGACACGGCCCTCCTCGGCCTGCGCGTGGACGCAGGAGCCGAATCCGGGCCCTGGGCCGAGCTCAGGGCGGGGTCCGCGAGGGTCGAGCAGCACTTCGAGGCCGGGGCTGCCGGCCTGCGCTGGCTCAACCTGACCGGCCTGCGCTCGCAGCTCGCGCCCGGAGCGAGCGTAACGATCGCCGCCCACGGCCTGGGCCTCCAGGGCGGCCAGGCGACCCTGCGCCTGTTCGCGAACCGGCTCGACTGGACCAAGAAGGTCCTCATCCTGGCGCCCCACCCCGACGACGCCGAGATCGCCGCTTTCGGCCTGTACGCGGGGAGCAACGCGACGATCGTGACGGTCACCTCCGGCAACGCAGGCGACGCCAACTACAGGGACGACTTCCCGGACCGCGCCGAGCAGTACCTCTTCAAGGGCTACATCCGCGCCGTGGACAGCGTGACGGTGCCGTGGCAGGGCGGAATTCCCCCCGAGCGCTGCTTCAACCTCGGCTACTTCGACGCCCGCCTCGCCACGATGCACGACAAGCGCGACGAGGTCGTGCCGGAGATGTACGGCCCGAACGACGACGTGGCGCCCTACAGGCGCGCGAACGTCAGCCGCCTGCTCCCGAACACGTCCCGCAAGAATCGCTGGACGAACCTCGTCGAGGACCTGGCGGCGATCTTCAAGAAGGTCAAGCCCGGCGTCGTGGTCATGGTCTACCCGCAGCTCGATCACCACGACGACCATCGTTTCGTCTCGGTGGCGGCCGTCGAGGCCCTGGGGAAGTGGAAGGGGAACGCCCGCTTCCTCCTGTACACGAACCACGGTTTCAAGGACCTCTACCCGTTCGGCCCGGCCGGATCGACCATGTCGCTGCCTCCCTGGGCGGGGCCGGAGCTGCCCGTCGAGTCCGTGTACGCGAAGACCGTGAGCCCGGAGCTCCAGCGCCGCAAGCTGTATGCCCTCGAGTCGATGCACGACCTGCGGTTGTCCCCTGCGGAGCAGAGGAGCTGCCTGCCGCCGGGCATCCAGTCGAAGCGCGAGGACTATCCGCGTGTGCCCGAGAAGGACTACCTCCGCCGCGGTCCGCGCTCCGAGGAGCTGTTCTTCGTGTTCGGCCGCGACGGCGTCCACGACCTCGTTCGCTCCTTCCTCGACGACCGCCAGAAGGGCGCCCGGTGAGCGAAGCCGCCGTCGTCCGTGCCCCCGAGGCGCCCCGGCTCAGGCGCGCGCTGACGCTCTGGGACCTCGTCTTCTACGGCATCGTCATCATCCAGCCGACGGCGCCCATGGGGCTGTTCGGCGTCGTGAGCATGGAGGCCAAGGGCCACGTCGTCACCACCATCCTCATCGGCATGGCCGCGATGCTGCTCACGGCCGTGAGCTACGGTCGCATGGCGCGGGCCTATCCCAGCGCCGGCTCGGCCTTCACGTACGTCGGCCAGTCCCTCCACCCGGCCCTCGGGTACGTCACGGGCTGGAGCATGGTCATGGACTACGTCCTCAACCCGCTGATCTGCACGATCCTCTGCACCAAGCTGGCCATGAACTACCTGCCGTGGCTGCCCTACCCCGTCGGGGTCGTCTTCTTCGCGGCGCTGTTCACGGCGCTCAACCTGCGGGGCGTCAAGGCCAGCGCCCGCACCAACGAGATCATCGGGATCGGGCTCGGGGTGGTCGTGCTCGTGTTCCTGGCCTCCGCGCTGCGCTACCTGCTCGGCGTTCCGCTCTCGGGGGAAGACCTGGCGCGGCCCTTCTACGACCCGGCGACGTTCGCGCTGCCGGTGGTGCTCACCGGCGCCTCGATCGCATGCCTCACCTACATCGGCTTCGACGGCATCTCGACCCTCTCCGAGGAGGTCGAGAATCCGCGGCGCAACGTCCTGCTGGCGACGGTGCTCACCTGCCTGATCATCGGGGTGCTGGCGACGCTCCAGGTCTACGCCGCGCAGCTCGTGTGGGGCGACTGGAAGGGCTTTCCCGACATCGATACCGCGTTCGTCCACGTGTCCGGCAAGGCGGGGGGGCTCGCGCTGTTCGGCATCGTCAACGCGGCGATGCTGGTGGCCAACATCGGCTCCGGCACCGGCGCGCACCTGGGCGCCGCGCGGCTCCTCTACGGCATGGGCCGCAGCGACGCGCTGCCGCGTTCGTTCTTCGGCTCCATCGACCCCCGCACCCACATCCCGCGCAACAACGTGATCCTGGTCGGCGTGCTGGCCCTGGCCGGGGGTCTCTCGTTCGATTACATCGCGCGGCTCACGGGAGGAACGGGCTTCCAGCTTGGAGCCGAGATGCTGAACTTCGGCGCGTTCATCGCGTTCATGGGGGTGAACCTGGCGGCCTTCTCCCACTACTGGGTGAAGGCGTCGGAACGGAAGTGGACGAACTTCGCGCTGCCGCTGCTCGGCTTCCTGATCTGCGCCTATCTCTGGTACAGCCTGCGCTGGCAGGCCAAGGTCGCAGGCGGGCTGTGGCTGATCGCAGGTGTGATCTACGGCCTCATCAGGACCCGGGGCTTCAAGCGCGACCTGGTCTCGTTCGAGGTTCCGCCCGAGTAGGCCTTGGAACCAACCCGGCTTGACTGTTCCTTACCGCTTGACTAGATTGGTAAGGAGACGCGAATGACGCTGATCCGGCTGACCACGAAGCGGCAGGCCACGCTCCCGAGGCAACTTTGCGAGGAGATGCGCCTTCGCCCGGGGGACTCGTTGGTCGTGGCCGACCGCATCGTCGATGGAAGGCGCGTCTGGCTCCTGAGACCGGCGGATCGAATCGACACGCCGTGGTTCGCGCGCCTCAAGCGGTACGCGAAGAACAAGCGGCACGACCTGCGCTCCGTCCGGAGAAGCATCGAACGGGCGCGCCGCGATGGCCGCGCCTGAGAGGGTCTCCACGGTAGGGATCGATACGTCCGTCGTTCTCCGGCTTCTCGTCGGCTCCCCCCCCGAGCAGGCGACCGCGGCGCTCACGTTCGTCAAACGCTGCCGCTTGACGGGCCGGCGCGTCGTCGTCTCGGACCTCGTGATCAGCGAAGCCTGCTTCGCGTTGCACGCCCACTACGCCGTGCCCAAGTCCGAGGCGATCTCCGCGCTCCTCGAGATGCTGGCCTCCGGGCTCGTCGAGCCCGCTGACGGACCGCTGGTCGCCGAGGTCCTGGAGCGGGTGCGCCGGGCGCCGGCGAAGCCAGGATTTCTCGATCGCCTGATCCACGCTCAGTACAGCCGTGTGCCCGCAGCCATGGCGACGTTCGAGCGCGCCGGGAAACGCCTCCCGGGGACCACGGTCCTCCGGTAGGCGGCCCAATGGGCGCTTCCCGGCCGTCGCGTCCGGTGCTATTAGTTAGGGCGACCCGATGAGGCGCCTGGCGGTCGCGTTCCTGGTCCTGGTGCTCAACAGCGCCTACCTGGCGGCGCGGGCCGACGCCACGCTCTTCTACTTCGCGAACGTCGCGCTCCACGTCGCGCTCGGGGCGGGGCTGGCCGTGGCCGCCGTGCGGGTCCTGCCCCGGGCCTGGCGCGAGCTGGCCGGATGGCTGCGGGCGAGCCTCGCGGTGCTGGCGCTGGGGGCCGCCCTCGGCCTCGTCCTCACCGTCACGGGGGCGACGCGGCCCTACCGCAGCCTGCTGCTGGCGCACATCGTGCTGACGGGCCTGGGCGCGACGCCGATGCTGGTCCACCTGTTGCGCGCGGCGGGACGGCTCGCGGACGCCGCGCCGGCCCGCGCGGCCGTGGCCGTCGCGTGCCTGGCCGCGGTGTCGGGCGCCGGCTTCCGCGCCCACGAGAGCCAGACCGCCAGGGACCGCTATCGCATCGTGAACCCGGAGCTGCCGCCCCTGTCCATGGACGGCGAAGGCGCCGGGCCGAAGAGCCCGTTCTTCCCCTCCTCGGCGGAGACGAACGTCGGCGGGACGATCCCGGCGAACTTCTTCCTGACCAGCCAGACCTGCGCTCGCTGCCACAAGGACATCTACGATCAGTGGAACTCCTCGGCGCACCACTTCTCCTCGTTCAACAACCAGTGGTACCGGAAGTCGGTCGAGTACATGCAGGACGTCGTGGGGACGAAGCCTTCGAAATGGTGCGCGGGCTGCCACGACCACGCGGTCTTCTTCAACGGCCGCTTCGACCGCCCGATCAAAGAGCAGATCGACACCCCTGAGGCCCAGGCCGGGCTGGCCTGCACGTCGTGCCACTCGATCGTCCACGTGAAGAGCACCATGGGCCAGGGGGACTTCACCATCGAGTACCCGCCGCTCCACGACCTGGCCGTGAGCGAGAACCCGTTCCTGAGCGCGGCCCACGACTACCTGCTGAAGCTCGACCCGGAGCCGCACCGCAAGACGTTCCTCAAGCCCTTCCACCGGGAGCAGACGCCGGAGTTCTGCTCCTCGTGCCACAAGGTGCACCTGGACGTGCCGGTGAACGCCTACCGCTGGTTCCGCGGCTTCAACGAGTACGACAACTGGCAGGCCTCGGGGGTGTCGGGCGAGGGCGCGCGCTCCTTCTACTATCCGAAGGCGCCCCAGAAGTGCGCCGACTGCCACATGCCCCGGGTGGCCGCGAACGACCCCACGGCGAAGGACGGAACCGTGCGCTCGCACCGCTTCCCCGGCGCCAACACGGCGCTGCCCTTCGTCAACCAGGACCACGAACAGCTCCGTATCACGCAGGAGTTCCTGCGCGACGGCCAGATCTCGGTGGACGTGTTCGGCCTCGTGCGGGGCGAGAGCGTCATGCCCACCGAGGGCCGCGACACGGCCGGCTCCGAGCCGCGGCTCGCGAGCACCTTCGCCCAAGGCGAGGAGTCGGGGAGCTTCGGAGCGGCCCAGGCCTTCCTGAAGGCGCCCGCCGAGGTGATCGCGCCCCTGGACCGGGTCGGGGCCACCGTGAGGCGCGGCGAGGACGTGCGCATCGAGGTCGTGGTGCGGACCCGCAAGGTCGGCCACTTCTTCCCGGGCGGGACCGTGGACGCTTTCGACGTGTGGGTCGAGCTCGAGGCCGTGGACGAGCGGGGCCGCACGCTTCTCCACAGCGGCTCCGTTGCCGATGGCGGAAAGGGCCCCGTGGAGCCCGGCGCGCACTTCTACCGCAGCCTGATGCTCGACGCTCACGGCAACCCCATCAACAAGCGCAACGCCTGGATGACGCGCTCGGTGGCGTACGTGCGGCTGATCCCGCCGGGCGCGGCCGACACGGTCCACTATCGCCTGCGCGTGCCCGAGAACGGCGGGGAGACGATCACGCTCCGCGCGAAGGTGAACTACCGCAAGTTCGCGTGGTGGAACACCCAGTGGGCCTTCGCCGGGATCCGCGACCCCGAGCACGCCTCGCCGTCGGTGGCCGCCGACCACGACGACGGGCGCTGGATCTTCGCGGGCGACACGTCCCGCGTCTCGGGCAAGGTGAAGGCGATCCCCGACATCCCGATCACGGTGATGGCCGAGGCGACGGCCACGTTGAGGGTGGCGGCGAAGGGCTCGCCCGAGCCTCGGGACGCGCCGTTCCTGGACAAGGGCGTGCGCGAGCGCTGGAACGACTACGGCATCGGGCTGCTGCTGCAGGGCGACATCAAGGGCGCCGAGGCCGCGTTCCTCAAGGTGACCACGATGGACCCCGAGTACGCCGACGGCTGGGTGAACGTGGCCCGGGCGCGCATCACCGAGGGCAACCTGGAAGGCGCCGAGGAGATGCTCCAGCAGGCTCTCGCCCGCGACCCGAACCTGGCCAAGACCCACTTCTTCCTGGGCACGGCGAAGAAGGGGCTCGGCCGCTACGACGAGGCCCTCGAGCACTTCCGGCGCGCGGCGGCGCTCTATCCCCGCGACCGCGTCGTGCTCAACCAGATCGGCCGCACGCTGTTCCTGAAGCGGCAGTACCAGGAAGCGATCGGAGCGTTCCGGCGGGTGCTCGAGGTGGACCCCGAGGACCTCCAGGCCCACTACAACCTGATGCTGTGCTGGCAGGGGCTGGGCAACGGCGAGATGGCCCGCAAGGAGCAGGCACTCTACGAGCGCTTCAAGGCCGACGAGTCGGCGCAGTTCATCACCGGCCCCTACCGGCAGCTCCATCCCCACGACAACAACGAGCGCCAGGCCATCCACGAGCACGGCCCTGCGGCGGAGCCCGCGGCCTATCCCCGCGTCGCCAGCGCGGAGGCCGGGAGCGGCGGAGGCGGGGCGCCTTGAGGGGCGGCGTCCGCCGCTCGACACCCATCCTCGCCTGGCTCGCGCTCCTCGGGGGCGCGCTGCTGGCCGCGCCCCCGGGCGTCGTCTTCACGGACGTGACGCAGCCGGCGGGCATCCGCTTCAAGCACACGAACGGGGCCTTCGGGAAGAAGTACCTGCCCGAGACGATGGGCTCCGGCGCGGCCTTCCTCGACTTCGACGGCGACGGCCGCCAGGACGTCCTGCTCGTGAACTCGAAGGGCTGGCCGGGACGGCCCGGGCCCCGCGCGACGCCGGCGCTCTACCGCAACGCCGGGAGCGGCGCCTTCGTGGACGTCACGAAGGCCGCGGGCCTCGACGTCGAGATGTACGGCATGGGCGTGACCGCCGCGGACTACGACAACGACGGGCGCGTCGACGTCTACCTGACGGGGCTGGGCGGCAACCGTCTGTTCCGCAACCTCGGCGGCGGCCGCTTCGCCGACGTCACGGCCGGGGCCGGCGTCGCGAACGGCGGCTTCTCGACGAGCGCCGCCTTCTTCGACTACGACAAGGACGGCCACCTCGACCTGTTCGTCGCGAACTACGTCGAGTGGTCGATCGACAAGGACCTCTACTGCACCCTCGACGGGAAGACCAAGAGCTACTGCACGCCCGAGTCCTACAAGGGCCAGAGCCCGACCCTCTACCGCAACCGCGGCGACGGCCGCTTCGAGGACGTCACGGACAAAGCGGGTCTCCGGAACCCCGCGTCCAAGGCCCTCGGGGTCGCGCTCCTCGACTTCGACGGCGACTCGTGGCTCGACCTGTTCGTGGCCAACGACACCCAGCCGAACCGGCTGTACCGTAACGACGGCAAGGGCCGCTTCTCCGACGTGGGCATGGCCGCCGGGGTGGCTTTCAGCGAGGCGGGCGTGGCGCGTGCGGGCATGGGCGTGGACGCCGCGGACTACGACGGCAGCGGGCGCCCCAGCCTCATCATCGGCAACTTCTCCAACGAGATGATGGCGCTCTACCACAACGAGGGCACCGGGCTGTTCATCGACGAAGCCCCCGCCTCGACGCTCGGCCAGGTCACGCTCCTCTCGCTCACCTTCGGCTGCT
The DNA here is from genome assembly GCA_035691285.1 of Vicinamibacteria bacterium. GTDB lineage: Bacteria > Acidobacteriota > Vicinamibacteria > Fen-336 > Fen-336 > DATFEN01. The sequence continues at coordinate 3,897 of DASSJI010000227.1, read as the reverse complement.
TCTTCTTCGACTACGACCTCGACGGCCGGCCCGACATCTTCAGCGTGAACGGACACGTGGCCGACGACATCGAGGCGGTGCAGCCCAAGGTGAAGTACGCGCAGCCGCCGCACCTCTTCCGGAACCTGGGCGGCAAGCGCTTCGAGGCGGTCACGCCCGGCTCGGGCGAGGCCCTCGCTCGTCCCATGGTCGGCCGCGGCGCGGCCTACGGGGACTACGACGGCGACGGGGACCTCGACGTGCTGGTCACGACCAACGGCGGACCGGCGCGGCTCCTGCGCAACGATGGCGGCAACCGAAACCACTACCTGCGCGTCCGCACGGTGGGCACCCGCTCGAACCGCGACGGGATCGGCGCCCGCATCACGGTCGCCGCCGCCGGAGGCCAGCGCGCCTGGGCGCTCGTCAAGACCGGATCGAGCTACTGCTCGCAGAGCGAGCTGCCCGTGACGATCGGCCTGGGCGCAGCGACCCGCGCGGCGAGCGTCGAGGTGGCGTGGCCCAGCGGGCAGACCGACCTGCTGAAGGACGTGGCGGCGGACCGGACCATCACGATCGAGGAGGGCAAGGGACTCGTCGCAGCCGCGGGCGCTCAGTGAAGCGCGCCGTCGCCAGCGCCGCCCTCCTCGCCCTGGCCGCCGCTGCTCCCACGTCCCGCGAAGCGCGCGAGCGGGCCTATCGAGCCAACAACCGCGGCGTCGCGCTCCTCGAGCAGTTCAGCGCCCAGGAGGCGGCCGCGGCGTTCCGCGAGGCTTTGGCGATCGATCCGGACCTCGGGCTCGCGCGCGTCAACCTGGCGATCGCGCTGCTCAACGTGCCCGACGCCGAGGGCGCCCTGCGGGAAGCCAGGGCGGCCCTCGAGGCGAGGCTCGACGCCCCTCAGCCCCACTTCATCCTCGGCCTCGCGCTCCGCACGCTGGCGCGGCCCGAGGAGGCGAAGGCGGAGTTCCGGAGGGTCCTGTCGGCCGACCCCAGGGACGTCGCCTCCCACGTCAACCTCGGCCAGATCCTGTTGCAGGAGCGGAGCTACGCCGAGGCGGTCGCGGCGTTCCGGGCCGCCCTCGGGAGCGAACCGTGGAGTGCCACGGCCGCCTACAACCTCGGCCTCGCCCTGACGCGCTCGGGCGAGGCCGAGGAGGGAGCGCGTCAACTCGAGCTGTTCCGCGCCCTCAAGGACAAGGGCGGCACGCTGATCGGCCAGACCTACCCGGACCAGGGCCGCTACGCCGAGGCCATCGCCTCCACGGGCGCCGAGGCCGACCTCGTGGACGCGGCCACTCCGGACGTCCGCTTGGTCGACACGACGTCGGGGTGGCTCGCAGCCGGCGCCGCCGACGTCGGCCCGGGTCGCCCGCTGCTGTTCGACGTGGACGCCGACCTCGACCTCGACCTGTTCGACATCGGTCCCGCCGGCCAGCGGCTTCTCCGCAGCGACGGCGGCCGCTTCGTCGACGTGACCACGGCTCTCGGCCTCGACCCGTCCCGAGGGGGCGCAGGCGCCGTCGCGGGCGACGTGGACAACGACGCGCGGCCCGACCTGCTGGTGTTGCGCACGGACGGCGTCACGCTCCTCCGCAACGAAGGCGCCGGCCTCGTGGACATCACCTCCCGGGCGGGCCTCGCCGCCGCGGGAGCCGCGCGCTCCGCCGCCCTCGCCGACGTCGACCACGACGGCGATCTCGACCTCGTCCTGGGCGGCTGGGGAGCCCCGGACCGGCTCTACCAGAACGCCGGCGACGCCACCTTCAAGGACGCGAGCGCCGCCGCAGGCCTGGGCGTCGCCGGCCGCGTCCTCGCGGCGGTTCCCACCGACTACGACAACGGGCGCGACATCGACCTCCTCGAGGTCGTCGAGAGCGGGCCGCCTCGCCTCTTCCGCAACCGGCGCGACGGCAGCTTCCAGGACGTCGCGGAGGAAGCGGGCCTGGGCGCGCCCGGGGGGCTCCTGTGCGCCGCGGCCGGGGACGTGAACAAGGACGGTTTCACGGACTTCTTCCTCGGCGCGGACGCGGGGGACCATCTCGCGCTGAGCGACGGCCGGGGTCGCTTCGCCCTGGTCCGCGCGCCGTGGGGCTCCTCGGGGAGCGTGGCGGCGCAGTTCCTGGACTACGACGGCGACGGCCTGCTCGACCTCGTCGTCGCCGCCAAGCTCGGCGTCCGCGTGCTCCGGAACCTGGGCAGCCGCTTCGAGGACGTGACGGCCGCAGCCTTGGGCTCGACGCCACCGACCGCCCTGGCGTTCGCTTCGGGCGACCTCGACGGCGACGGCGACACCGACCTCGTCCTGCGATCCGGGAGCGGGCTCCGGCTCCTGCGGAACGACGGCGGCGACCGCGGCGGCTCTCTTCGCGTCCGGCTCAAGGGGCTCGTCAGCAACCGGAGCGGCGTGGGCGCCAAGGTCGAGATGCGCGCCGGAGGCCTGCGCCAGAAGCTCGAGACCTACGCCGCGACGCCGGCGCCGGCGCCTGCCGACGTCGTCTTCGGCCTCGGGGGCCGCGGCTTCGCGGACGCGGTCCGCGTGATCTGGCCCGCCGGGATCCTCCAGACCGAGCTCGGGTCCGCGCCGGCCGCGGGCGGGGCGAGCGGAGCGTTGCTCGAGGTCTCCGAGCTGAACCGCAAGCCGTCCTCGTGCCCGTACCTCTACGCCTGGAACGGCAGCGAGTTCGCCTTCGTGACGGACTTCATGGGCGGCGGCGAGATGGGCTACTACGTCGCGCCCGGCACGTACAACGTGCCCGACCCCCTCGAGTACGTGCGCCTCACGGACGCGCAGCTCCGCCCCAGGGACGGCCGCTACGAGCTGCGCGTCACCAACGAGCTCGAGGAAGCGCTGTTCGTCGACCGGCTCGCCCTCGTCGCCGTCGACCACGCGGCCGACGTCGAGGTCCATCCCCACGAGGGCATGACGTCGCCACCCAAGCCGGTGCGGCTCCTCGCGGTGCGAGGCGCCCGCCCGCCGCGGAGCGCCGAGGACGACCACGGCCACGACGTGTCAGACCTCGTCGCGCGCAGCGACCGCCGCTATCCCGACGACTTCGAGCTGCTTCGAATCCGCGGCTACGCCGCGGATCACTCGCTCGTCCTCGACCTCGGCGACGCCCCGCAGCCCGAGGTGCTGCTGCTGACGGGCTGGACCGACTACGCCTTCTCCAGCGACAACGTGGCCGCGCATCAGGCCGGCCTGGCCATGCGGCCGCCCGCCCTCGAGGTCCAGGACGCCTCGGGACGCTGGCACGTGGCGGTGCCCCAGGTCGGCATCCCGGTCGGGCGGCCGCAGACGGTCGCGGTCGACCTCGCCGGCATCTGGCGCGGCCACAGCCGCCGCGTGCGGATCGCCACGAACATGCGCATCTACTGGGACGAAATCCGCGTGGGCCGGGCGGCTGACGGGCCGCTGCGCGAGACCACCCTCGAGGCAGCCGCGGCGGACCTGAAGGAACGCGGGTTCTCGGCCGAGGTGACGCCCGACGGTCGCGAGCCGTTCGGGTACGACTATGCGCGGGTGGCGCGGCTCTCGCCGTGGAAGGCGTTCCCCGGGCGCTACACGCGCCCGGGCGACGTGCGCGAGCTGCTCGCCGCGACCGACGACGTCTTCGTCGTCTCGCGCCCCGGCGACGAGCTGGCCCTCTCCTTCGACGCCGCGGCGCTGCCGCCTCTGCCCGAGGGCGCGCGCCGCACCTTCCTGCTCCTCTCGGACGGCTTCAGCAAGGAGATGGACATCAACTCGGCCACCCCCGACGCCCTTGGCCCGCGGCCGTTCCACGCGATGAGCCGGTACCCGTACGGGGCCCCGGAAGCCTTCCCGATGACCGAGAAGCGGCGCCGGCTGGTCGAGGCCTACGAGACGCGCGTGGTGCGCGCGCCGATCATCGGGCTCGACGCGGTCGTGGCCGAGGC
>DASSJI010000226.1:0-18146 GCA_035691285.1 Vicinamibacteria bacterium | reverse complement strand
CACTGGACCCGCACCATCCGCTTCGGCCCGGACGGCTGGCTCTACGCCTCCATCGGATCGAGCTGCAACGTGTGCATGGAGGAGGATCGGCGGCGGGCGGCCATCGTCCGCTACCGGTCCGACGGGAGCGGCGAGGAACTCTATGCCACGGGCCTCCGCAACGCCGTGGGCTTCGACTGGCGGCCGGGAACCGACGAGCTCTTCGCCACGGACAACGGCCGCGACATGCTCGGCGACGAGTTCCCGCCCTGCGAGCTGAATCGCGTGGTGGCCGGCGGCTTCTACGGCTGGCCGTTCGCCAACGGCGACCGGGTGCCGGACCCCGAATACGGCCGCGGGCGCGAAGCGGACGTCGCACGCTCCATCCCTCCCGTTCACGGCTTCCGCGCCCACAACGCTCCCCTCGGGATCGCGTTCGTCCGCGCGGCGAACGCGCCCTCCGAGCTCAAGGGAGCCGCCCTCGTCGCGCTGCACGGGTCGTGGAACCGCACGAAGAAGGACGGCTACAAGGTCGTCTCCCTCCACTTCGAGGCCGACGGTCGCGTCTCCGAGCGCGACTTCCTCGCCGGCTTCCTGAAGGACGAGCACGTGATCGGCAGGCCGGTGGACGTGGCCGAGGGGCCGGAAGGGGCGCTCTACGTGTCCGACGATTATGGCGGCGCCGTGTTCCGCGTGGCGCCTTCCGGCGGAGCTCGCTGAGGGTGGCGGACGACCCGCCGGGGACCCGCACGACGAACTGGATCGCGTGGCTTCTCTGGCCGTTCTGGAACGCGGGCGAGCGGCGGCTCCGCGCCGCCTGGCGCCTCGCCGGCTTCATCGTCCTCGTTGCGCTCGCATCGGGTGCGCTGCGTGCCATGCGCCTGGCGCCGGAAGGAGGCTCGCCGATCGATGCCGTGCCGTGGCGTTTCGTCATCCAGGTCTCCGCCGTCCTCCTCTGCACGCGCTTGCTCGATCGCCAGGGCCTCGCCGCGCTGGGCCTCCAGCCGTCCCGCGCCTGGCTCGCCGACTTCGGCTTCGGGCTCCTGCTCGGGGCGCTCTTGATGAGCGGCATCTTCGGCCTCCAGTGGGCGGCCGGCTACGTGATCGTGACGGAGCTCCTCGAGACGCCGGGAGACGCGGGCTTCGCCGCCGCGTTCCTGCGCGTCCTGGGCGCCCTCGTGGCGGTGGGCTTCTACGAGGAGATCGTGACGCGCGGCTATCTGATGCGGAACCTCGCACAGGGCTTCGCGTCTCGCTGGCTCCGCCCCTCCTCTGCCCTGGTTGTGGCGTGCGCGCTCTCCTCGGGACTGTTCGGCCTGGGCCACGCGAACAACCCGAACGCCACCCTCGTCTCGACCATCAACGTGGCGCTCGCCGGAGGCTTGCTGGCGCTCCCCTACCTGCTCACGGGACGCCTCGCGCTGTCGATCGGCCTGCACATCACGTGGAACCTGTTCCAGGGCGCCGTGTTCGGCCTGCCCGTGAGCGGCATGACGCTCTCCACGAGCGCCCTGGCGGCCCGCCAGGTGGGGCCTCCGGCCGTGACGGGCGGCGCGTTCGGACCCGAGGGCGGCCTGTCCGGCCTGGCCGCCATGGCCGCGGGCGTCCTCCTGGTGACGCTGTGGACCCGCCATCGCTCGGGTCGGGTCGCGCTGCACACGCCCCTCGCCGAGGCGCGCCGGGCCTGAGACCCGTGCTCGGGCGCGCCCGGCGCGCGGCGCACCTGGCCGCGGTGAACCTCCTGGTCCTCGCCGCGGCGCTCCTCGCCACCGAGGGTGCGTTGCGACTGTTCGGCGTGCACTTCCCTGCGATCCCCCGCGTCGTCTTCGGAAGCGTCCTGTGGCGCCACGATCCGGTGACGGGCTGGTCCCACGTCCCTGGATCACAGGGCCGCGTCGACCTGGGCGGGCCCGACTCCGGCCACGTGCGCATCAACTCCCTCGGCTTCCGCGGACGCGAGGTGGCCCCGAGGAAGGGCCCAGGCGTCGTGCGGGTGCTGGCGCTCGGAGACTCCTTCGTCTTCGGGATCGGCGTCGACGAAGAGCACACGTTCACGTCGCGCCTCGAGAGCCGCCTGCGCGACCTGACGGGACAGCCCCATGAGGTCGTGAACATGGGCGTGGCCGGCTACTCCACCGACCAGGAGCTCCTGCTCTTCCGCGAGCGCGGCCTCGCGCTGTCGCCGGACGTGGTGCTGCTCGTCGTCTGCGACAACGACTTCGAGGGGAACGCGCAGAGCTTCATGTACCTCCGCTACTACAAGCCCTACTTCACGATCGCCGCCGATGGCAGCCTCCTGGCGGGGAACCTCCCGGTGCCGCGGCTCACGGCGGGCCAACGGGCCCGGGCCTGGCTGGGTCAGCGCTCAGTGCTCTGGAACTTCGTCCGCTCCCGCGACGCGAGCTGGCCGCCTCTTCGCCGGCTGCTGGACGGCTTCGAGGTCGACGTCTCGCGGGTGTCGGCGGACGATCCGGTCCGCCTCACCTACCTGCTGATCCGCGAGATCCGGGACCTGGCCGAGGGCGTGGGAGCCCGCTTCCTGACCGTCAACACCGGAGAGCGGGCGGAGCAGACGAGGCTCTTCGTGGCGCTGCGGCGCCATCTGCGGGGGGCGGGCATCGCGTTCCTCGGCCTCGAGGGACCCCTGTCGGCGGCGCGGGACGGCGAGCCGGACAAGCGCTGGGACTTCGGCAAGGACCACCACTGGAACGTCGACGCCCATCGGCTCGCCGCGGAGATCGTCGCCGAACGCCTCGCCGCGCCGCGCGGTCCAGGGAGACCCTCGACGCCCTGAGGCCCGACCGTCAGGCCTGACCGCCCGCCGGCGCCAGCGCGCGTTGCTCTCGCAGCTCGCGGAAGCTAAGAGCGAGGAGGAACAGCGCGAGGGACGCCGCCGCCGAAACGAGCGCCATCGCCCGGTAGCCGATCGCGGCGAAGACGACGCCGCTGCCCAGGGCGCCCGCCGCCGACGCGCTGCCCATCAGCAGGTCGTTCAGGCCCTGGACCCGCGCGCGCTCGGCAGGCCGCAGCTGGCTCGAAAGCAGCGCCGACCCGGCGACGTAACAGAGATTCCAGCCCCAGCCCAGGAGGAAGAGGGAAACGACCAGCGGCACGACGCCCGGAGAGAGGGGCGCCAGCAGGCACGAGAGCAGCAGCACCAAGGCGCCGGCGCCGATCGTCCCGCGCGCTCCTCGGGCGTCCGTCAGCCTTCCCGAGAGAACCGACAGCGCGTACATCCCCACCACGTGAGCCGCGATCACGAGGGAGATCGCGTGAAGCGCGTGGGCGTGGTCCTTCATGTGAACCCCCGTGACCACCATGAGCATCACCATGATCGCCTGGGCCAGGACGAGCGTGACCACCGCGAGCCGGGCGCCGGGCTGGCGGATGATCTCGACGAGCGCGCGCTGCGCGTCACTCCCGGCGCCGCGTGCGGCGAGCACATCCGCCACCGCCGTCGCGACGTCGCGAGGCTCCGGGCGGAGGAAGACCAGCAGCAGTCCGCTCACCAGCGCGAGCAGGACCGCGCTGGCCAGGTAGGGGCCCGCCAGCTCGTCGACGCCCCGGCTCCGGACGAAGGCGCCCGCGGGCCCGACGAGCAGGGCGCCGAGGACGGCGCCCACCGTGCCGCCGAAGACGACGGTCGACAGCGCCCGCGCACGCCGGCTCGGGGCGCTCACCTCGGCGGCCACGAAGCGCCCGAGCTGGAGCGCGGAGAACGCCATCCCCATGCAGGCGACCCCCGCGAGGAATGCCGGAAAGCGGGCCCGGGCCACCGAGACCGACGCCAGCACGGCACCGAGCGCGCCGAGCCCGACGCCCAGCGCCAGGGTCGGTCGGCGGCCCAGGCGGTCCATCGCCAGCCCCCAGACGTAGGCCAGGAGCGCCGCGCCTGCCTGATAGACGGCCGCAGGCGTCCCGGTCCACGCCGCGCCGCCGCCGAGCTGCGCGCCGACGAGGGGGCTCACCGTGCTCGCGAGCAGGAACCCGGCCGAGCCCAGGCTCTGGGCCAGGAACAGCGTGAGCGTGATGCGGCCGGCGATGCGATCGTGGTCGGTGGTGGCGATGCTCGGATCCTACTCCGAAGCGCCCGGGGCGTTCGACCGGGACGCCGCTCAGCGCGGGGTCAGCTCGAACGTGCCGACGTCGCCGCTCCCGGAAGGCTCGCTGGAGATGCGGCCGGAGACGCGGGTGCCGTCCCACTTTCCGGCGTAGTAGCGGCTGCGCCCGCCGGTCTGGAGCACGAAGCGCATCTCCCCACGCTTCTGCTCCACGCCCGACAGCGGGAGGCTGAGCGCCACGCTTCCGGAATACGCATAGGTCCCGGCGGTGCCGCGAAGCGTCACGGTCGCGTACTTGCGGATGCCCTCGACGATCTCGAAGCCGAACCAGGCGCGATCGGCGGGCAAGGCCGGCCCGCCACCCTGGTCGACCGGAGCCGCCGCCGGGCCGACGGCCCCCGCGGGCGTGGGCACGGACGACGGCACGCGCAGGGCGAACGTCCTCAGGGCCGAGACGAGCGGCGGCTTCGCCGAGGCGAGGACGGCCTGGGGCACGCCGGAGCCGCCGGCCTTCTGCGCCGCGGCGAACAGCTCTCCGAGGGCACGCCCGTCCGCCGCGGACAGCGCCGAGACGCGCTGCGGCTTCTCTCCTCGCGCGAGGAGGAGCACGAGATCGCGGGCCACCGCCTCCCACCACACCGCGAGCCGCGCCGGGCTCACGGGCGTCTTTCCGCCGGCGCCGCGCTGGTCGTAGGCCGCGGCGTCGGCTCCAGTCGCCTCGAGGACGGGCTCGTCCTTGCCCGCGAGGACCAGCACGGGCTTGCTGTCGAATCCCCGAGCCACGAAGTCGGCGTCTCGCGACGCGCGGATCGCCGCGACCGCGTCGTTGAGGCGATGCGCGCTGTCGACGGCGCGTTCCGCCGCGGGCCGCGCGTTGGCCGTGGCGAGGAGGAACGCGGGCCCGAGCACGGTGGTCACCACCGCCTGATGCGGATCCTCGGCCGGCTCGGCGGCGAAACGCAGCTCCAGCGAAGCGGGAGGCCCGGCCACGGCGAGCGTGGCCTGGCCGACGTGGTCGCTCCCGGCAACGCGGACCTCGAGCGGCAACGGTCCGCCGGCCGGCACGAAAGGCACCGCCACCTTCAGCGCGTCGGCGCCGGCGGCCACCACGAGCGCGCGCACGCCGCCGATGCGGACGTCGTTCGCGCCTCCCTCCTGGAAACCGCGGCCCGACACCGTGACCACGTCTCCGGGGGCGGCGTTCTCGGGGCTCACGGCCTTGATGAGGGGCAGGCGCCCGAGCGCGAACGAGACGGAGTTGGAGCTGTCGGTGCCCGTCGACACGACCACCTTCACCTCGGCCCCGGGCGGCACGTCGAGGGCGGGCACCCGCACCTTCAGGGTGGCCGGCGAGAGCCCGACGACCTCGGCCGGCGCCTTGTCGAACAGCACCTTCGGGGCGCCGCCCCAGGCCGACCCGGTGACCGAGACGAGGTCCCCCGGCATCCCGACGTCGGGCGCGATCGCGTGGAGCCGCGGCGCCTGGAACACCGCCAGCGTGGCTCCCTTCGTGGCGCGTCCCTTGACGCTCACCGCGACGTCGACGCTGACGTCCTTGCCGGCCGTCGTGGACAGCGCGGGCAGCTCCACCTTGAGCTGCGTCGGCGAGGCGGCGACGACGCGTCCCGGCTTGCCGGAGAACGTGACCTGGTTCTCGGCGGCGTTCGCGGAGAAGTTCTTGCCCGTGATGACGACGGCGTCGCCGACGCGCGCTCGGGCCGGCGAGATGCCGGACAGCTGCGGAGCGCTCATGAAGCGCATCGCTGCGTAGCCGCCGACCCCGAGGAGGAGGAGCGCGCCGATCGCGATCGGTACGAGGCGGCCGCCTCCACCCGAGCGCCTGGGCCCAGGGCGCGGTGGAGGGGCGGGCGCCGGCCGGGGCGCGGCCGCCGGCCTGGGCGCCGCGGGCGGTCGCGGCGCGGGCGGTCGCGGCGCGGGCGGAGACGCGGCCGCCGCGGCGGCCTGGACCGCGGCGTCGTCCACGACGAAGACGTCGTCTGGGGCAGGCGCGGGCTTCGGCGCGACAGGCGCGGGCTTCGGTGCGGTCGCCGGCGACGCCGCAGCGGCTGGCTTCGCGGCCGGGGCCGCAGGCTTGGGCGGCGGCGGGGCCGGAGCGGGAGCCGCCGGTTCGACGTCCTCGATCAGGAACTCCTCCTCGGAGGGAGCGAAGGCCGGTGGGGGCGCGGCGCTCGGCGGAGGGGCCGCGACGCTCGGCGGCGGAGGCGTTGCAGCCGCCGGCTCATCGAAGAGGAGGACCTCGTCGGGAACGACTGCCGGTTCGGGCGGCAGCACGACCGGCGGCGGTCCGCCGGGCGTCTCTGGCTCGAAGACGAAGTCCTCCGTTGCGGCGGCGATCGGAATCGGCGGGAGGTCGGCGTCCGGAGCCCGGGGCGTGTCCTCGACGAAGAATGCCTCGGCCTCGCCGGCCTCGGCCGCGGGAGCCACGGCGGCGGCCGGCGCCACGAGGCGCACCTGGATCATCACGCTCTCCGGCGCCCCGGGCTCGCCGAGCCACAGGACGTCACCGTCCCGGACCGGGGCTTCGACGGTGATCGCGTCGTCGTTGACGTAGAGCCCCGAGGCGCTTCGCGTGTCGTAGACCTTCGCGCCGCCCAGGTCGCGCCAGAAGCGCGCGTGGATCGGGCTCACGCCCGGCAGGTCGAGGTGGAGCTTGCAGCCGGGATCGGAGCCGATCAGGATCTCGTCGACGTCGTCGACGACCACACGCTTCCCGTTCAGGGGTCCCCCGAGGACCGTGAGGGAGGAGTGCTGCGCCTCGGACACGTTGGCCGATTCTAGCGCTATACTCGGAGCCGCGTTGGAGAAGAGCAAGGTTTTCACCTACGAAGAGGCGCGAGCGCTGCTCCCCGAGGTTCGGCGGCGGACCGAGTTGGCCCGCCACGCCGTCGAGGCTTCGCAGGCCCGGCTCGGCGAAGGCGCCCCACCGGCCAACCCGGCGGAAGCGGCCATCGAGGAATGGGCCCGCGCGCTGCTCGCCCTGGGCGTCGAGGTCAAGGGCCTCTGGCTCGTCGACTTCGACAACGGCTCGGGCTACTACTGCTGGCAGTACCCGGAGCCCGGCCTCGAGTACTTCCACTCCTACGAGGACGGCTTCCGCGGCCGCGTGCGCATCCACTGATGGCGATCCTGCAGTTCCTCTTCGTCCTGCTCGTGCCCGTCGTCGCCGTCGCCGGCGCCCTGGTCACGCTGTTCGCCGTCGGCGCGCTCTTCGACGCGCTCGATCACCCCGAGGAGCTCCGCGGCCGCATCGAGGCCGCCTTCCGCCGTCCGCCCCGACCGCCCAGGGAGGCGGGGCCGGAGCACTACTACCGGCCCTACTGGTCGGCACGCCCCTAGGCTTGGCGGCGCGCAGCGCGATCCTCGCCGTCGGCGGGGCGGAGGACAAGTTCGAGCGCCGGGAGGTGCTGGAGCGCTTCGTGCGCGAGGCCGGCGGCGAGGAGGCGCGCATCGCGATCCTGCCCACGGCCTCGGCGGTGCCCGAGGAGCGGGCGACCTTCTACCAGAAGGTGTTCGGCGAGATCGGCGCCGCGAGCTCGGTTCACGTGCCGATCGTGACGCGGGAGGACGCCGACTCCGGCGAGCACGCGGGCATCATCGCCGCCTGCACGGGAGTCTTCCTCACGGGCGGCGACCAGTCGCGCCTCGTGCAGGTCCTCTCGGGCACGGCCTCCTTTCGGGCGCTCCGGGACCGCCTGAGCGCCGGCGGCGTCCTCGCAGGCACTTCGGCGGGGGCGTCGGCTTTTTCCTCGACGATGATCGTCGGCGGCGAGACGGGCCTCCAGGTGCGCAGCGACGGCGTGCGTCTGGCCCCGGGTCTCGGGATCATCACACGCCTGATCATCGACCAGCACTTCTCCCAGCGCGAGCGCCTGGGGCGCCTGCTCGCGGCGACCGCCCTCGAGCCCGACCGGCTGGGCGTCGGCATCGACGAGGACACGGCCATCGTTTACTACGGCGACGGCCGCCTCGAGGTGATCGGCAGCGGCCAGGTCTTCATCCTGGACGCCGGCAAGGCCTTCGCGCGCGGGTTCGATGGTCCCGAGGGTGCGCCGGTATCCCTCTCGGGCGTCCTCGTCCACGTCCTCGCGCCGGGCGACCGCTTCGACGTGGCGGGCCGGCGGCTGCTCAAGCCGAGCTAGGGCCGGAGCCGGCTCGGGGCTTCGATCTCGCCGCGTCTCCGCACCGATGGCGGCTTCGCGGCCAGGGTCCTATACTTCGACGCTCAGGTCGCCGACAGCCGGGAGGTGACGTGGCCGCGCCCGCGATACGGATCCTGGAGACGCTGGTCCTCAGGGGGCCGAACTACTGGTCGTACCGCCCCAGCGTCTGGATGCGCATCGACCTGGGACCGTTCAAGGACCGCCCGACGAGCGCGCTGCCCGGCTTCGAGAAGCGGCTCGTCGAGCTGATGCCGAGCCTCGAGGAGCATCACTGCTCCGAGGGACGACCGGGCGGCTTCCTGTTTCGCGTCCGCGAGGGCACCTGGCTCGGCCACGTGGCCGAGCACGTCGCGATCGAAGCGCAGAACTTGATCGGCATACCAGTGTCTTTCGGGCGGACGCGCGAGACGAAGACGCCGGGCGTCTACAACCTCGTCTACGAGATGGAAGAGGAGCGGGTCGGCATCAGGGCCGGCAAGCTGGCGCTCGACGTGGTCGAGTGGTGCGCCGGGGAGGAGTTCGGCCTGGACCTGCCCGAGCGCCTCGACGATCTGAAGCGCCTCCGGGAGAAGTGGGCGCTGGGACCCTCCACCAAGTCGATCGTGGACGCCGCGGCCTCCCGCAACATCCCCCACCTGCGTCTGAACGAGCGCTCCCTGGTGCAGCTCGGGACCGGAGTCCACCAACGCCGTATCCAGGCCACCATCGCCTCCACTACGGCCCAGCTCGGCGTCGAGATCGCCGGCGACAAGGACCTGACGAAGAGCCTGCTTGCCGAGCACGGAGTGCCGGTCCCCAAGGGGCACGTGGTCGAGGGCGAGGAGCACGCGGTCGAGGTCGCCCGGGAGCTGGGCTGGCCCGTGGTGGTCAAGCCGCTCGATGCGTCCCACGGCCGGGGCGTGCTCACGAACATCCGCGGCGAGGAGGAGCTGCGCCTCGCCTGCCGGGACGCGCGCAAGTTCCGCGAAGAGATCATCGTCGAGCGTTTCCTGGAGGGGCACGACTTCCGCTTCCTCGTGATCAGCGGCAAGTTCATCTGCGCCGCGCAGCGCGTGCCGGCCTTCGTGGTGGGCGACGGCGTCCGCACCATCGCCGAGCTGGTGGCCGAGACGAACCGCGACCCGCGGCGCGGGATCGGCCACGAGAAGGTGCTGACGCGGATCGAGATCGACGACGCGACCCTGGCGCTGCTCGCCCGCCGCAGGCTGAGCCCGAAGTCCGTTCCGCCCGCGGGCGAGACCGTGTACCTCAAGGCCACCGCCAACCTCTCGACGGGCGGCATCGCCCGGGACGTGACGGACCTCGTGCATCCCTCGAACGTCCACCTGATGGAACGGGTCGCGAAGATCGTCGGCCTCGACATCGCCGGCATCGACGTGATCGCGCCCACCGTCGAGAAGCCCCTCGCCGAGGTCGGCGGCGGCATCGTCGAGGTGAACGCCGCGCCGGGCTTCCGCATGCACGTGGCGCCGGCCGAGGGCACGCCCCGAGACGTCGCCGGGGCTGTGGTGGACATGCTGTTCCCGCCTGGCCAGCCGTCCCGGGTGCCCATCGTCGCCGTCACGGGCACGAACGGCAAGACCACCACCACGCGGCTGCTGGCACACATCGCGCGCTACGCCGGCCATCATGTGGGGCTCACCACCACCGAGGCCGTCTACATCGGCAGCGAGATCGTGATGCGCGGCGACTGCACCGGCCCCGCCTCGGCCCAGACCGTGCTCCGCGACCCCACGGTGACCTTCGCGGCCCTCGAGACGGCCCGCGGCGGGCTGCTGCGTTCCGGGCTGGGCTACGACTGGGCGAACGTCGGGCTCGTGACCAACGTGGCCGCCGACCACCTGGGGATCCGGGATATCGAGACGGTCGAGGACCTCGCGCGCGTCAAGTCCCTCGTCACCGAGCGCGTGTTCCCGGACGGCTACGCGATCTTCAACGCCGAGGACGACATGACGCCCTGGATGGCCTCGCGCACGGGCGCGAAGCTCGCGTACTTCTCCCTCGACCCCTCGAACGTCCTCTTCAAGACCCACGTCGCGGCCGGCGGCCTGGCGGCCGTGATGGACCGTCACGACACGCTCTGCCTCTACCGCTCGACGCTGCGGATCCCCCTCGTCCACGCGCGCCAGATCCCGATCACGTTCGAGGGCAAGGCGCGCTTCAACATCGCCAACGCCCTGGCCGCGGCCCTCGCCGCCTTCGCCGCCGGCCTCGAGCTCGACGACATCAGGGGCGGGCTCACCACGTTCCACTCGACGCCGTTCCAGGCGCCCGGCCGCGCGAACGTGTACGAGTTTCGCGACTTCAAGGTCATGGTGGACTACTGCCACAACGTCCACGGCATGCAACAGCTCGGGCCGTTCGTGCAGGCCCTGAAGAAGGCCCGCGTGATCGGCGTGATCAACAGCCCCGGCGATCGCCGCGACGAAGACATCAGGGGTTTCGCCTCGGCGGCCGCGCCGTTCTTCGACGCGTTCCTGCTGCGGGACGACGAGGACCTGCGCAAGCGGCCACCCGGGGAGGCCGTCGGGATCCTGAGGGAGGGCCTCGAGGCGGCCGGCGTCGGCGGCGAGCGGATCGAAGTGCTGAAGAACGAGGGCGAGGCGGTGCGCCGCGCCCTGGCGGTGGCGCAGCGCGACGACCTCGTCGTCGTGCTGGCCGAGAAGATCTCGAAGGTCGCCGCCCAGATCGATTTCGAGCGCCAGAAGGAGCAGCGCTGAGCTGCCGGCTCGATGGGCCCCGCGTCGACAACGTCCCGGCGTGAGTTCCTCGCTCGCGGCGGAGCCCTCGCGGCCCTCGCCTCCGCCTGCCGCGGCGGCACGCCATCCTTCCGGCCCATGGGCGGCGGCGAGCTGGTCGAGCTGACCGCGACAGAGGCCGTGCGCGCTCTCCGTGAGGGCGACGTCACGGCCGAGGACTACGCCTCGGCGCTCCTTGCCCGCTGCGAAGCCGCCAAGGCCCTCAACGCATTCATCTCGCTCGAGCCCGCCCGCGTCCTCGAGGCGGCGCGCGCCGCCGACCGGAGACGGGCTTCGGGGGTGCCGCTTCCTCCGCTCCACGGCCTTCCGATCCCGATCAAGGACAGCATCAACACCAGGGACTTGCCGACCACCGGAGGAACGAAGGCGCTCCGGAACTTCCATCCCAGGGAGGACGCGCCCCTCGTCCGGAGGCTCGCCGACGCCGGCGGGATCCTGATGGGCAAGACCAACCTGCACGAGCTGTCCTTCGGGTGGACCAGCAACAACGCCGCGTTCGGCGCCGTCAGGAACCCCTATGACCCGACCCGGATCCCCGGGGGGAGCAGCGGGGGCACGGCGGCGGCCGTGGCCGCCCGCATGGCGCCGCTTGGCGTGGCCGCGGACACGGAAGGGTCGATTCGTGTTCCCGCCGCCATGTGCGGGATCTGCGGCTTTCGTCCGACGACGGGCCGCTACCCCACGACCGGCGTCGTACCGATCTCGCCGCTCTTCGATCAGATCGGCCCGCACGCGCGCAGCGTCGCGGACCTCGTCCTGTTCGACCGGGTCGCAAGCCACGACGCGGCGGCGATCGCGCCGACGGCCCTCCGGGGAGCGCGCATCGGGGTGGACCGGAACTACTTCTTCGAGAAGCTCGATCCCGAGGTCGCGCGGGTCGCCGAGGAGGCGCTCCGCAGGCTGCGCGAGGCCGGGGCGGTGCTGGTGGAGGCGCAGGTGCACGACCTCGCCCGGTTCGATGAAAGGATCACCGACGTGGTGCAGTACCACGACGTAGCGCCGATGCTGGCGCGATACCTCGAGGAGTCCGGGGCGGGGCTGGACCTCGACCAGCTGCTCGAGGCGGCCGGAGCGGACGTCAGGCGCGAGCTCGAGGTCTACGCCCTGCCCGGGGGGAGGATGGCTCCTTCGGAGGAAGCCTACCGGGCGGCACGGGACGTCGAGCGGCCGGCGCTCCGCAAGGAGCTCGCACGGTACTTCCGCGAGAACGAGGTGAGCGCCTTGATCTTCCCCGCCACCCTCGTTCCGGCGCTCCCCATCGGCCAGGAGTCGGAGCTCTCGATCGGCGGCGAAACGGTCGCCTTTGCGACGGCGATGTCGAGGAACATCGCGCCCGGGAGCACGGCTGGCATCCCGGGGCTCGTGCTCCCTGGCGGGCTCACGCGGGACGGGCTCCCGGTGGGGCTCGAGCTGGACGCGCCGGAGGGGGCCGACCGCGAGCTCCTCGCCCTCGGCGCCGCCGTCGAGCGAGTCCTCGGCCACCTCCCGCCCCCGCGACTTTGAGCGCAGTGGTGGATCCACCGCTCGAGCGGCGCCCCGTCGGCCCGCTCCAGCTCCTCGCCCTGGCCGTCAACGGCGTGGTCGGCGTCGGCATCTTCTTCGCGCCGTCGCAGATCGCCGCGGCCGCCGCCGGCTGGGGCAGCGTCGTCGTCATCGCGCTCACCGGCGCCGCCCTGCTGCCCGTCGCCGCGACCTTCGCGAACGCGGGCCGCCGCTTCGACGAGGACGGCGGGCCCGTCGTCTTCGCCCGGGCGGCCTTCGGCGCCTTCCCGGCCTTCCTCGTGGGCTGGATCGCGTACGTCAGCGCCATCGCGAGCACGACGGCCGTCACCTCCGGCCTGACGGCGGCCGTCTCTCCCGCGCTGGGCGTGCCCCCGGGCCTTCCGACCCGCGCGGCGGCGATCGCGCTGGTGCTGGCGCTCGCCGCGGTGTGTGCTCTGGGCCTTCGCCTCTCGGCGCGCGTCTGGACCGCGATCACCGTCCTCAAGCTCGTCCCCCTGGCGGCCCTGCTCCTGGCGTTCGCCGGCGCAGGGTTCGCCGTCACGTCGCAGCCGGCCGCGCCCGCTCCGCAACTTTCGTGGCTGCGGGCCGGGCTGCTCGCGACCTTCGCATTCCAGGGCTTCGAGATCACCCCGGTCATCGCGGGTCGGGTCACGGATCCGGAGCGCTCCATCCCGCGAGCGCTCTACGGCTGCATCGCCCTGGTCTCGGCGCTCTACGTCGGCCTGCAGGCCGCGTGCGTGGCGGCACTGCCGCAGCTCGCGGCGTCCGCAACGCCCCTGGTCGACGCCGCGGCGGCCCTCGGTGGAGCACCCCTCCGCTGGCTCGTGGCTCTCGGCACGTCGGTGTCGGCTCTCGGCATCAGCTTCGGCTTCGTCCTGATGACCCCCTGGTACCTCGCGACCCTTGCGCGGAGCGCCGGACCCCTGCCCCTCGGCTTCGAGGGCATCTCGGAGAAGGGCGTGCCGCTGCGGGCGCTCGCCCTCACCGTCGTCCTCGTGTCGGCGCTGCTTCTCGCCGGCGGGACCCTGGCCGAGTACTTCGCCCTCTCCGCCACCACCGTGCTGCTGCAGTTCGGCGTCACTGCGCTCTCGCTCCTGACGCTGGCGCGGCGCCGTGCGCGGGGGTTCGTGCCCAGGGACGCCTGGCCCGCGCTGCCCGCCCTGCTCGTGACCCTCGCCCTCGTCTCGGGCGCCCGGGCCCGCGAAGCCGCGGTCGCCGCCGGCGCGATCGCCCTGGGCCTGGCACTGAGGCGCGCCGCGCGGAGGCCCGACGGCTAGGCGTCAGGAGCAGCTCACCCCTTTCGCAGCTCCGCCCGCGAGGCTGGGGTCTCGCTCTTGCGGTCGTGCAGCGCCGAGAGCTGCGGGTGGTCGTAGAAGACCGAGCGACGGATGACCTCCGCCTGGCCGACGGCGTGGAGCACGTAGAACCGGCGCAGGCCGTCGGGAGTTCGGCGGTCGACGCCGTCGGCGATGCGGTACCAGCGATCCGTCGTGACTACGAACACGCCCTTCTCCCAGCCTGGCTTCAGTCGCGAGGCGATCACGACCCAGTCGGCGTCCGGGAAGCCGGCGGTGGGGCCCGTCTCGAGGACGTCGGGCACAGCCGCACCCTCGCGGGCCTGCCGCTCCGCGATCGCCTGCTCCTCCGCCGAGCGCCTTCGGCGGGCAAGGTACACGTGGTCGGCGAGCGCCAGCAGCGGGTCTCCGGGAACGCCCGACGACGCCGCGAACAGCGCGCGCGCGCTACCCGTGATCACCAGGTAGGAGGCGACGAGGCCCTGCGGCGTCAGCAGGGCGAAGGTGAAGATCGAGAGACCCGAGAGCCCCATCGCCAGGCCGATCTCGCCGGTCAGCCGGTTTGCGCCCTCGGCCACACCGGCGGCGTACCTCAGGAAGCCGTCGAGACCGATGAAATAGCCCGCGGCGATCTGGAGGATCGCGGACGGGAAAGCCATCGCCCGGATGGGGAGGTGCGCCTCGAGATCGCGCCTCAGCCGCGCAGGGAGCAGGGCCGCGAACACCGCCACGAGGACCCTCAGGGCACGACCCCGTGGGCCTTTCCCACCTTGGTGAACGCCCCGACGGCCCGCTCGATGTGCTCGGGACGGTGCGCCGCCGAGATCTGCACCCGGATGCGCGACTGTCCCTTCGGCACGACCGGGTAGAAGAAGCCCTTGACGTAGATGCCCTCGTCGAGAAGCGCGCGGGCGAAGGCCTGGGCGAGGGGGGCGTCGTCGGGCGCGAAGCGGGTGAACATGATCGGCACGATCGGATGGACGCCCGGGCGGATCTCGAAGCCCGCGGCCGTCATCCGTGCACGAAAGTCCCGGGTGTTGGCCTCGAGCCGGTCCCGCAGCTCCGTAGTGCGCGTGAGCAGCTCGAGGGCCCGCAGCGTGGCGCCCGTGACCACGGGCGGAAGCGTGTTCGAGAAGAGGTACGGCCGGCTCCGCTGCCGGAGCATGTCGATCACGTCCTGGCGCGCCGCGGTGCAGCCGCCCGACGCACCTCCCAGGGCCTTGCCGAAGGTCGTCGTGATGATGTCGACGCGTCCCTGCACGCCGCAGTGCTCGGGCGTGCCGCGACCGGTCTTGCCCATGAATCCCGTGGCGTGGGAGTCGTCCACCATCACGAGCGCCTTGCGCCGGTCGGCCAGCTGGCAGATGTCGGCGAGGGGCGCGACGTCCCCGTCCATGGAGAAGACGCCGTCGGTCACGATCAGCCGGAACCGGCAGGCCTCGGCCTCGCGGAGCTTGGCGTCGAGGTCTTCCATGTCGGCGTGCTCGTAGACGAAGCGCCGCGCCTTGCACAGCCGCACGCCGTCGATGATCGAGGCGTGGTTCAGCTTGTCGGTGACGATCGCGTCGTCGGGACCGAGCAGCGGCTCGAAGATGCCTCCGTTCGCGTCGAAGCAGGCGGCGTAGAGGATCGCGTCCTCCATGCCCAGGAAGGCGGCGGCCCTCTTCTCGAGCTCGCGGTGCAAGGCCTGCGTCCCGCAGATGAAGCGGACGCTCGACAGGCCGTAGCCCCACTCATCGAGGGCGGCGTGGGCCGCCTTCAGCAGCTCGGGATGGCCCGACAGGCCGAGATAGTTGTTCGCGCAGAAGTTGAGGACCGGCCTTTCGCGCCCCTCGACCCGGATCTCGGGCCCCTGGTGCCCGACGATCGGCCATTCCTCCTTCCAGAGCCCCTGCTTCTTGATCGCCTCGAGTTCGCCGCCGAGGAACGCGTGATAGCTGGGATCCATGGCCGGATGATTCTAACGCTCTGCTATGCT
Source organism: Vicinamibacteria bacterium (assembly GCA_035691285.1). Taxonomy (GTDB): domain Bacteria; phylum Acidobacteriota; class Vicinamibacteria; order Fen-336; family Fen-336; genus DATFEN01. The sequence goes on along the minus strand of DASSJI010000226.1, from coordinate 2,390 downwards.
GCCGCGGTGACGCTCGAAGCCGGAGCGTGCGTCGGTCCCTACGAGGTGATCTCCCCTCTGGGCGCCGGAGGGATGGGAGAGGTCTACCGCGCGCGAGACCCGCGCATCGGTCGCGAGGTCGCGATCAAGATCCTGCCGGCGGCCTTCGCGTCGAACCCCGATCGCCTCGCGCGCTTCTCCCAGGAGGCCCGGACCGCCGGCGCGCTCAACCACCCGAACCTGCTGGTCGTGTTCGACCTCGGGACGCATCAGGACAGCCCGTACCTCGTGACGGAGCTGCTGGAAGGCGAGACGCTCCGCGAGCGGATGAGCCGCGGCACGGTGCCGCTCCGCAAGGCGCTCGACTGGACCATGCAGATCGCCGACGGCGTCTCCGCCGCCCACGAGAAGGGCGTGATCCACCGGGACATCAAGCCGGAGAACGTGTTCGTGTCGCGGGACGACCGGGTGAAGCTGCTCGACTTCGGCCTCGCAAAGCTCCTCGCCGACGATGGCGCCTTCGACAGCGAGGCGTCCACGAACCTCATGCGGCGCACCGACCCCGGGTCGGTGCTGGGCACGCCCGGATACATGTCGCCCGAACAGGTCCGCGGTGAGGTCGTGGACGAGCGCTCGGACATCTTCTCTCTGGGCATCGTGCTTGCCGAGCTGGTCACGGGTTCCCACCCGTTCCGGCGGCCCACCCGGGCCGAGACCATGACGGCCATCCTGCAGAGCGACGTCTCGCTTCCGGAGTCGCTCTCGCCGGGGCTCGCGCGCGTCGTCGACCACATGCTCGCGAAGGCCCCCGTGGCTCGCTTCCAGTCCATGCGCGACGTCGCGTTCGCGCTGCAGCTGCTCTCGGGCGCCGGCTCGTCGGGCGAGATGACGGCGCAGCCCGGCGCGCAGCCCGGCGCCCGCTTGCGCTCCGCACAGCCCGAGTTCCTGAGCATCAGCTATCGGCGCGGACGCATCGGCACGGCGCGCTTCGCGGCAGATGGATCGATCGTCTACGGTGCGGCGTGGGAAGGCAAACCGCTCGAGGTCTTCGTATCCCGCCCCGGCATGCCCGAGGCCCGCGCGACCGGGCTGACCAACGCGGACGTGCTCTCGGTTTCGGCCACGGGGGAGCTCGCGGTCTCGCTGGACAGGAGCCTTCTCGGCGGTTGGGCCTCAGCCGGCACGCTGGCACGCGTGCCGATCGCTGGCGGCGCGCCGCGCCGCATCTGTGAGAACGTGGTCGACGCCGACTGGGAGCCCGATGGGAAGGGCTTCGCGATCGTGCGCTACGCCCAGCCGAGCTTCATCCTCGAATGCCCGATCGGGCGCCGCCTGCACGCCTCGACGGGCTGGCTCAGCCACGTGCGGTTCTCGCCGGACGGCAGCCGTCTCGCGTTCATCGAGCATCCCTGGTTCGGCGACGAGGCCGGCCGACCCATCGTGGTGGATCTCGAAGGCCGCACGCTGATGGACCCGGGCACCACCCTGAACGGCACGAGCGGCCTCGCGTGGTCGCCCGACGGCGACGAGGTCTGGATCGCCGGCGAGCGGCCTCCCTACGGGCGCAGCATCCTCGGTTACGGCAATGCCGGCGGCACGCGCGTTGTTCTGTCCGCCCCCGGGCAGCTCAGCCTGTTCGACGCAACCCCAGGCGGCGACCTGCTCGTCAGCCAGGACACCTTGCGGCGCGAGGTCTATGCCGGCCGGCGTGGCGAGGACGCCAACCAGAACCTGGCCTGGTTCAACTGGCCGATGCTGACCGATCTGGCGCGGGACGGCTCCCAGGTCCTGTTCGAGGAACAGCGCGCCGTCTCGGGCAGCTACGCCCAGATCTACCTGCGCCCCGTCGCCGGCGGGCCGGCCGTGCACATCGGCGACGGCCGCGCGCGGGCGCTCTCGCCCGATGGGCAATTGGTCGCGGCGGACACGGGCGTCGCGGGGCACCTCGAGCTGATCCCGACCGGCGTCGGCGAGTCGAAGCTCGTCCGCTGCGACAGGTTCGAGCAGACGCTGTGGTGGTTCTGGTTCCCCGACGGCGAGCGCCTCCTGGTGATCGGCTCGGGAAAGGACAGGTCGCGGCTCTGCCTGTGCGTTCCGATCGACGGAGGCGAGCCGACGCCCGCTGGGCCCGGGGCGTTCGAGTGGCCCGCCGCCATCGCCCCCGATGGCCGACGGATCGTCGCGCCCGGGGCCGACGAGCGGCTCATGATCTACGAGACGGCCGGCGGCGCCGGAACGCCGCTGCCGGGCGCGAGGCCCAGGGAGTGGCCGATCGTCTGGAGCGACGACGGGCGCTTCGTGTATGTCTACCCGCGCGGCCGGACGGCCCTGAGCATCGACCGCATCGACGTCGCGACGGGCGAGCGCCGGGAGTGGCAGGCGATCGAGCCGGCGGACCGGGCGGGAATCAT
>DASSJI010000225.1:0-8852 GCA_035691285.1 Vicinamibacteria bacterium | reverse complement strand
TGTCCTACCTCCTGGGAAGGCCGCGTCCCAGCCCGGAGAAGACCTCGACCTACGAGTGCGGCGTCCCGCCCATCGGCACCGCCCGCGAGCGCTTCCCGATCAAGTTCTACCTCGTCTGCATGATCTTCATCCTGCTGGACGTGGACGCGGCCTTCCTCTATCCATGGGCGCTCGTGTTCCGGGAGCTGGGCCTGTTCGGCCTCGTCGAGATGGCGGTGTTCATGCTCATCCTCGGCGGCGGCTTCGCCTACGCCTGGAAAGCGGGCGCGCTCGACTGGTAGTCGAGAGGCCCAGGCCATCGATGGAGTTCACGCCCGAACGCAAGGCGAAGTTCGACGAGATCGTGAAGCGCTATCCCGTGAAGCGCTCGGCGATCCTGCCCGCCCTGTACCTTGCGCAGGACCAGGAGGGCCACTTGACGCGGGACGCGATCGAGTACGTCGGCTCGCTCCTCGGCTTGACGCCGGCCCAGGTCCACGACACGGCCAGCTACTACTCCATGCTCCGCTTCAAGCCGATCGGCGCCACCCACATCGAGATCTGCACGAACCTGTCCTGCGCCCTGGCCGGCGCCGACGCGCTGATCCAGAAGACCTGCAAGCGGCTCGGCGTCCGCGAAGGGGAGCGGACGCCCGACGGCCGCTTCACGGTCTCGCGAGTCGAATGCCTCGCGGCCTGCGGCGGCGCGGTCGCCGTGCAGGTCAACGGCGAGTGGATCGAGAACACGACCGAGGACGACGTCTCGAAGATCCTCTCGGGCTCGCTCAGGTACCGTCCCTTCGACTGGCCGAAGAGCCCGGGCGAGCCGGTCCTGCTGCGCAACGCCTGGAAGAAGGACTCACAGTCGATCAAGGTGTACGAGGCGGCAGGGGGCTACCAGAACCTGAAGAAACATCTCGCCCTGAGCCCGGACGAGATCGTCGAGCAGGTCAAGAGGTCGGCGCTCCGCGGGCGCGGCGGCGCGGGCTTCCCGACGGGGCTCAAGTGGAGCTTCCTGCCCAAGGACAGCCCGAAGCCCCGCTACCTGGTCGTGAACGCCGACGAGAGCGAGCCCGGCACCTACAAGGACCGGCTGATCATCGAGAACGACCCGCACCAGCTCCTCGAGGCGTGCATCGTGTCGGCCCACGCGATCCGCGCGAAGCTGTGCTTCATCTACATCCGCGGCGAGTTCTGGCAGGGCATCCGCACCCTCGAGAAGGCCGTGGCCGAAGCCTACGCCGCGGGCTACCTCGGGAAGAACATCCTCGGGAGCGGCGTCGACGTCGACGTCGTGGTGCACGGCGGGGCCGGCGCCTACGAGTGCGGCGAGGAGACGGCGCTCCTCGAGAGCCTTGAGGGCAAGCGCGGCCAGCCGCGCCTGAAGCCGCCGTTCCCGGCCACCCACGGCCTCTACGGCTGTCCGACCATCGTCAACAACGTGGAGACGATCGCCTGCGTGCCGCTGATCCTGGAGAAGGGCCCCGACTGGTTCGCGGCGCAGGGCACCGAGAAGAACGGGGGGCCGAAGCTCTACTGCGTGAGCGGACACGTGAGCCGCCCCGGCACCTACGAGGCCGGGATGGGGAAGATCACGCTCCGGGAGCTGATCTACGACGCGAGGTACGGCGGGGGCATCAAGGACGGCCGCAAGCTGCGGGCCGTGGTCCCCGGCGGCTCCTCCACGCCAGTCCTCACCGCCGACGAGATCGACGTGGCGATGGACTTCGACTCGATCGCGAAGGCCGGGTCGATGCTGGGCTCCGCCGCCACGATCGTCATGGACGACTCGGTGTGCATGGTCTGGATGGCGCAGAAGCTCACGTACTTCTACAAGCACGAGTCCTGCGGCAAGTGCTCGCCCTGCCGCGAGGGCACGGGCTGGATGCTGCGCCTGCTCGAGCGCATCGAGGCCGGCGAGGGCACCGAGAAGGACCTCGACACGCTTCTGGGCGTCACCGACTCGATCGGCGGCAAGACCCTGTGCCCGTTCGGCGACGCCGCCATCGCGCCGCCGCAGTCCACGCTGAAGAAGTTCCGCGAGGAATACGAGTACCACGTCCGCGAGAAGCGGTGCTGGCGGAAGGTGGCGAAGAGCTTCGAGGAGGCGAGGGCCTCCCAGGCGGTGGACGCGTGACGCCGGTCCTCCAGGAGTTCCTGCTCACGCTCCTCAAGATCGTGATCATCACCCACCTGCTGCTGGGTCTGTTCTCGCTGATGACCCTCGTGGAGCGGCGCGTGCTGGCGTTCATGCAGTTCCGCCTCGGTCCGAACCGGGTCGGGCCCTTCGGGCTCTTCCAGCCGATCGCCGACGGCATCAAGCTCTTCTTCAAGGAAGAGGTGATGCCCGCGGCGGCGAACACCTGGGCCTTCTTCGCGGCGCCCGCCGTGGCGGTCACCGCGGCGTTCATGGCCATCGCCACCGTGCCCTACGGTCCGCCGTTCACCATCCCCGGGACCACGATCCAGGTGACGCCCCAGATCGCCGACCTCGACGTGGGCCTGCTCTTCATCTTCGCGGTCACCTCCCTCGGCGTCTACTCGGTGGTGCTGGCGGGCTGGTCCGCGAACAGCAAGTACTCGCTCCTCGGCGGCCTGCGCTCCTCGGCGCAGATGTTCTCCTACGAGCTGGCCCTGGGGATGTCCTTCGTGGGCGTGATCATGCTGGCGGGGAGCTTCCGGATCTCGGACATCGTGGCCGCCCAGGGCGGGTCGCTCCTGAGCTGGAACGTGATGCCGTGGCGCCAGGGCCTCGCCGCCATCGTGTACTTCGTCGCCGCCGCCGCCGAGGTGAGCCGCACGCCCTTCGACCTGCCCGAGGGCGAGACCGAGCTCGTGGCGGGCTACCACACCGAGTACTCCTCGATGAAGTTCGCCCTGATGCAGATGGCCGAGTACATCAACATGATCACGGTCTCGGTCCTGACCACGAACCTGTTCCTGGGCGGCTGGAACCCCGGAGTGCCGGGGCTGCCGACCGGGGGCCTGTGGGGCCTCGTCTACTTCGCGGCGAAGGTCTTCCTGGTGCTGTTCGTGTTCATCTGGCTGCGCGGCACGGTGCCCCGCTTCCGCTACGACCAGCTCATGCGCTTCGGCTGGAAGGTGCTGATCCCGCTGGCGGCGCTCAACGTGCTGGGGACGGCGGCCGTGGTGGCCCTCTGGACGCGGTGAACGGCATGGCCGGGATCGACCGTCTGCTGCAGCTCGTCGTCTCCGAGCCGTTCCTCTTCTACGTGTTCTCGGCCACGGCGGTGGCGTCGGCGCTGGGCGTCATCCTCCAGCGGAACCCCATCCACAGCGCCTTCGCGCTGATCGTGACGCTCTGCTCGCTGTCTGCGATCTACGGGCTGCTCGGCTCGCCGTTCATCGCCGCGCTCCAGGTGATCGTCTACGCCGGCGCGATCATGGTGCTGTTCCTCTTCGTGCTCATGCTCCTGAACGTGCGGAAGGAGGAGCCTGCGGGCGGGCGCGCGACGCGGACGGCCGCCGTGCTGCTGGCCCTGGTCCTGGCGGCGCAGCTCGGCGCGGCCCTGGCCGGGGCGGGGGCGACGCCGGCGGCCGGGTTCGACGCCTCGACCGCGAGCTTCGCGCGCGTGCTGTTCGGCGCGCGCTTCGTCTACGTGTTCGAGGCGACCTCGATCCTCATCGTGGCGGCCCTCGTCGGCGCGATCCTCGTGGCGAAGAAGGACCCGTGACGACGATCCCGCTCCAGCACGCCCTCTTCCTCTCGGCGCTGCTCTTCTGCCTCGGCGTCGTCGGCGTGTTCCTGCGCCGCAACGTGATCACGGTGTTCATGTGCATCGAGCTGATGCTGAACGCGGTGAACCTCGCGTTCGTCGCCTTCAGCCGCGCCCTGGGCAGCCTCGACGGGCAGGTGCTGGTGTTCTTCGTGATGACGGTGGCGGCGGCCGAGGCGGCCGTCGGGCTGGCGATCGTGATCGCGCTGCAACGCCACAAGGACACCCTGGACCTCGACGCCTTCAACGTCATGAAGTGGTAGGGGGATGAGCAGCCTCCTCGACGTGATCGTGCAGAGCCCGGCCCTGGTGCTGCCGTGGATCATCCTGCTGCTGCCGCTACTGGGGTTCACGGTGCTGTGCCTGTTCGGCGAGGCCATCAAGCGCGACAAGGAAGACAACGGCGCCGGGATCCTGGCCACGAGCGTCGTGCTGGCCGCGTTCGGGCTGGCGGTCTGGGTGTTCGTCGCGCTCCTCGCACAACCGCCGGCCGACCGCGAGGGCCTGCGCTTCGTCCAGCCCTACCTCGGCTTCGAGTGGATCGAGGTCGGCTCCTTCCACGTCTCGATGAGCCTGCTCGTGGACCCGCTCGCGGCGGTGATGATGCTGGTCGTCACCGGCGTGGGCGGGCTCATCCACGTCTACTCGCTCGGCTACATGGCCCACGACGAGGAGCGCGTCAGCTACTTCTCGTATCTGAACCTGTTCACGTTCTTCATGCTCCTGCTGATCCTCGGCGGGAATCTCCCGCTGATCTTCGTCGGTTGGGAGGGCGTGGGCCTCTGCTCGTACCTGCTGATCGGCTTCTGGCACCGCAAGAAGAGCGCCTCCGACGCGGGCAAGAAGGCGTTCATCGTGAACCGCGTCGGCGACGCCGGGCTGATCCTGGGCATGGCCATGGCCTGGAACGCGTTCGGCACCCTCGACACCTTCGAGCTCGCGGAGCACGCGAAGAACCTGGCCTACGAGCCGATCGCTCAGGCCGGCGTCGTCACCGCCTTCTGCCTGCTGCTCTTCCTCGGCGCGTGCGGCAAGAGCGCCCAGCTCCCGCTCCACGTCTGGCTGCCCGACGCGATGGAGGGCCCGACGCCGGTTTCCGCGCTCATCCACGCCGCCACCATGGTCACGGCGGGGGTCTACATGGTCGCCCGCATGGCGCCGATGTTCCGGCTCAGCGAGGGCGGGATGCTGGCGGTGGCGTGGGTGGGCGGCGTAACGGCCCTGATGGCGGCGACCATCGCCCTGGTCCAGACCGACATCAAGCGCGTGCTGGCGTACTCGACCGTGAGCCAGCTCGGGTACATGTTCCTGGCCTGCGGCATCGGCGCCTTCGGCGTGGGCGTCTTCCACGTGTTCACCCACGCGTTCTTCAAGGCGCTGCTCTTCCTCGGCTCCGGCTCCGTGATCCACGCCATGTCCGGCGAGCAGGACATGCGGAAGATGGGCGGGCTGCGGACGAAGATCCCGGTCACCTTCTGGACGTTCGTGGTAGGGACCGCGACCATCGCGGGCCTGCCCTGGCTCGCGGGTTATTACAGCAAGGACGAGATCCTCCTCAACGCCGTGGTGCGCGAGCGGCTGCCGCTGTTCTACCTCGGGCTCTTCACGGCCCTGCTCACGGCGTTCTACATGTCGCGCCTGCTGTTCATGACCTTCTTCGGGACCTTCCGCGGCGGGCACGACGCCGAGCACCACGTCCACGAGTCGCCCTGGACGATGCTGGGGCCCCTGGTGGTCCTGGCCGCAGCCTGCTTCTACGTGGGCCGCCTCCATGTGAACGAGTTCCTGGCTCCGGCGCTGCGATCGCCCGACCCGGCCGAGCTCCCGCATCCGCACTGGTTCCCGTGGGTCGTGATCCCGGTCGCCGTCGTCGGCATCCTGGGCGCGTTCCTCATCTACGTGGTGTATTCCGGCCTCTCGGCGCGCATCTACGCGGCGCTGCGGCCCCTCGCGCGCGTGCTCGAGGAGAAGTACGGCTTCGACCGAGCCTACGACGGGTTCGCCTCGCGGGTGGTGGTCGAGGGCAGCGCGGGCGTGCTGTGGAAGCAGGTGGACGCCGCGCTGATCGACGGCGCCGTGAACGGAGCGGGGCGCGTCGTGGATGGCGTCTCGCGCGCGGCGCGCACGCTGCAGACGGGCTTCGTGCGCGGCTACGCCCTCGTGATCCTCGGAGGTGCCGTGGCCCTCCTGGGCTACCTGGTGTGGATGCGATGAGCGCCCCGGACCACATCCTGAGCCTGCTCCTCGCCCTGCCGGTTCTCGGTGCCCTGGTGATCGCCTGCATGCGGCGCGGAAGCGAGCGGGCGATCAAGGTCCTGGCGCTGGCCCTGACCACGGGCGTCTTCCTGCTGTCGTTGCTCCTCGTCCGGGAGTTCCGTCCCATCGCGGCGATGCAGTTCGTCGAGCACCACGCCTGGATCCCTGCCTACGGGATCTCGTGGAAGCTCGGGATCGACGGGCTCAGCCTGTGGCTGGTCGTCCTGACGACCTTCCTCACGCCCCTGGGCCTGCTCGGCTCCTGGTCGTCCATCGAGGACCGCGTGAAGGAGTTCAACGTCTTCATGCTGCTCCTCGAGACGGGCATGCTCGGCGTGTTCTTCGCCCTCGACCTGTTCCTCTTCTACATCTTCTGGGAGGCCATGCTGATCCCGATGTACTTCCTCATCGGGATCTGGGGCCACGACCGCCGCATCTACGCCGCCATCAAGTTCTTCCTCTACACGATGGCGGGCGGGGTGCTGATGCTCGTGGCCTTCCTGGTCCTGTACGTGAAGGCCGGGGTGCGGAGCTTCGACCTCGAGCGCCTGGTGGAGACGAACGTCGACCCGGCCGTGCAGATGTGGCTGTTCGCGGCCTTCGCCGTGGCCTTTGCCATCAAGGTGCCGATGTGGCCGTTCCACACCTGGCTCCCGGACGCCCACGTCGAGGCCCCCACCGCGGGTTCCGTGATCCTGGCCGGCGTCCTGCTGAAGATGGGCTGTTACGGCTTCCTGCGCCTGGCGATGCCGCTCTTCCCGGACGCGACCGTGGCGTTCGCGCCCTGGATCGCCGCCCTCGCCGTCGTCGGGATCCTCTACGGCGCGCTGGTCTCGCTGGTGCAGCCAGACATGAAGAAGCTCGTGGCGTACTCGTCAGTGTCGCACCTGGGCTTCTGCATGCTGGGCATCGCGGCCCTGACCACGACCGCGGTCACCGGCTCGGTCTACCAGATGCTGAACCACGGCATCTCGACCGGCGCCCTGTTCTTCATGGTCGGGATGCTGTACGACCGGCGACACACCCGGCTCATCTCGGAGTTCGGCGGCCTGAAGCGCGTGATGCCCTGGTTCTCGGCGCTGTTCCTCGTGATCTGCCTCTCGTCGATCGCGGTGCCGGGCTTCAACGGCTTCGTGGGCGAGTTCCTGATCCTGGTCGGCTCGTGGCCGACGCAGCGGACGGCCACGATCCTGGCGTCGGTCGGCGTCGTGCTCGCAGCGGCGTACCTGCTCTGGATGGTCCAGCGCGTGCTGTACGGCGAGGTGACGAACCCGAAGAACGAGTCGCTCCCCGACCTGACGCCCCGCGAGTTCGCGGTGATCCTGCCCCTCGTGGCGCTCGCCCTGTACATGGGCGTCGCCAGCCCGGCGTTCACCCGCGGCATCGAGCCCTCGGTCGCGACGCTGCTCCAGAGGGTGCGCCTCAAGGCGGCGCAGGCGCAGGTGACCCCGCGGGCGGAGGCGTCCGCGCCGCCGGGGTCCGTGGCGGCGGAGACGCGGCCGTGACGAACCTCGACCTGCGCCCGGTCTTCCCCGCCCTGATCGTCGCGCTGACGGGCCTCGCAGTCCTGCTGGCACAGGCCTTCGCGCCGAAGGGGCGGAAGGCGCCCGCGGCCGCCCTGTCCGCGCTCGGCCTGGCGACCGCTTTCGTATCCATCCTCCTGCTCGCCCGCGGGCCGCGCCACGGGCTGGGCGCCACGACCGGCGGGGCCGTCAGCGCGGACGCCTTCGCGCTTTTCCTGCAGGGCCTCGTCCTCGGCGTCGGCGTGCTGGTCGTGCTGCTCTCGCCGTCCTACCTGCGCGCCACCCGCCAGGAGCGCGGCGAGTACTACGCGCTGGTGCTGTTCTCGATCGTGGGGATGATGGGCCTCGTCTCGGCGACCGAGCTGATCTCGCTCTTCGTCGCCCTGGAGACGATGTCGATCGCGCTCTACGCACTGGCCGGCATGCGGCGCGATCAGCCGGAGAGCCAGGAGGCCGCCATCAAGTACTTCATCACCGGCGCCTTCGCCTCGGCGTTCTTCCTGTACGGCATCGCGCTGCTCTTCGGCCTGAGCGGCAGCACATCCCTCGGCCGGGTGGCCTCGGCCGTCGCCAGCCCGGGCCGCTCCGAGCTGGCGGCGATCGGAGCCGGGCTGCTGCTCGTCGGACTGGGCTTCAAGGTCGCGAGCGTGCCGTTCCACATGTGGACGCCCGACGTGTACGAGGGCGCTCCGACGACCGTGACCGCGTTCATGTCGGCGGGCGTGAAGGCCGCGGCGTTCGGAGCGCTCATCCGCATCTTCGGCGCGGCGTTGCCGGCGCTGGCGCCCAAGTGGCAGCCGGCGGTGGCGGCGCTGGCGCTGCTCACGATGGTCATCGGCAACCTGGGCGCGCTGGCCCAGTCGAACCTGAAGCGGATGCTGGCCTGGTCCTCGATCGCCCACGCCGGCTACCTGCTGACGGCGGTCGTGGCCGCGCCCCGGGTGGCGGCCGAGGCGGTGCTGTTCTACCTGGTTGGCTACGCCGCCGTGAACCTGGGCGGCTTCGGCGCCCTCGCGGCCCTCGCCAGGGACGGGCGGGAGCCGCTCTCGATCGGGGACGTGGCGGGCCTGTCGCAGCGGCGGCCGCTCCTCGCGGCGGCCCTCACCGTGTACCTCGTCTCTCTGACCGGCGTGCCGATCTCGGCCGGCTTCGTGGGCAAGTTCTACCTGTTCGGCGCGGCGGTCGGCGCCGGGCACGTCGCGCTCGCCGTCGCCGGCGTGCTCATGAGCGTGGTGTCCGCCTACTACTATCTCGGCGTGGTCGTGCAGATGTACATGAAGGAGCCCGCCGGCGAGGACGAATGGGGTCCGGTCGGCGCCGGCTCGGCGCTGGCGATGGCCGTCTCGGTCGCCCTCGT
>DASSJI010000224.1:0-9974 GCA_035691285.1 Vicinamibacteria bacterium | reverse complement strand
GGCCGCACGCCATACTCAACGGGCTGCTCGTGGCCATGGGCGTGCGCGAGGCGCGCCTGCAGCCGTCCGGACAAGCCGCTGTGCCCGTGCGCTGACACTGCGCACACGCTTTAGCAGATTGAAAGGGCCGGGGCCCGTATCTGCGCATGCAGGCTTGCCTTCGACGAGGAGCGTGAGGCGCCTCTGATTGCTCATGTAGCGCACCTCGCTTGCAGCAAGAACGCGGCTCGACCCCGCGACTTGCTGTTACCCCGAGGTTACCCCGGAGCTCCGGCCCAGAACCGCATCCGGCTAGTGTTGTTTGAGGAGTTGGCGCGCCTGAAGGGACTCGAACCCCCGACCCGCAGCTTAGAAGGCTGCCGCTCTATCCATCTGAGCTACAGGCGCGTACGAAAAGTCTAGCACGCGGGGGCCATCCAATCGCCTGAACAGCAGCGCGCGCCGCGCCCCGGGTGATATCTTCCCGTCGCCATGGGACTCCTTTCCCTGCTTGTCCTCGCCCAGGCGGCGAGCCTGCCGATCCAGGAGCGGGCCGACCGCTTCCTCGCGATGGTCAACTCGGCCTACAAGGCGCTCACGTACGTGCAGGCCGAGGCGCAGTGGGCGGCTCTGACCGACGTCAAGCCCGAGCACGACGCGGGGGCGGAGGTGGCGGGCAGGGCGGTGGCTGCCTTCAATGGAAATCCCGCGCTGATCGAGGAGGCCCGTGAGCTCCTGACGCACGAGGCCGAGCTGCGGCCCCTCACCGTGCGCCAGCTTCGCCGCGTTCTTCTCAACGCGGCCGAGGGGCCGATGACCAACCCCGAGTTGGTCGCGAGGCGCATCGCCGCGGAGACGCGGCAGGCCTCGACGATGAACGGCTTCACGTACCGGCTGCACGGCAAGCCCGTCACGCCGAACGAGATCGACGCGATCCTGGCGAAGAGCAGCGACCTCGACGAGCGGCGCGCGGCCTGGGAGGCGTCGAAGGAGTCGGGCCCGGCCCTGAAGCCGGGGCTCGTCGAGCTACGCGAGCTGCGCAACGGCGCCGCCCGGGAGCTCGGCTACACGGACTACTTCGCGCTCCAGGTGGCCTCCTACGGGATGACGACCGACGAGATGGTCAAGCTGCAGGCCGACTTCATGCGCGAGATGAAGCCTCTCTACCTGCAGCTCCACACGTGGGTGAAGCACGAGCTGGCAAAGAAGTACGGCCAGCCCGTGCCGCGGCGCATCCCCGCCCACTGGCTCACGAACCGCTGGTCGCAGAACTGGACGGGCCTCGTGGACGCCGCGAACCTCGACGAGCGCTTCAAGGACCGGTCTCCCGAGTGGATCGTGAAGACCGCGGAGCGCTTCTACGTCGGGCTCGGCTTCCCGCTCCTGCCCGCGAGCTTCTGGACGAAGTCGGACCTGTACCCGGTCCCGGCCGACGGGCCGCGCAAGAAGAACGCGCACGCCTCGTGCTGGCACATGGACCTCGAGAGCGACATCCGCTCGCTGATGAGCGTGGAGCCGAACGCGCGCTGGTTCGAGACGACCCATCACGAGCTGGGCCACGGCTACTACTTCATGAGCTACAGCCGGCCCGAGGTGCCGCCGCTCCTCCGCATCGGCGCGAACCCGGCGTTCCACGAGGGAATGGGCAGCCTGATCGGGATGGCCGCCGGGCAGGTGCCGTACCTGCAGGCCCAGGGGATCCTGCCGGGGGACTACAAGGCCGACAAGGTGGCGTTTCTCCTGAACGACGCGCTCGCAAACTCGGTGCCGTTCATCTTCTGGGGCTCGGGAACGATGACCCACTGGGAGGCGGACGTGTACGCCAAAGGCCTCGCCCCCGACCAGTGGAACGCCCGCTGGTGGCAGTACGTACGGGACTTCCAGGGTGTCGAGCCGCCGGGAGAGCGCGGAGAGAGCTACTGCGACGCGGCGACCAAGACCCACATCAACGACAACCCCGCCTACTACTACTCCTATGCGATCGCCCGGGTGCTGGTCTTCCAGCTCCACGACGCGATCGCGCGGAAGATCCTCAAGCAGGACCCGCGCAGCTGCAACTACGCCGAGAACAAGGAGGTCGGGGCCTTCCTGAAGGCGATCATGGAGAAGGGCGGAACGGAGGACTGGCGCAAGGTGCTGCGCGAGGCGACGGGGGAGGACCTCTCGACACGCGCGATGGTGGAGTACTTCAAGCCCTTGACGAGCTGGCTCGAAAAGCAGAACCGGGGGCGCAGGATCGGCTGGGAGTAGATCGAACATGAAGAAGATGGCTCTGACGGCAACGGTTCTCGCGCTGGCGGGCCGGGTCCTGGCCCAGGACGCGGTCGACATTCCCTTCCAGAAGTTCGTCCTCAAGAACGGCCTGACGCTGATCGTCCACGAGGACAGGAAGGCCCCGATCGTCGCGGTCAACGTCTGGTACCACGTGGGCTCCAAGAACGAGAAGACCGGCAAGACCGGCTTCGCCCACCTCTTCGAGCACCTGATGTTCAACGGCTCGGAGAACTTCAACGACGACTACTTCAAGGTGCTGGAGAAGATCGGCGCCACCGACCTGAACGGCACCACCAACAACGACCGGACCAACTACTTCCAGAACGTGCCCACGCCGGCCCTCGACCTCGTCCTCTGGATGGAGTCCGACCGCATGGGCCATCTGCTGGGCGCCGTGGACCAGGCGAGGCTCGACGAGCAGCGCGGCGTGGTGCAGAACGAGAAGCGCCAGGCCGAGAACGAGCCCTACGGGCTCGCCTACGACCTCATCCAGACGAACACGTACCCCAAGGGCCATCCCTACTCGTGGACGACGATCGGCTCCATGGAGGACCTGGGCGCCGCGGCCCTCGACGACGTGAAGGAGTGGTTCAAGACCTACTACGGAGCGGCGAACGCCATACTGGTCGTCGCGGGCGACGTGAAGGCCGACGAGGCGAAGGCGAAGGTCGAGAAGTACTTCGGCGACATCCCGCCCGGTCCGCCGATCGCGAAGCACGAGACTTGGATCGCGAAGCGCAGCGGCACCCATCGCCAGACGATGCAGGACCGGGTGCCCCAGGCCCGCGTGTACAAGGTGTGGAACACGCCGGAGTGGGGTTCCGCCGACGACACGTACCTCGACCTCGCCGCCCGGATCCTGGCGACCGCCGGCAAGACCGCGCGGCTCTACAAGCGCCTCGTGTACGACGACCAGATCGCCACCCGCGTCGCGGCGTCGCAGGACGCGGGCGAGATCGGGAGCCAGTTCATTCTCGACGCCAGCGCGCGGCCGGGGGGCGACCTCGCGGCGGTCGAGAAGGCCATCGACGAGGAGATCCAGCGCTTCCTCGAGAAGGGGCCGGCTGCGGACGAGCTCGAGGCGGCGAAGACGCAGTACCTGGCCGGGTTCACCCGCGGAGTGGAGCGCATCGGCGGCTTCGGCGGCAAGTCCGACGTGCTGGCCGAGAACCAGGTGTACGGCGGCTCGCCGGACGCGTACAAGAAGCGGCTGCAGCGCGTGCGCGAGGCCACGACGCAGCAGGTCTGGGACGCCGCGAAGCGGTGGCTCTCGGACGGCCAGTACGTCCTCACCGTCCATCCGTTCCCGGAGCTGGCCGAGGACAAGACGGGGGTCGACCGCAAGACGGCGCCGGACGCCGGGACCGCGCCCGAACCGAGGTTCCCGGCGTTCCAGCGGGCGACGCTCAAGAACGGCCTGAAGCTGATCGTGGCCGAGCGGCGCGCGGTGCCCGTGGTGGGCTTCACGCTGCTGGCCGACGCGGGGTACGCCTCGGACCAGGGCGGCCTGCCCGGCACGGCGAAGCTCGCGGCGGACATGATGGACGAGGGCACGAAGACGCGCAGCGCCCTGGACATCAGCAGCGCCCTCGTGCGGCTCGGCGCGACGCTCTCGACCGGAGCGAACCTCGACATGACGTCGGTGACGCTCTCGGCCCTCAAGGCGAACCTCGACAAGTCCCTCGAGATCTTCGGCGACGTCCTCCTCAACCCGTCCTTCCCCGAGAAGGACTTCGAGCGGCTCAGGCGCCAGCTCCTGGCCGCCATCGACCAGGAGAGCGTCTCGCCGATCTCGATGGCGCTGCGCGTGATGCCGCGGCTCGTCTACGGCGCCCAGCACGCCTACGGGAACCCGCTGACGGGCTCGGGCAGCAAGGCGTCGGTGGCGAAGATCTCTCGTGACGACGTCGTGAGGTGGCACGGCACGTGGATCCGTCCCGGAAGCTCGACGCTGCTCGTCGTCGGCGACACCACGACCGCCGAGATCGTCCCGAAGCTCGAGGCGCTGTTCGCGGCCTGGAAGCCGGGCGAGGCGCCGAAGAAGAACCTGGCGAGCGTGGCGCCCAAGCCGCGGTCCGAGGTGTACCTGCTCGACCGGCCCGGCGCGATCCAGTCCGTGATCGTGGCCGGCCACGTCGCGCCGCCGAAGGCGAACCCCAACGAAGCGGCGATCGAGACGATGAGCGGTGTGCTGGGGACGCAGTTCATCTCGCGGATGAACATGAACCTGCGCGAGGACAAGCACTGGTCGTACGGCGCCGGCGCCTTCTTCTGGGACGCCCGGGGCCAGCGGCCGTTCGTCGCGTACGCGCCGGTGCAGTCGGACAAGACCAAGGAGTCGGTGGCCGAGGTGCTCAAGGAGCTGCGGGGGATCCGGGGGGAGAAGCCCATCACCGCCGACGAGCTGCAGGCGGCGAAGAACGGCCTCACCCTGACGCTCGCCGGACAGTGGGAGACGGCGGGCGCAGTCGCGGGCTCGCTCGCCGAGATCGTCCGCTTCGGGTTCGACGACCGCTACTTCGACGGCTACGCGGGCCGGATACGCTCGCTCACCCTGCAGCAGGTCCAGGCGGCCGGCAGGTCGGCCGTGGACGCCGACCGCCTGGTCTGGGTCGTCGTCGGCGACCGCGCGAAGATCGAGGCCGGGATCCGCGAGCTCAAGCTGGGCGACATCAAGGTCGTCGACGCCGACGGCAACGTGGTCCCCGGCGACGCTCCCGAGCAGAATCGCTGACGCACGCGCCTCGGCGGCCGAGAGGAAGTGAGGCGACTCACACTTCCGCGGTCGCCGGGGAAGTATCCTCGGCCCTTCTTCACTGGCCGAGACGGCGTGAGTCTCGGAAGGAGGGCTCGATGTGGAACAAGCGCGAGGAGGAGCAGCTCAACACCGGTCGACCCGCGGCCGCGGTGCAGCCGCCGCCGCCCGCCGACGCGAGGCACGAGGCCGCCACCGGCGCGGGGGCGGCGATCGGTCCGTCGATCTCGATCGTCGGCGAGTTGACGGGCGACGAGGACCTGACGATCCTCGGCAAGGTGGAAGGGACCATCTCGCTGCCGAAGCACAGCGTGACGATCGGCCGCACGGCCAAGGTGACGGCCGACATCCGCGCCAAGACCGTGAGCGTCGAGGGCGAGGTGCGCGGCAACCTGCAGGCAGCCGAGCAGATCCTGATCCGCAGGACCGCGACGATGCTGGGCAACCTGGCCGCCCCGAGGGTCGGTCTCGAGGACGGCTGCCGCTTCAAGGGAAGCGTGGACATGGAGTCCGTCGCCCCGGGCGGACGTCCGGCGTCCGAGACCGCCGCGAAGCCGGCCGAGGCGCCGTCCGCCAAGCCCATCGCTGCCTCTCCGGAGCGCCTCCCCCTCAAGCAGGACCCGCTGGCCGCGCGCTCCTGACATGGGCTGGTTCTCGGGGTCCGGAAGGCCGTCCGCGCCCGAGCCGAAGGCGCCCGAGGAGCACCGCTCCCTGGCCCTGCCCCAGCTCCTGCGCGGCCTGCGCCCCGAGTCCCATCCGTCGCTCCTGGACCTCGGCATGGCGGTCGGCTCGAACCTCGAGTTCCTGGCCGCCTACTCGTGCCGCGTCCGGATCGCCGACCTGTATCGCTCGCTCCAGGCGGAGCCGCCCGAGAGCCGCGAGCCGGACGTGTTCCCGGCGCTGCTGCCCCGACTCCTGCCGCTCGAGCCGAGCGAGAGCTTCGACGTCCTGCTCGCGTGGGACCTCTTCAATTATCTTCGCCGCGACCAGACGACCGCCCTCATGACGTGGCTCGCGCCCGCCTGTACGGAGCGCACGATCGTGTTCGCCCTGATCTCGACGCTGCCGCAGATCCCCGGCGTGCCGCTCCGCTTCCGGATCGTGGACGACCAGCACCTCGCGTGGGGCGGCCTGTCCCGGACCACGCGTCCCAGCCCGCGCTTCACGCAACCGGACCTGCGGAAGATGGCGCCGGGGTTCCGGGTCAGGAACAGCTACATCCTGCGCAGCGGCATCCAGGAGTACCTGCTGGAGAGGGGCACCCAGAAGAGCGTGGCGACCGCCGTCCCGGTCGCCCGCTCAGCGCGCGGGCTCGTCGTCCGGTAGCACCCCGACGTTCCGGGGCAAGGGAGACGCGGCGGCCTTAGGCGCGGGCGCCGGCGCGTCCGCGGGCTCCAGCGCAGGCGCGTCGGCGGCTTCGACGTCGGACTCGGGCATCGGGACCATCCCGGTGAGGGCGCGCAGCCGGCGCGCCAGGTGCCGCGCCGTGTCGAGGCCGAACTCCGGCACGCGCCTGAAGATCTCGTGGAACGCCTCGGCGCCGAAGCGCAGGGCCAGCACGCCCTCGGCGGCCACGACCGTCGCGGAGCGTGGCTCCTCGAGGAGCAGGCCGATCTCGCCGAGGCTGGCCGAGGGCCGGAGCCGGCCGATGGCGCGCTGGGGCCGGCCTTCGTCCCCGACGCGGACGCTCACCGAGCCGCGCACCAGCACCAGCAGGCTGTCCGACGGGTAGCCCTGCTGCAGGATCACCTCGCCGGCCCCGTACTCGACGAGGTCGGCCTGCGCCAGGAGCCGATCGGTCTGGCGCGCTCCGGCCGGCGCGGTCGCATCGCGCTCGCGCAGCGCCCGGAACCAGGGCGAGGCGGAGAGCGCCTCCTCGACCTGCTGCCGCACGGCGCCCTGGATGGGGAGGAGCCTCACGCGCCGGGGATTCTATCGCACGCGGTAACATCGCGACCCGTCGGGCCAGGCAGGAGGACCCATGCGCACGCTGCGGCCGCCACTCGCGTCGATGTTGATCTGCGCCGCCCTGGCCTCGCGGGCGGGCGCCGTCGAGCAGGCGAAGGAGCCGTACTTCGCCACCTTCTCCCTCTGCGCCGTGGATCCCGCCACCGGCGAGAGCGGCGCCGTCGTGACGACGAGGGTGCCCTTCGTCGGCCGCGCGGTCCCGTGGGTGCGCGCCGGCGTCGGCGCCGTGGCGACGCAGGCCTGGACCGTGGTCGAGTACGGCCCGAAGGGCCTCGACCTCCTGGCCCAGGGCGCGGCGCCGAGCGAGGCGATCGAGCGGCTGCTCGCCGACGACCGCGGCCGCGAGCATCGCCAGCTCGGGATGATCGACATGCAGGGCCGGGCCGCCGCGTTCTCGGGCAGGGAGAACGGCGCGTGGGCCGGCTCCCGGCAGGGCCGCAACTACACCGCGCAGGGCAACATCCTCGTGGGGCCCGAGGTCGTGGACGCGGTGGCGGAGTCCTTCGAGACCACCGAAGGGAGCGGGATGCCGCTGGCCGAGCGCCTGATCCTCGCGCTCCAGGCCGGACAGGCGAAGGGCGGAGACCGCCGCTGGGGCCTCTTCCAGTCGGCCGCGCTGCGCGTGGCCGATCCGAACGACCCGGGACGTGGGGGTGATCACCTGAGCGTCGTGATCGACGTGGGGGAGCACCCCGCGCCCGTCGAGGAGCTCGAGAGGATCTACCGCACCACCTCGCAGCGGCTGGGCTACCGCTCGTTCTCCGAGGTCAAGGGGCGCGACGTCGTCGAGCTGAAGCGGATGCTCCACGGGCTCGGCTTCTGGCGTCCCGAGCTGCAGGAGTTCCCGAAGGCGCCGGTCATGCGCCGAGACCCCTCGCTGCTGCGGACCGACCCGGAGCGCGCGGAGCGGGAGTCGGAAGCGCAGCAACAGGCGCTCTCGCGCTTCCTGGACGAGTACGGAGCCTACGACGCGGGCGCCATCGAGGCGGTGGACGCGTTCCGCAAGGCGCACGGGCTCGAGTACCAGGGGAATCCAAGGGGCCTCGTCGACGCCCGGCTCGTCGAGGCGCTGCGGAAGGCCCACTACGCCCGTGTCCGGGAGAAGCCGCCCGGGATCCGATAGACTCCACGGCCATGTCGAACGAGCGGTTCAAGGTCGGCCTCGTGCAGATGGCGATGTCGGCACGGCCGAAGGAAAACCTCGAGAAGGCGCTCGCCAGGGTCGACGAGGCCGCGCGGGCGGGAGCGAAGGTCGTGTGCCTGCCCGAGCTGTACCGCTCTCCGTACTTCTGCCAGAGGGAGGACGCGGCGCTCTTCGACCTCGCCGAGCCCGTCCCCGGGGAGAGCACCCGTGCGTTCGGGCGGGCGGCCAAGGGAGCCGGAGTGACGGTCGTGGTGCCGATCTTCGAGCGCCGCGCCGCCGGCCTCTACCACAACACCGCCGTGGTCATCGGCCCGGAAGGCGACGTGCTGGGGCTTTACCGGAAGATGCACATCCCGGACGACCCGCTCTTCTACGAGAAGTTCTACTTCACCCCGGGCGACCTGGGCTTCCGCGCCTTCGACACGCCCGCCGGGAGGATCGGCGCGCTCATCTGCTGGGACCAGTGGTACCCGGAGGGCGCGCGGCTCACTGCGCTTCAGGGCGCCGCCGTCCTCTTCTATCCCACCGCCATCGGCTGGCATCCCCACGAGAAGGCCCAGCACGGGGCCGCACAGCGGGGCGCGTGGCAGACGATCCAGCGATCCCACGCCATCGCCAACGGGGTCTACGTCGCGGTCGTCAACCGCGTGGGCCACGAGGTCCCGCCCGAGGGCGGAGCCGGCCTCGAGTTCTGGGGGACGACCTTCCTGGCCGATCCGTTCGGGATCGTGGTTGCCGAGGCCGCGACCGACAGGGAGGAGATCGTGTTCGGCGACGTCGACCTCGGCCGCATCGAGGAGGTCCGGCGCAACTGGCCGTTCCTCCGCGACCGGCGCATCGACGCGTACGCCGGGATCGACCGGCGCTTCCTCGATTGAGCGCGCCCCTGGCGGGTTTCGCGCTGCCCGCGGAGTGGGAGGAGCACGAGGCCACCTGGCTGGGCTGGCCGCACAACCTCTCGGACTGGCCGGGGCGGTTCGCGCCCATCCCGTGGGTCTACGGCGAGATCGTCCGCAAGCTGGCGCCCGGCGAGACCGTCCACATCATCGTGCCTTCGCGCACGCACGAGGAGCGCGCGGTGCGCGTCCTGCGCCGCGTGGGAGCTCCTCTCGACCGCGTCCGCTTCCACCGCTGGCCTTCCGACCGCGGCTGGACGCGGGACAAGGGGCCGATCTTCGTCCGCCGCGGCCGCGAGGTCGCCGTGGCCGGCTTCCGCTTCAACGCCTGGGCCAAGTACCCGAACTGGAAGCGCGACGCGAAGACGGCGGCGCTCGCGGCCCGCGCGCTCGGCCTTCCGCTCCTCCCGGTCGAGCACCAGGGCCGCCCGGTGGTGCTCGAGGGCGGCGCCGTGGACGCCAACGGCCGCGGTACGCTCCTCACGACCGAGGAATGCCTGCTGGACCCGAGCGTGCAGGTCCGCAACCCCGGGTTCACGCGGCGTGACTACGAGGAGGTCCTCGGCCGCGCGCTCGGGGCCACGAACGTGGTGTGGCTGGGGAAGGGCATCGCCGGCGACGACACCCATGGCCACGTGGACGACCTGGCGCGCTTCGTCTCGCCGCGCGCGATCGCGCTGTGCCGCGCCCAGGACGCCGCGGACGCGAACTACCGGCCGCTCGAGGAGAACCGCGAGCGGCTGCTCGGCGCGCTCCTGGAGGACGGGTCGCGGCCCGAAATCGTCGACCTCCCGATGCCGGCGCCGCTCGTGTTCCAGGGCCAGCGCCTGCCGGCCTCCTACGCCAACTTCTACGTTGCCAACGCGGCCGTGCTCGGCCCGACCTTCAACGACCCGAACGACCGCGTGGCGCTCGGCGTGCTGGCCGAGCTCTTCCCGGACCGCCCGGTGGTCGGGAT
>DASSJI010000223.1:0-7999 GCA_035691285.1 Vicinamibacteria bacterium | reverse complement strand
CGCTGGCGACGGCCGTGGCCCTCGAGGCCCTCGCGCGGCGCCGGGCGCTCGCCGCGCTGCTCGTCGGCGTCGGTCTGGCGCTGTTCGGCGTCGGCAAGGCGGCGAGCTACGTGTCGGAGAACGCCTCCCCGTTCACGGAGCTTCGTAACTGATCCACTCGACGGCCAGCTCCGTCCTGCGATCGAGCGGCGGCCGTTGCGGATCGAAGCGCAGCGCCACGGCGTTGAAACCGATGCGCAGCCTCTCCTTCGGGGCCTCGAAGGTGTATTCCTGCCAACCCGCACGCGCCTCCTGCCGGCCCAGGGAGCGCCCGTTCGCAACGAGCTCGAACGCGAACGGCAGCGCCGCCTGGTCGGCGCGCGCGCGGAGGGTCAGGCGTCCCGCGCGAGGCTGTCTCACGGGGAGCAGCAGGACCGCTCGCCGCGTCCTGGTGCGGCGGGCGGCAACGCCGTCCTCGTCGGCCGGGACGCGCCAGCCGTCGCCCACGAAGACGTGGGGCCGGCGGTCGGCTCCCGGTACCCAGCCGAGCGGCCGGGGCCCCGTGTCGCTCCAGTAGCCGAGGCCGTTGTCGAAGAGCCGCGCCCGGATCGGCTCCTGATGAATGCCGGCGTAGTGCTTCTCGACGAACTCCAGCGCCTCTGGCTCGAGTCCCTCGCGCAAGTCGTTGTCGAGGAAGGCGAGCCGCGGCAGGGCGCGCCCCGAGCGGAGCGCGGCGGTCAGCGCACCGCTCCCGGCCTCGCCCATCAGGAAGCGTGTGTGCGAGTTCACGAAGGGGTAGTGGAAGGCGCTGGGGCGGAACGCGCCGAGCCCGGTGAAGCCGTCGAGGGTGGTCTCCCACGGCGCCGTGTTCGCCTGGACGAAGCGCAGACCCTGGAGCGTCGACCAGTTGCCGCGGCCGAACGCCTCGCGCAGACGCAGCGCCGGCATGACGCTCGACACCAGGGCGAACACGAGGAGCAGCGCGTCCGCCGGCACGCGGGGCACGCGCCGGCTGACGCCGTCCGCCAGCGCGACCAGCGCCGTCGCGGCGTAGACGGCGCCCAGCGGCAGGAAGAGCAGGAAGTAGTGGAGCGTCACCGCGGGATGCACGAGCAGGCCGAGGACCGGCGACAGGAAGGCGAGGGCGAGGAAGGGCTCGCCTCGCGAAAGCCCGGCGGGCGACGCACGCGCGAGGCCCAGGGCCACGCCGAGGAAGCACAGGCCCACGGCCGCCGCGTCGTCGTAGAGCACGAGCAGCACGAAGTCCCGCGCCGGGAGTCCCGGCCAGCGCGTGTTGACAAGGAAGTTGCACTCGATGAACGCGCCCAGGGCGCCGCGGGCGGCGAAATAGGCGAGCGTCGCGAGGATCGGCGCGAGGAAGGCGGCTCCCAGGGCCGCGACCGCCCCGAGCCGCCGCCGGCGTGGGATCTCGAGTCGCGGCTCCCACAGCAGCAGCAGCGAGAACAGCGCCATGCCCGGGCCGAAGAAGAGCACCTTCTGCGTGAACATGGCGGCGGCGCCGAGGGCCAGGCCCCCCCCGGCGAGCTGCGTCACGCCGGTGCGGCCTTCGCCGAGGCTGCGGAACCCCCGCGCGGCCAGGAAGAGCGCCAGGGTCGCGAGCAGCATCGCCGGCACGTCGGGCCGCGATTCGAAGGCCCGCCACAGGAACACGCCCGTGTTGCCCAGCAAGAGGGCGGCGAGCAGGCCCTCGCGCGCTCCGCGCAGGGAGCGGCCCAGGAGCGCAGTGACCAGGAGCGCGAGGCTTCCGAACCCCCAAGCGAGGCGGCGCGCGTCGAACAGCGCGGCGATGGCGTCCTCCGCAGAGGCGGTGACGTCGCGCCGCCCGAACACCGCGGCCAGCAGGAAATGAAGGAAGGGCGTGTGGTGCTCGAAGTAGTCGCGGTAGGGGAGCTCGCCCCGGAGGATGCGCCACGCGAAATGCGCGTGCTCGAGCTCGTCGGGGCCGAAGCCCCGGTGCGGGACGAGGACGAGGCGGAGCAGCGCCGGGGTCAGGATCAGGACCAGGAGAGTCGCGATGAGGAGCCGCCGGACGCTCACGGCGCGGCCTCGCTGACGCTGCGACGCGGGCGCCCGGCGCCGCCACGCGCGGCCTGGGCCAACGCCGCGACGAGGCGCGAGCCCTCCCGGAGACCGGCCGGGCCCGAGACGGCATCGACGCCTGCCTGCTCGAGCGTCAGCCGAATCGCTCCGCGTGCGGGAGCGGCGCTGCGCCGCGCGAGGCGGCCGCCCTCCCGTCTCCACTCGAGAAGCTGCAGCGGGACCGCCTCGTCGTCGGGCCCGTCGAGGAGCTGGCGCACGATGGGGGCGCGAGCCTGCCACCACTGCTCGAAGGGGCAGCAGTAGAGGGCGGGGGGCTCCAGGAGCCGCACGGAGCCCGGCACCGAGCGGGGCAGGAACGGGGGCTCGAGGGCGAAGGGCAGCGCGGCGCGCCAGACCAGGGCGTCGCCGTCGCTGGCCGGAACGCCGGCCAGGACCACGGTCGCCTGGGGAGGCAACTCGCGGGTCGCCTCCTCGATCGACGCCCGCAGGGCCCGCGACGTCCGTCCGGCGTCGATCCAGTGCCGCTCCTCGCGGCGCAGCCCCGGCACGAGGACGGCCACGGCCGCTGCCAGGGCCGCGGCGCGCCATGCGAGGGCCGAGGCGGACGGAAACAGCGCGATTCCCGCGGCCACCGCGATCCCCGCGGACGGGAGGTAGAGATGGCGCGCGGAGGCGTAGGTGAGGACGAGGGGCGCGCTCGTGGCCCCGTAGAAGACGATGGCGAAGAACGCGATCGGCGCGACCGCGCCGCGGGCGGCGATCCGATCCCGCACGAGGCAGACGAGCCCGACGAGCATCGCCGCGGCGAGGAGCGCGGCCAGGACGCCGGTGGCGGGCATGAGCAGCCGGCCGAGGTTGAAGGCCTGGCGCTCCGCCAGCAGGTTCCAGGTTTCGGAGCCGATGCGATGCTCGCGGGCGAAGCTTCCGAAGGCCAGACGCCGGGCGACGAGATAGAGGACGGCGATCAGGAAGAGCGGCGCGGCTGCGCGTGCGGCCCTGGCGGCACGGCGCCAGCGCTCGGACGCCGTTCCGGCAGGACCGAGGATGGCCTCCGCCGCCACGAGCAGGGGCGGAAGCGTCAGCAGCACCTCCTTGGCGAGGAGGCCTGCCACGAAGAGGGCCAGGGCCGCCGCGTAGCGGAGCCCGCCGCCCGGCCCCCGCCGGCGCAGGAACAGCGCGAACGCCGCCAGGTAGAAGAGCGAGGCGAGGCTGTCCACCTTGCCCGTCACCCAGGCGATGGGCTCGGCGTGGACCGGGTGGACCGCGAACAGGAGAGAGGCGGCGAGCGCCGCCACGACCGGCGCGTCGGCGACGGCCAACCGCGCCAGGGCGAACACCAGGAGCGAGCAGCCGACGTGGATCGCGAGGGCCAGCAGGAGGTGTCCCCAGGGTGAGGCGCCGGAGACGAGGAAGCCCAGGCGGAACGTGAGGGCGTCCACCGGCCGCGGCTCGTCGATCGGGACGCCCCAGATGCCCTCGGAGATGTCGCCGAACGCGGCGAACTCCGCGAGCGGCTTCTGGCCCCAGAGGCGCAGGCAGCCGAAATCGTCGGCCACGAAGTCGCCTTCCAGCACCTGCAGCGACGGCAGGAGGGCCGTGGCCGCTACGAGGAGGAGACACGGCCAGCGGCCGCCGGGCGTCACGAGGGGTGAGTGTACACTCGCGCGCACGATGGGCCGTGCCCCGAGCCGAAGAGACGCGGCGCTCGCGGCGCTGGCCTTCGCGATCGCCCTCGGCGTCTACCTGCGGACGCTGTATCCCGGCCTCAACGGCATCGGCGACACGCCGAAGTTCCAGTTCGTGGGCAAGGTCCTCGGCACGCCGCACCCTCCCGGCTATCCCGTGTACACGCTCCTCGGCTGGCTCTTCGCGCAGCTGCCGTTCGGCAACCTCGCATGGCGCATCAACCTGCTCTCGGCCCTCGCGGCCTCGCTCGCCGTGGCGCTCGCCTTCCTGCTCACGCGACGCCTGGGCGCGAGGGCGCCCTGCGCGCTGGCCGCCGCGCTCTGCCTCGCCACGGGGCCGGTGTTCTGGTCGCAGGCGACGCTCGCCGAGGTGTACGCGCTGGCGGCGGCGCTGCTGGCGGCGCTGCTCCTGGCCGTGGCGACGTGGGGGGCCACGCGCGAGACGTGGCGGCTCGAGCTGGCCGTCTTCCTCGCCGCCCTCGCCATGGCCCACCACACGACCGTCGCCACGGTCGCGCCCGCGCTCGTGGCCTACGTGCTGGCGACGGATCGGACCGCCGCCCTCCGGCCGCGCTTCCTGCTCCGCGGCGTCCTCCTTGTCTGCCTGGGCTTGTTGCCGTACGCCTACGTGCTGGTCCGCAACCTCCAGGGGGCGCCCTACCTGGGCGCCCGCGCGCGGAGCCTCGGCGAGCTCCTGCGCGTGATGCGCGGCGCGTCGTTCGAGGGCCGTCTCTTCGCGTTCGATCCCGGCACGGTCCTCGGGGAACGGACCGCCGTCGTGTTCGGGATCCTGCGCGACGAGCTCACGCTCGGTGGAGTCGCCCTCGCTCTCCTCGGGCTCGTCGCGCTCGGCCGCCGCGCGCCACGCGAAGGCCTGCTCATGGGCCTCGCGGCCTGCGGCCTGCTCGGCTTCGCGCTGAACTACGACGTGCCCGACCTCGAGGTGTTCCTGATTCCCGCCTTCGTGGTGCTGTGGCCCCTCCTGGGCCTTGGCCTGGACCTGGCGGTCGGAGGCCTCGCCCGTGTCGCGGCGCCGCCGCTCGTCGCCGCCTGCGTGCTTGCGCTGCCCGCTCTTCAGGCCGCCCTGCACTTCAAGCGCAGCGACCACAGCGACCGCACCTTCGAGATGCGCTACTTCGGCGCCGTCTTCGAGGCCCTGCCCCGGCGGGCGGCCATCGCGGCGGAGAGCTACACCGTGGACCACATGGTCCTCTACGAGCTGCTCGGGGAGGGCGCGGCGCGCGGCCGCGACGTCGTCACCGTGCCCGCCGACGCCGAGGCGGTCGGCTCGGTCCTGGCACGGGGCTACGCCGTGTTCGCGTTCGAGAAGACCGCCTTGGCGCTGCGGAGCCTCGGCTACCGGATCGCGCCCGAGCCCGTGCTCGACGCGCCGCTTGCCGAGTACCTGCGAGTGCTGCCGGGCGGGCGCATCGCGATGCAGGCCGGAGTGCGCGGCGGCGAGCGCCTGGCCGCGGTCGGGACCGGCTCGCGGCCCGAGGCTCTCGTCCAGCGCGGCGACGCCGCCGTGGTCGATGTGACGAAGGGCGGCGCCCTCGCGGACGCGCGCGCTCCCGTCGCGCTCCGCGCCGAGAACACGCCCGACGGCGCCGCGCTGTTCGTGGCCGGGCGGCGGATCGTCCACTCGGAGGAGGGCGTCGCCTTCGCGGTGCTCACGCCGGGCGGCCGGGTCCTGGAGGCCCACAGCCTCGACCCCGGCGCCTCGTTGCGCGTGCCGTTCTCGGCGCGTGCCTTTCCCCTCCATCGGGTCGTCGGCCCGCCCCGCTGCGTCGACGCGGGGGAGGGCGGCTGGGTGGACGTGACCGCCGGCGCGACGTCGGGCCGGACGCTCCTGCGCATCGACAACCATGCCCCGTTCGAGGCCCGCCTCGTCCTGTGGACTTTCGGCGGAACCGTCGCGCCGCGCCTCGTGCGTACTTCAGGCGAGGGCACGCCCGAAGTCGAGGTCCGCGGCTTCGGCGCTCGCGACCCGGCCCGGACCGAGGCCCTCCGCGCCGACGGCCTTCCCTTCGCCGCGCCCCGCAGCGCCACCCGGCTCGAGCTGCGCGTCAACGACGGGGGACAGTCGTCGGTCTCCAGCTTCGACCTCGGCGATCTGCCCGAAGCGGCGTGGGCACGGGCCGAGGTGGATCTCCGGAACCCCAGGCGCGCCCAGGTCTGCGCCCTCGAGCCAGGGGATGCTGCGCCGCTCGGACGCGAGTTCCGGCTGGCCTTCGACGAGGACGCCGAGCCGTTCCTCGGTCCGGGCTGGCACCCGGCCGAGGGCTTCGGCTTCCGTTGGAGCGCGGCGGCCGCGGCCGACGTCCTGGTTCCGGTGGCCGATCCGGCGGACGTCGCGATCCGCGTCCGTGCGATGCCACTTCGGTCCGGCGCCTCGCTCGCGGTGGCGCTCGGGGACGTCGCGCTCGAGGCGCGACCCATGTCGCCAGGCTGGAACGCCTACGAGTGGGCGGCGGCGGGGTCGCTGCTGCGGCCGGGAACGAACCGCCTGCGCATCGTCGCGGGCCACACCGCCATCCCCCGGGCGCTCGGGCTCGGGAGCGACGAGCGCTCGCTCGGCGTCGGCGTCAGCGACCTCCTGGTCCGGCGCCGCTGAAGACGGCTTCGAGGAACGCGCGGGCCTCGGCGTAGATCCCCGGCGCGACGCTCTCGCGCGGGCCGGCCACGTTCAGCGTGCGAACGCCGTGGGCCGAGCAGAAGGCATGGACGGTGTCGGGCTGTGGACGACGGGAGAGGTCCACGACCAGGGCCGGCCGTCCCAGCCGGCGCGCCACCTCGAGGGTGAAGGCGGTGCCGCCGCGGAGGGCGCCGCGGGCGAGGATCAGCGTGGCGTCGCTGTCCCTGACGTTCCACTCGGTGCGCTGGGCGTAGTCGGGCGACGGCGTCTCCTGGAGCGGGTAGCGGTCCGGCACCGTGCCGTCCTCGGCGAGCCGCCCTCGCGGGCAGAAGCCGCCCGTGCTCAGGCCGGCGGCGGCCGCTGCGTCCAGGGCGGCGCGGTCCACGCCGGTCTGGCCGCCGGAGAAGACGCGCAGGGCCACGCGCCGATCTTGTCACGTCGGCGGCGCGCCCTTATCGTTGCTCCGTGGACGAGCGCGAGCGGTTCATGGACGAGGCCCTGGCCGAGGCGGAGCGCGCCGCGGCCGCGGGCGAGGTGCCGATCGGCGCGGTTGTGGTGGAGGAGGGCGAGCTGATCGGGCGCGGCTTCAACCAGCCGATCTCCGCGGGCGATCCCACCGCCCACGCCGAGGTCCTCGCGCTGCGCGAGGCGGCCCGCGCTCGCGGCAACTATCGCCTGACCGGCGCCTCGCTCTTCGTCACCGTCGAGCCGTGCCTGATGTGCGTCGGGGCGGCGCTCCAGGCGCGCGTGGCCCGCGTCGTCTACGGGGTCGCCGAGCCGAAGTTCGGGGCGCTCGTCTCGCTCCTCGACGTCGCCTCGCTGCGCGCCAACCACCGGCTCGAGGTGGAGGGCGGAGTGCGGGAGGACGCCTGCCGCGGGCTGATGCAGGCGTTCTTCCGGGCGCGGCGCGCCAGCCGCGAGTGATGTAGAATCACCGTTCGCTCGCGCGGAGAGGTGCGAGAGCGGTTGAATCGGGCGGTCTCGAAAACCGTTGTGCTCAAAAGGCACCGTGGGTTCGAATCCCACCCTCTCCGCCAGCTCGTGGAGAGATGCGAGAGCCTGGCTGAATCGGCATGACTGGAAATCATGTGTGGGGGAAACTCCACCGAGGGTTCGAATCCCTCTCTCTCCGCCACTCGTCGAGCGTGTACGACTTTCACCGGACCTGACCCCTCAGAGCGTCGTAGCGGGCGACCTGGTCGGACGTCAGGACGGGCCGCAGCTCGGCATGGGCTGCCAGGTGCACGAAGCGCAGCTCCCCCCGCAGGCGTGCCACCTCCTGGACGAGCGCCGACAGGGCCGGTCCCTCGACGCCTCCGCGCTCGAAGGCGGCGGCGAGCCGCTGTTCGGCCTCCACGTACTTGGCGCCGAGCGGAAGCGCTGACGCGAGCATCCGCTCGTAGATCGCCTGCGTTGCCGACGCCTGCCGGTCGGTCAGCGACAGCTCCTTCGCCAGGTCGAGGACGTGACGCGGGCCCGGATGGTGGTTCAGCTCCGCTGGGCGGGCCAGGCCCATTCCCCGGCCGGCCAGGTAGCCGGCAACCTCCTCCGGGGTCAGCGATCCGGGGCCGGTTCCGTGGGCCGCGTGCATGGGGCAGTCCGGGGGATGAGCGCCTTGCCGCTGTTCGGCACACGCCGT
>DASSJI010000222.1:0-14665 GCA_035691285.1 Vicinamibacteria bacterium | reverse complement strand
TGATCAAGGACCACCCCTTCACCGACGGCAACAAGCGGATCTGCGCGTTGTTATTCCTGGAGTACCTGCGCCTGAACGGGATGCTGACGCGCGCTGACGGGGAGCTGCGTCTCGCGGACACGACCATGGTCGCGCTGGCGCTCCTCATCGCGGAGAGCGATCCAGCACAGAAGGACCTGATGATACGGCTCGTGGTCAGCCTGCTCGAAGAGGCGCGCTGATGGGGAGCAATGTTCGAACTTCCCGTCGCGAACAAGACCGGCTCGTCCATTCGTTCGCGAGTTCGGTCTGCATCGACCCATTCGGCGCGGAAACGGGCCCCACCTGACGCCGTACGCGCCCGCTCGACCCTGACGATCGTTGCAATCCCACACCACCGAGCGGTACCGAGAGGTGAGCGGCATCGCGGAGAACGACGCTCGGCCTTATCGGCTCACTCGGCCCACGGACCTGAGCCGGCCGCCCTCGCCGCGACTATTGCGCGTCATTGGGATCGAGGTGCGCTCTTCGGGCGAGTACCACGTAAGGAAAGGCTGGCAATCACATGGCGATGGTAGTCGGCTATGTTGTAGTCTGCCTTTAATATGGCTGAAAGGGCTGGCCATCTGAAAGGGACGACACGGGCCGGCCGCTATGTCGCTCAGCCCGCCGGATACAGCGCCTTCATCCCGGCGCCTCTTCCGCCGCGGCCGCGAGTTCGGGTCGACGCAGGCCTCCAGGCCCGGCTGTCCGAGGCAGACCGCGGCCTCGGCCGGCTCGATGGATCGATCCAGACCTTGCCGCACCCCGATCTATTCGTGCTCATGTACGTTCGCAAAGAAGCCGTTCTCTCCAGCCAGATCGAGGGCACTCAGAGCTCCCTTCAAGACCTGCTCGCGGCCGAAGCGAAGATCTTGGCGCCCTCGGGCCGGCCATCGGATGTCGACGAGGTCGTCAACTACGTAAGGGCTATGAACCGTGGCCTTGCCATGTTGAAGAACCTCCCGGTGTCCGTTCGGCTCATTCGCGAGATCCACAGCCTCCTCGTCGAGGGGGTGCGCGGTTCACACCTAACGCCGGGAGAACTTCGACGGAGCCAGAACTGGATCGGGCCACCGGGCTGCACGCTCGCCGAGGCGGCTTTCGTGCCGCCACCGCCAAGCGACGTGCCAGGGGCCCTGGGGGACCTCGAGCGCTTTCTGCACGCCGATGACCAAATGCCCCTGCTCCTCAAGATTGGGCTCGCGCACGCGCAGTTCGAGACCATCCATCCCTTCCTCGACGGCAACGGACGCATCGGGAGATTGCTGATCACCTTCCTCCTCTGCGAACGCGGCGTCCTTTCCAAGCCCGTGCTGTACCTCTCGCATTACTTCAAGCGGCATCGTTCGGTTTACTACGATCGGCTGCAGGCCGTGCGGGACTCGGACGACTGGGAGGGCTGGTTGGGCTTCTTCCTGCAGGGCGTGGCGGAGGTCAGCGCCCAGGCGACCGAAACGGCGCGACGCATTCTCGCGTTGCGCGAAGAGCATCGTTCGCGCATTACAGAGAGATTCGGGCGGGCCGCGGGCCATGGCCACCGAGTGCTGGAGTCGCTCTACAGGCGTCCCATCGTTGCCGTCGAAGACGTGCGCAACCTGACGGGCACCACCTATCCGGCCGCTAACCAGCTCGTGCGGCGCTTCGTCGAGGCGAGAATCCTTCGCGAGATCACCGGTCAGGCTCGCCACCGCCGATTCAGGTACGACGGCTACATCAAGCTTTTCACGGACGATGCCGAGCCACGCCCCAAGCAGCACCCATGACTACCGAACGAGCAGCCGGCGGCGCATCTGGCTGGTTGGGGAAGTATCCCTGACACCCTGGGGCGGCTCGAATCGTTGACCTTGTCGTCCTGAAGTCCTCGCGGCAGAGGCATCGAGAGCCTCCCGTGTGTGCGTGCGCAGGATTCCTTCTGGGGCCAGGCTGACCGCCCTCCGGCCGAGAATTCGGAGATCGATGAGGGCTAACATGGCAGCCAAGGTGGCCGAGGCCGCGACGCCAGCACGACGGGCGACGGAGAGCGATCTCCGCGGCGCCCCTCGCGACGGACGGAAGTACGAGCTCGTGGACGGGCAGGTGGTCGTGAGCCCTGCCGGCTTTCGTCACGGCGTGGTGGCGTTGCGCATCGGAGCGCGCCTGCTGGCGTTCGTCGAACGCGGCCAACTCGGCTACGTCCTCGACTCGAGCACGGGCTTCCGGCTCCCGAGCGGCAACGTTCGGTCCCCCGACGCGAGCTTCGTGGCCAGGACCCGCGTCCCGGAAGGCAGCGTCCCCCAGGGGTTCGCGGACCTCGTTCCCGACCTGGCGGTCGAGGTGCTTTCGCCTGAGGATTCGCAGCGAGCCATCCTCGACAAGGTCGGCGAGTACCTTCAGGCCGGCGTCCGGCTCGTGTGGGTTGTCGATCCCCAGGGGGGCAGCGCCGCGGTCTACCGGTCGCTGACAGACGTCCGCGAGCTCAAGGGCGGGGGCAGCCTCGATGGCGAGGACGTTCTGCCGGGCTTCCGATGCAGCCTGGGGGATGTGTTGCGCTGAGCCCTTAGGGGACTACGGCTCGACCTCCCGGGGAAGCTCCCATGCCGACGAAGTCGCGACGGCACTGGTCGAGGGCTTTATCCTCGGCGTGATGTGACATCGCCCGGAGCGACTGGGCCTTCGCTGTCCATTCGCTATCCGATACTCCAGGCCATGGGACAACGCAGTCGAGCGGTGAGGACGGGACCCGTGGTCCCGGTCGAGCGCGTCGAGGGCGGGATCCTGGTCCTGCGGGGTCAGCGCGTGATGCTCGATTCCGACTTGGCGGCGCTGTACGGAGTCCCGGTGAAGCGGCTCAACGAGCAGGTGCGCCGCAATCGGGAACGCTTCCCCGAAGACTTCATGTTCGAGCTCAGCAACGAGGAGGACGCCAACTTGAGGTCGCAATTTGCGACCTCAAGATCCTGGGGCGGACGGCGGACAGCGCCGTGCGCCTTCACGGAGCAGGGGGTCGCCATGCTATCGAGCGTCCTGCACAGCTCGCGGGCCATCCAGGTCAACATCGAGATCATGCGCGCATTCGTTCGGCTGCGCCGCATGCTCCAGACGAACGCCGAGCTCGCGCGCAAGCTCGACGCACTCGAGTCGAAGTACGACGGGCAGTTCCGGGTGGTGTTCGAGGCCATCCGGGAGTTGATGGCCCCGCCGGACACGCCCAGGCGCAGGATCGGCTATCCAACCAGCAGCAGTGTCTGAATGCCTCGCGACGAAGCGCTGGCACGAGGGCGCCGCACAGCGTACTGTCGTCCAGGGCGGACCTGCGATTGACGAATGCGTCAGCAGGGAGGGGGACGACACGTGAAGAGGCGCGACACGAGACAGCGGCGTCAAGGTGGTACCGCGACCGACAAGCCGCGCCGCGTCCCCTCTGCGGCTTCTGGGGATGAAGCTGCGCTGCTTCACAGGATCGCCGTGAACCCCGAGATCTTCGGAGGCAAGCCCATCGTTCGTGGCCGGCGCCTTGCTGTCGAGCACGTCCTCGGAATGCTGGCCGCCGGTGATACGACTGCGACGATTCTGAAGGGGTACGGGTGGCTCGAGGCCGAGGACATCCAGGCGTGCCTGGTCTACGCTCGGCGCATCGTCGCCAACGAGCGCATTGAACCACCCCTGATCGAACAGCCCTGATGAAGCTCCTGCTCGACACCTGCGTGTCGAGGGGAGCGAAGCTGTACCTCGAAAGCCAGGGCCACGACGTGCTGTGGACGGGAGACGAGGCCGTGGACCCCGGCGACGCGGAGATCCGTGCGCGCGCCCTCTCCGACCAGCGCATTCTGGTCACGCTCGACAAGGATTTCGGCGAGATGGCGGTTCATCGCGGACTCGAGCACCGCGGGATCCTTCGGCTTGTCGGATTCCAATCGGGTCAGCAAGGCACGCTGCAGAGACCGCACTGAAGACCCACGGCGTCGACCTCGAGGCTGGGCGATCGTCACGGCCGAGCCAGGACGGCTTCGCATCCGGAAGCCGGCGCTGCCGTCAGGAGGAGAGAGCACCTGATGGACGCTCTCGGCTCCGGATGAGGGGGCGTGAAGGGACCAGACGCCCGTGTGTGTCCATGTCGCGAAGGGTGCTGGTCTTTCGAGGGGGGACAGCCTATTACCTCGCTTAGGAGGTGGACATGGCGAGGGGAACGTGGCGCGAGCCGGGTCCGGACGACCCGATCTTCAAGGAAGGCTGGTCGGTCGCGGCGCCGTGGAGGCCAACGGGGGCGCTAGCGGCCGAGGCCCCAGGGGACGGGGGGAGATCCGATGACACGAATTCGAGGGACGGCCACGGATCGACCTCCCCCGGTCGCACACCCGATCGTCGCAGCGGCAAGGATTGACCGCGCCATCGTCACCTGGAGTCGCGGGCGCGCGCGAGCTTGCGCGGGCGCACCAGCAGATCGCGTTCTTCGACATCGCGGCCGGCAAGCGGTAAAGAGCGAGGAAGAGGAGCAGCATGGCGGACGACAAGGCGCAGAAGAAGCCAGAGTTATACCTCGCGGACTCGAACGCCGAGAGCATCGCGGCGGTGTTTCGTGCGATGACCGGCAGGGAGTTGTCGCCGGAGGCGTACCGTGAGATCGAGGAAGCGCTGCGTCCTGACGAGCCAGCGAAGCCGTAGAGCGCCTCGCTCAGCCGTCGGCCGCCGAACTCGACGCGTGGCGCGCGATTCACGAGGTGGCGGAGCGTGCGGAGCCCGCGGTCCTCAGGGCGCCGTTCGGGGTGCGATGATGTTCAAGGAGGCTACGGTGGCGGACGCGGAGACGAACAAGACGCCGAGCGCCGAGGACGAGATGATGACGCACCCGGAGACCGGGGAGCCCTGCACGTTCGACGAGTGGACGGAATGGGTGGCCCGGCAGTGGGTGGACCACCTGAACACGCCGGACGACTAGAGCAGCACCACGGCGACGGTGACCAAAAGGCTCACGGGAACTGGGCGAGCGGTGGAGGGGACGGCGAAGGGGGCAGCGAACGCAAGACCCAGGTGTCGTACGAGGCGCAGCCCGGGCACACGACGGGCGTGCTCCCCGAGATCCACGAGCAGCCGTACGCCGTGCGCCAGGAGTATCTGCGCCACATGCGCCAGGCGATGCTCGACGAAGGCGGGCGCGACGAGCTTCTGGTGGAGGCGGGCCTCAGCGGGGCGGCCATCCAGGGGCCAGGGTTCTTCGAGGGGGCGACGAACCCCGGAATCCAGGTCGAGATCGACAAGGCTGGCCTGTCGGACGACGAACTGCGGTCGCGGATCGAGGCGTACGCGTCGGCCGTCGGCCTCGTGCTCAACCAGGACGCGATGGCCTACCATCAGCCGGTGCCTGGGCCGGAGGCCGAGCGCAACATGGCCGAGGCGCGATGGGGCAAGACGATCACCGAGGACGAGATTACAGCCGTCTACGCCGAGTTGCGCACAGAGTTCGGCGACGCGGCCAAAGATGTCTACCTGGTGTTCAGCCGCGAGGGCGTGCGCCTCATCAACGGCACGGGAGCGCCGAACGACGAGTTTCACGACAAGGCGTTTCGCGCCATAGAGCAGGCGTTACCGCACGACTTCGAGTACGGTAGCTTCAAGGCGTTCACGGATTGCTTTGACCGGGGAGGGAAGGATGGGAAGGGGTACAAGGATCGAATTGGCGCCGGACGATCCGATCTTCAGCGAGCCGTTGACCGTGTCGGGCGTCGCACGGCCGAAGTCAACCGACGCTGGGCAGAACGACTCCGCCGAAAGGAAGAGCACCGAGCAGCCCGAGCCCGCGCACAAGTAGGGCGACCCGCCGAGCGCCTCGCCCGGCCGTCGGCCGCCGAACTCGACGCGTGGCACGCGATCCACGAGATCGCGGAGCGCGCGGAACCTGCGGTGCGCCGCGCGCTCCTCGCTGCGATCAAGGCGGCGCAGGGCGAGTCCAACCCGACGGCCGTGGCCAAGGCCATCGAGAAGGGGGCCACCACGAACCAGGTGCTGGCCCGGGTCTGGACGGGCATCGGAGGCGCCGCGCTCAGCAAGAGCCTGAGCACGGTGATGTCCGAGGTGATCAGCAATGCCGGCCAGGCGGCCATCGACGCTCTGGCCGAGGGCTTCAAGAGCGAGATGGGCCTGAGCTTCACCGTCCACATCCCGCGCGCGTTCGACGAGGGGCTGCACCCGTACGATTCCGCCAAGCTGAATCCGCGATCGGATGGGCTGCTGCCGCAGCAGGAGGACCTGCTCGGCCGCTAAGAGCGCGAGTTGACCACGTATGAGCACCGCTCGAAGGGTTGACCGCGAGTCTCGACAAGCCGTTCCTGTTAGAGAACGGGGAGCCAGTGCTCAGCGCGGACGGCGAGCCGGTGTCCCAGCCGGGCGAGATCCACGTGCAGTGCCGATGCGGCCTTGTGATGCGCCCCTACGGCAAGCCGAAGGGCGAGAAGCGGCCGGTGGGTGACACGAGCCTGTTACCGGACCACAACGAGGAGACGGCCCGCGCGACGCCGGCCGAGACGCTGGGCATGAGGCACGAGTACGCATCGACGCAGGTTGAACTCATGGGCACGGAACTAGACCGCCTCCCGCAGGCATTGTCTTCGGGACGACGCGCCTGCCGATCGCGAACGGGGGAGCCGAAGGTCCGGATCAGCGCCCGACGGCGTCGATTCTCCGGGACAGGTCGTCGAGAAGCGTGGCCAGAGGCCCCAGAGCGGCCGTCGCCTCGTCGAGACGGTGCTTCTCTCCTCGCACGAAGCGGGCGTAAGGGGCGATAGCCGCGCGCAGGCGTCCGGCGGCGCCGTCGCGCTCGGACTCGAAGCTGGCAGTGAGGGCGGACATCAGCCGGGCGCGCACGGCCGTGACCTTGGCCGCGAGGTCGCGGCGGGCCTTCTGACGGCGGGCGGGCAGCAGGAACAGTCCGATCAGGGAAAGCGCACCGGCAGCCAGGATGCCGGTGACGTCGGCCACGGTGGTGCTGGCGAGGGCGGCCACGATGGTGCCGAGGCCGAGGGCCGAGACCTGCAGGAGCGCGGCCTGGGCCACGGACTCGCGCACCTTCTCGGCGAGGCGCCGGGCCTCGGAGGGCGCGTCGTAGTGGCGCACGGCGCTGGCCGCCGCCTCGCGGACGCTCTCAAGGAGCCGCGCGCGGTCCCAGGCGAAGCGGTCGTCCACGCGGCCCTCGGCCCCGGGCCGAGCCGCGGGGCGCTCGGCAAGGGTCGCCATGACATCCTGCCACTGCTTCAGCTCCGCCTCGACCATCCAGTCCACGATGGAGTCCACGCGCCGCTCGACCTCGTGGGGCAGGCCGGCCACCGCCTCGGCCTCGAAGTCGCGGCGGAGTCGCTCGCGGTCGAACAGCTCGCGGAAGCGGCCGAGGCGGAGGCGCTCGTCGAAGAAGGCGTGGCCCCGGCGCTCGAAGTCGAGCAGGGCGTTCTCGACGTCCGACAGCCGGAAGCGGAAGTCGCGCGTGAGCTCGTCGGACTGGCCGGCGATGCGCTCGTCGATCGCGTCGAGGGCAGTGAGGTCGCCGCGCAGCACCTCCAGGCGCTGGCCGACGAGATCCGTCGCCTCGCGGAGGGCGCGCCGGGCGACGCCGAGCGGACTCTGGAGCTTCAGGCGGAAGCGCTCGGCCTCGTCGAGCGTGGCCGTGACTTTCGCCTCGAACGCGGGCATGCCGCTCCTCTCGAGCTCAGCCGCGGCGCCCCGCTCGCGGGCCCGGCGCGCGTCCCGGGCGGACAGCGGGAAGACCTCGGGTGCGTGGCCCAGGGTCTTCGCCGCCTGCTCGGCCACGAACGCGACGACCTTGGCCACGTCCGCCGGCGTCTCAAGGAGGTCGGCCTTGTTGAGCACGAGCACGACCTTCTTGCCCCACGCGCGGATCGCCTCCAGGAAGGCCCGCTCGCTCTCGGTGTAGGGGCGGTCGGCCGAGGTGACGAAGAGGACGAGGTCGGCCCGGGGCAGGAAGTCGCGGGTCAGCGCCTCGTGCTCGCGCAGGACGGCGTTCGTGCCCGGCGTGTCCACGATCGCCACCGCGCGCAGGATCTCGGCGGGGGCGGTCGTCTCGTCGATGCCGTCGGGACGCGCGTGGCGCTCGAGCTCCGGCCCGTGCCGCAGGGTCCCCACGCGCGAGGTGGTGGGAGTGACCCCCTCCTCCAGGACGCTCGCGCCGAGCAGCGCGTTGATGAACGCGCTCTTGCCGGCGTTGAACTCGCCGACCACGACGAGCAGGAAGGGCTGGATGACCTGCTCGCGCGAGTCGGCGAGCGCCTTGCGCGTCGCCTCGGGGAGGCCGAGACCGTCGAGGCGCGCCTCGACTTCGGCGACGACGCGACGGGTCTCCTCGAGCAGGGCTCGCCGCGCGTCGTCGAGGGCGGGAAGCGTCACAGCGACCCATTCTATGGGCGGGGCCGCGGGAGCGGCCGCCGAACATTCTCGGCAGGTTGCCGAGTCGGTGATGACCTTGCCTTTTGCGGACCTCCCCTGGCAGCTCCGGGGCCCACGATTCGGCGTCCATGAGGGTGCTAACATGCCAGCGAAAGTGGCGGAAACGGCGACGCCGGTACGACGACCGACGGAGGCCGACCTCCGCGCTACGCCGCGGGACGGGCGGAAGTACGAGCTCGTGGACGGGCAGATCGTCGTGAGCCCAGCGGGGACCCGTCACGGCGTGGTCTTGGTCCGCCTCACCACGCGTCTCCAAAACTTCGTCGAGGCGAACGATCTCGGGTACGTCCTGGAATCGAGCACTGGGTTCCGCCTGCCCGGCGGCAACGTCCGTTCGCCCGACGCGAGCTTCGTGGCGAAGGAGCGGTTCGCCGCGGGAGTTCCAGAGGGCTTCGCGGACGTGCCGCCCGACCTTGCCGTGGAGGTCCTCTCGCCCGAGGACCGGCCGCGGACCGTGCTCGACAAGGTGGGGGAGTACCTGCAGGCCGGCGTCCGCCTCGTGTGGGTCATCGATCCGAGGGCCGGTCGAGCAGTCGTCTACCGTTCACTCACCGACGTGCGGGAGGTGAAGGCCGACGATGACCTGGACGGGGAAGACGTTCTTCCCCGATTTCGCTTCAGCCTCGCCGAACTGGTGAAGTAGCGGCCGAGCCGGTCGCGCTTGAGCCCTGGTATAGCATTGCCATCCTGATCGGACCTGCCCTGACCGGACTCGCGGATAGCCTCCGCCTCGGGAGGTGGAAGAAGCGATGAAGAAGAGAGAGACGCTCGAAGCATTCCTGCGGGACCAGGTGCACAAGCAAGGCGTGCTCCTGGAAGGCATCGCTGAGCAGAATCGCGCAACGATCGAGGCCGTGCAGGCTTCGCGGACGGCCCTGGAGGAGCGGATCGACCGGTTCGATCGTGAGAGCCGTGAGCGCGATTCGGTGCTGGAGGCCACCATCAAGACGACCCGGGCCGAAGTCGGGGAACTCAAGAACGATGTGAGCCAGCTTGGGATCGGCCTTGCTGCCTTAAATGGGGAGGTGGTTGGCCTGAAGACCGACGTGGCCGGCCTGAAGACCGACGTGGCCGGCCTAAAGACTGACGTGGCCGGCCTAAAGACTGACGTGGCGGGCCTGAAGACCGACGTCCGTGAGCTCAAGGTGGGTGTCCAGCAAAACAGCGTCGACATCCGCGAGCTGTCGGCGAGAGTGGCCGTGGTCGAACGCCTCGACGAACGCGTGGCCGCGCTCGAGCGGAGGGCGGGCTAGATGACGGGGCCGCGCACCGTCCTCCTCCTGCTGGCCCTCGCGATCACCGCGCCGGCCCAGGCGCAGCTCGATCCGCGGGACGAGTGGGCCGTGGACCTCACGACCGACTACCCGATGTGGGAGACCGCCAACCTGACGTACCGGACCGCGAGCAACGTCGACCTGAAGCTGGACGTCTACGCACCGCAGCCCTTGTCGGCTCCGAACCCCACCGTCCTTCACATTCACGGCGGGGGGTGGGTCGAGGGCTCGAGGCAGGTGGACACGGTCGCCCTGATCCCGTACCTGGCGCGCGGCTTCACCGTCGTCAACGTCAGCTACCGGTTGGGCCGCGTCGCCTTGGCGCCGGCCGCGGTGGAGGACGTCCGCTGTGCGTTGCGCTGGGTGGTCCTCAACGCCGACAAGTACAAGTTCGACCTGGACCGGATCGTGACGACCGGCGCCTCGGCGGGCGGCCACCTGGCCCTGACGACGGCGTTCCTGAGGCCGTCCGACGGCTTCGACGCCACGTGCCCCACGGTGGACGACAAGCGCTGGAGCTCGGGCGAGGAGCCGCCGATGAAGGTGGCAGCGGCCGTGAACTGGTTCGGCATCACCGATGTCGCGGACCTGCTCGATGGCCCGAACGCGAAGCACTACGCGATCGAGTGGCTGGGCTCGCTGCCGAGCCGCAGGGAGCTGGCCAGGGCCGTCTCGCCCCTGTCGATGGTGCGCGCCGGGCTTCCTCCGGTCCTCTCGATCCACGGCGACGCCGATGAGCTCGTGCCGTACTCGCACGCGACGCGGCTGCACCAGGCCCTCGACAAGGCGGGGGTGCCGAACCGGCTCGTCTCGATCCAGAAGGGCGGCCACGGGGACTTCACCCGGGAGCAGCAGCGCGCGAACTTCGCGGCGATCTTCGCGTTCCTGGGCGAGCGCGGGCTGCTGCCCAAGGGGCGTTAGCAGGGCCGCCGCGGCCGCCGATGCTATCATTGCGCTAGCAGCAGGGGACGAGCGATGGCGCAGGTGCTGGTGCGTGATCTCGACGCGCGGGCGGTCGCGCAGCTCAAGGAGCGAGCGCGACGCCACGGCCGCTCGCTCCAAACGGAGCTGAAGGACATCCTGGAACGGGCCGCAGGCCAGAGCCTCCCGGAGGCGCGAGCGCTGGCGCTCCGGATCCGCCGGCGGCTCGCGGGACGCCGCCACAGCGACAGCGCCGGGCTTCTCGCCGAAGACCGGGCGCGTTGACGCTGTACGTGGTCGACGCGAGCGTCGCCGCGAAATGGTTCGTCCCTGAAGCCCTTTCGGACGAAGCCGCGCGGCTGCTGGAGGAAGACGACCACGAGCTGGCCTGCCCCGACCTGCTTCTCCCGGAGGTGGGCAGCATCCTGTGGAAGAAGGTCCTCAGGAAGGAGATCACTGCGGCCGAGGCGGGCGCCATCCTCAGGGCGCTCGGGCGAGTGCCTCTGGCTGTCTTCCCGTCACACTCACTGGTCGAGGGCGCCCTGGACCTTGCCCTTGCCGCGCGCCGCAGCGTCTACGACTGCTTGTACCTGGCCCTCGCTCTCGCACTCGACTGCAAGCTGGTGACGGCCGATCGGCGGTTCGCGAGCGCGTTGGCCGCGCGTCCGCTGTCCGGTTCCGTGCTTTGGCTCGGATCGATCGGGTAGGCGCCGATGGGCTGGACCGTCCGCGACAAGACCGTTCTCGTCACCGGCGCCACGAGCGGGATCGGGCTCGATGCGAGCGTTCAGCTCGCGCGGTCAGGGGCGAAGGTCGTGATGGTCGGCCGGGACCATGCCCGGACCGAAGCCGCCACGGCCGACGTGATCGCGCGGAGCGGGTCTCGGGACGTGTCCCACTTGATGTGCGACCTCTCGTCCCAGGCGTCGATCCGCAGCCTCGCCGCGGTTGTCCGCAAGCGACACGATCGGCTGCACGTGCTCGTGAACAACGCCGGCGGGGTGAACAAGAAGCGGCGGCTGACCGCGGACGGCATCGAAGCCACGTTCGCGGTCAACCACCTCAGCTACTTCCTGCTGACGAACCTGCTCCTGGACCTGATCGTGGAGAGCGCCCCCGCCCGGGTCGTCACGGTGGCGTCGGTGGGGCACCGGCGCGGGACGCTGGACTTCGACGACCTGGGCTTCGAGCGGGGCTACTCGATCATGGCGGCCTACGCGCGGTCCAAGCTCGCCAACGTGCTGTTTGCCGCGGAGCTGGCCCGGCGCCTGGAAGGCAAGGGCGTGACGTCGAACAGCCTTCACCCGGGCTCCGTGGACACGAACATCTGGTCGGGGGCGCCGCTCTGGGCCAAGCCGATCATCGCCATCCTCCTCCGGCCGAAGTTCATCAGCGCGGAGAAGGGGGCCGAGCGGGTCGTGCAGCTCGCGGCCGATCCAGGGCTCGAGAGCGTGACGGGGAAGTACTTCGAGGGCGGGCGGGAGTCGGCGCCCGCGCCCCTCGCGCAGGACGCGGCCCTGGCGAAGCGGCTGTGGGAGGTCAGCGCGACGCTGGTCGGGCTGCCCAAATGAAAACGCCCGGGGCGCTTTTGCCCCGGGCGCTGGACGTGGTCCTACGCGTCCGTCAGATGCGGCTGACGTTGGCCGCGCGCGGCCCCTTCGGGCTGTCGACGACCTCGAACTGCACCGCGTCACCCTCGTTGAGCGTCCGGAACCCTTCGGCCCGGATCTCCGAGTGATGGACGAAGACGTCGGGACCGCCTTCGCGGGACAGGAACCCGAAGCCTTTGGACTCGTTGAACCACTTCACCGTACCCTTGATCATGAACGTACAGGCCTCCTAGGCCATCACCAATCGCCACGCACCCTGCACGTCCACAAAAGAAAAGCCGCCCACCGTGGGCGGCTCCTTCGTTTCCGTCAAAGCAACGCCGACTAGCAGACGCATCATACATGAACCGGTGTCGGAGTGCAAACAGTGCCCTACCGCCTCACCGGCACCGTCCAGGACTCTATCCAGCCGCGCTTCTCGAAGTCCCAGGCGGCGACGTCCATCTCGCGCGGGCGGACGCGCACGACCAGGAACGCGCGGGACGAGTGCTTCGGCGAGCCCGGACGGAACACCGGCATCCCGTTCCAGAGATAGTGGCCGTAGCGGTGCCAGTGGCCGTGGAAGATCGCGAGGACGTTAAACCCGGCGAGGGAGGCTCCGAAGGCGCGCTTCTCGTCCTGGGTCCACGAGTCGCTGTACGGCCCCTGGAGCGAGTAGTGGAAGTACACGATCACGGGGCGATCGGGGCCGACCCGCGCCAGCTCGTCCTCGAGCCAGGCGCGGGTCGCGTCGTCGGGGTACATGTCCAGACAGATCATCCGGACGTCGAACCAGTCCCAGGCGTACTGGATGCCGCCGTGGCGCCTCGTCACGACCTCCTTGATGGGCGACTCGCGGTTGACGTCGTGGTTGCCGATGGCCTCGAAGACGGGGAAGCGCAGCAGCCCGTCCTTCCCGGTGAGCCCGAAGACCTGCTCGAACTCGGCGAACTCCGCGAGGGTGCCGTTCTCGGTGGTGTCGCCGGTGAAGACGAGCCCGCGGGGCGTGTCCACGACCCCGCCGATCTCGGGCGGATAGGGCGTGCCGGGCAGGGCGTTCATCTGCTCGACGATCGAGCGATTGGCTTCGAGCATGCCCGCGTAGCCGAAGTGCGAGTCGCTGCCGACG
Source organism: Vicinamibacteria bacterium (assembly GCA_035691285.1). Taxonomy (GTDB): domain Bacteria; phylum Acidobacteriota; class Vicinamibacteria; order Fen-336; family Fen-336; genus DATFEN01. The sequence goes on along the minus strand of DASSJI010000222.1, from coordinate 1,304 downwards.
AAGAAGGTGAAGGTCGTCGGCTCGGGCCGCTTCTCGGGCGCCTTCGCGCCGCCCAGGACCAGGGCGGCGGCGACGGCGAGGAGCGCGGCTCGACGCTTCATCGAGAATGCAGCTTACCGTGCCGGCAGACGGCCGTGTATCGAGATAGGATCAAAAGTTGTGAATTCTTCTGCACAAGCCCCTGCGCTCCGTTGCCGCGGCCTGGTCAAGCGCTACGGGTCCGTGGTGGCGCTGAACGGCGTCGACCTCGAGGTGCGGCTGGGCGAGTGCTTCGGGATGCTGGGGCCCAACGGGGCCGGCAAGACCACCACCGTCGAGATCCTCGAGGGCCTCACGCGCGCCGACGCCGGCGAGGTCGAGGTCCTGGGGGAGCGCTGGGCCGGCGACGGCGTGGCGCTCCGCGCGCGCCTGGGCGTGCAGCTACAGGAGACGAAGTTCGCGGACAAGGCCAAGGTCTGCGAGGTGATCGCGCTGTTCCGGAGCTTCTACCCCCGTGGCCCGGGCGTTGCCGAGACGCTGGCGCTCGTGCAGCTCCAGGACAAGGCCGACGCCCACGTCCGCACGCTCTCCGGGGGCCAGAAGCAGCGCCTGTCCCTCGCCTGCGCGCTCGTGGGAGACCCCGAGCTGCTCTTCCTGGACGAGCCGACGACGGGGCTCGACCCGCAGTCGCGGCTGCAGTGCTGGGACATCGTCGAGAGCCTCAAGGCCCGCGGCCGGACGGTGCTGCTCACGACACACTACATGGACGAGGCGGCGCGGCTCTGCGACCGCGTGGCGATCATCGACCACGGCAAGGCGATCGCACTGGGGACGCCCCGCGAGCTGATCGCCTCGCTCGGCGCCGAGCACGTGATCGAGTTCGCGGTGGAGCCGGCGGACATGGTGTCGGCCGAGGCGCTCCGGACGCTGCCGAGCGTCGAGGGCGTGGCCCACGACGACGGGACCTGGCGGCTCACGGTCCGCGAGGTGCACCGGGCGGTGCCCGGCCTGCTCGCCGCCCTGGCCGAGCGCGGCGCCGAGCCGACGCAGCTCACGACCCACCACGCGACCCTCGAGGACGTCTTCGTCTCGCTGACTGGGAGGACGCTGCGCGATGCCTGAGGTCCGCGAGGTCCCGGTCCGCTCGCCCCTGGTCGAGCTGACCCTGGCCCGCCTCCGCGAGCTGCTGCGCGAGCCCGAGGCGGTCTTCTGGGTCTTCGTGTTCCCGATCGTGCTGGCGGCGGTCCTGGGTCTCGCGTTCCGCAGCCGGCCGCCCGAGCCGCTGCCCGTGGCCGTCGCCGACGGAGCAAGCGCGACGACTCGCA
>DASSJI010000221.1:0-26756 GCA_035691285.1 Vicinamibacteria bacterium | reverse complement strand
CCACCTCGACGCGACCACGAACCTCTCGCGCCAGATCGCGCAGCTCGGCATCTACCCCGCCGTCGACCCGCTGGCCTCCAGTTCGCGCATTCTCGACCCCCGCATCCTGGGCAAGGACCACTACGAGACCGCGCGTGCCGTAAAGCAGATCCTGCAGCGCTACAAGGACCTCCAGGACATCATCGCGATCCTCGGCATCGACGAGCTCTCCGAGGACGACAAGGTCACGGTGGCCCGCGCCCGGAAGATCCAGAAGTTCCTGTCGCAGCCCTTCCACGTGGCCGAGCAGTTCACCGGCATCAAGGGACGCTACGTCAGCCTGAAGGACAACATCCGCAGCTTCCAGATGATCGTGAACGGCGAGTGCGACGCGATCCCCGAGCAGGCCTTCTACATGGTCGGGACCATCGAGGAGGCCCTCGAGCAGGCAAAGAAGCTCGAGGCCTAGCGTTGGAGAGCGGGCTGCCCAAGAAGCTGCTCCTCGAGGTGGTGACGCCCGAGGGTCTGCTCCTGAAGGAGGAGGTCGACGAGGTCGTCGCTCCCGGCGAGCTGGGCTACTTCGGGGTGCGCCCGGGCCACACGCCGTTCCTCTCCACGCTCGGCATGGGCGAGATCACCTACCGCACCGGCGGCGAGGCGAGCCACCTGACCTGCTTCTGGGGCTTCGCGGAGGTGCTGCCCGACAGGGTCAATATCCTGGCCGAGCTCGGCGAGCGTGCCGAGGCGATCGACGTCGCCCGGGCCGAGCGCGCCCGCGACCAGGCCGCTGCCCGCATGAAGGCGATCCGCGACGAGAGCGGCTACGCCGACGCCCACGACGCCTACGTGCGCGCCGTCACACGCCTTCTGGTCGCCAAGAAGCGCCGGGGCTGACGGCCGCTCACCGACTGCGGCGCCGCCGTTCCAGAATAGGGCCCGATGCTCCAGGAGCTGCGTACCCTCGTCCGGTACCGCCCCCTCATCCAGAGCCTCGTCGCCCGCGACCTCGTGGCGCGCTACCGGGGCAGCATGCTGGGTTTCTTCTGGAGCTTCGTGAACCCGTTGTTGCAGCTCCTCACCTACGGCCTCGTGTTCACCGTGATCCTCCCCGGCCGCCACTCCCCCGCGATCGAGCCCTACCTGCTCTTCTTCTTCTGCGGCATCCTGCCCTGGACCTGGTTCCAGAGCTCGATCGCCGAGAGCGCGAGCGTGCTGCTGGCCGGCGGCAACCTGATCAAGAAGGTGCTGTTCCCCGCCGAGGTCCTGCCCGTGGTGACCGTGTTCGCCAACCTGGCCCACTTCCTCCTCGGTCTGCCCGCGCTGCTCCTCTGCCTCGCGTACTACGACCGGCTCGGGCCGAGCCTGCTGCTCCTGCCGCTGCCGCTCCTCGTCCAGCTGGTGCTGACCGTTGGGCTCGCCCTCCTCGTCTCCGCCCTCACCGTCCACTTCCGCGACATCCAGAGCATCCTCACCCACCTGCTGCACCTGTGGTTCTTCGCCTCGCCCGTGCTGTACTTCTACGGCGACCTCTCGGGCTGGGTGCGCCAGCTGCTCCGCTTCAACCCCATGACGCACCTCCTGGTGAGCTACCAGCAGATCCTCTTCCACGGCAGCTTCGACCACTGGCGCGGGCTGCTCGCGAGCGGCGTGGTGGCGCTGGCGCTCTTCGGCTCCGGCAGCTTCCTGTTCGACCGGTTGCGCGACACCCTCGCGGAGGAGGTGTGATGGGCGCGCGGGCGGTGGTGGCCGAGGAGCTGGCCAAGGTCTACAGGCGCTTCCAGCACCGGAACCAGTTCCGTACCCTGAAGAGCGCGATCCTCACGGGCAGCCTGCTCAGCGACCTGCGCCCCGAGGAGACGTTCACGGCGCTGGACGGCGTGTCCTTCGAGGTCGGCAAGGGCACGACCTTCGGCGTCATCGGCGAGAACGGCTCGGGCAAGTCGACCCTGCTCAAGCTGCTGGCCGGGATCACCCGGCCCACCCGCGGCCGGCTCCACGTGGAGGGCCGCGTCTCGGCGCTCATCGAGCTGGGAGCGGGGTTCCATCCGGAGATCAGCGGGCGCGAGAACGTGATGATCAACGGCATCATGCTCGGCCTGAGCCGCCGCGAGGTCCAGGAGCGCTTCCGCGAGATCGTGGCGTTCGCGGAGCTGGAGCGCTTCATCGACGCGCCGGTCAAGACCTACTCGTCGGGAATGTACGCGCGCCTCGGCTTCGCCGTGGCGATCCACGTGGATCCCGAGGTGCTCCTGATCGACGAGGTGCTGGCCGTGGGAGACGAGGCCTTCACCCGCAAGTGCCTCGACAAGATCGGCGAGTTCCGCCGCCGCGGCCGGAGCATCCTGATCGTGACCCACAGCCTCGGCCTCGTCGAGAAGATGTGCGACGACGTGCTGTGGCTTCGAGGCGGCCGCGTCGAGGGCAGGGGCGACCCCAAGCGGGTGGTGGACGCCTACCTGACCTACGTCGCCGGCGGCGAGGAGAAGCGGCTCGCGCAGCAGCACGGCCAGGCGCCCTCCCAGCAGGAGCCGACCGCTCCCGAGGCCGTTTCGGGCGCCGGCCACGGCTACCAGCAGGGGCGCTGGGGCGGCCGTGAGGTCGAGATCACCCGCGTGCGGCTCCTCGATCAGCGCGACCGCGAGCGGCACGTGTACGTGCCCGGCGAGCCGCTCACGATCGCGATGGACGTGAGCGCCCGGGAGCCGCTCACGGATTTCGTGTTCGGCGTGGGGTTGTTCACCGCCGACGGCGCATGCGTGTACGGCACCAACACCCACCTCGAGGACTACGCCTCCGAGAGCCTCCACGGCCAGGCCGAGGTGCGCCTCGAGATCGGCGCGCTGCGCCTCGTGGAGGGCAGCTATCTGCTCGACGTGGCCGCCCACAAGCGGGACGGCACGCCCTACGACTACCACCGGGGCCTGTACGCGTTCCGGGTCCGGAGCCACACCAAGGACGTCGGGGTGTTCCGCCCCGAGCATCGCTGGAGCTTCGCGGGGGGCGCCACGCTGCGAGCGCCCGTGCCGCGCCCGGAGCTCGACCTCGAGGAGGAGTGAGGGCGTGAGCGGTGGCGACGAGCGGGCCGCGCTCGCCCAGCGGCGCCGGCGTTGGCGTGAAGAAGGGCGGCGGGTCGTGTTCACGAATGGCTGCTTCGACCTTCTCCACGCCGGCCACGTCGCGCTCCTGGAGGCGGCCCGTGCCCAGGGCGACCTGCTGGTGGTGGGCCTCAACTCCGACCGCTCCGTCCGCGCCTTGAAGGGCGAGGGGCGGCCGGCGCTGCCCGAGGCGGAGCGGAAGGAGGCGCTGCTCGCCCTCGAGGCGGTGGACGCGGTGATCGTCTACGACGAGGAGACGCCCCGCGAGACGATCGCAGAGCTCCTGCCCGACGTGCTCGTCAAGGGCGCCGACTGGGCGGAGGACGCGATCGTCGGCCGCGCGGAGGTCGTCGGCGCAGGCGGGCGAGTGGTGCGGGTGCCGCTCGTCTCCGGGCGCTCCACGAGCGAGGTGCTCCTCAGGATCCGCCGCTCGTGAGCGCGCTGGTCGAGCACGCCGCCGCGGCCGAGGTCGCCGCGGCGCGCGAGGAACTGCGCGCTGGCGGCGAGGCACGCCTGTCCGGCCTCGAGGGCCCCGCCGCGCTGCTGTTCGCCGCGCTCGTCGAGGAGCGCCCGCTCCTCGTCGTCACCCCGTTCGAGCGCGACGTCGAGGAGCTCGCCTCCGACCTGAGAACCCTCAGCCGCGAGGCGGGCGCCCCCGGCGAGGTGCTGCCCTTCCCCGCCCCCGGCCCGCTGCCCTACCGGGGCCTGCCGCGCCACCCGGAGGCGTCCCTGCGGCGCGCCACCGCCCTGCTCGGCGCCGGGCGCGGTCGGCTCAGGGCGCTGGTCGCGTCGCCTGAGGGCCTGCTGCGGGGCAGCCTGCCGCGCGAGCGGCTTCTGACCCGCGCCTTCTCGCTGCGCGCCGGCGAAGAAATGGCGCCGGAGATCCTCCTCGAGGCGCTGGTCGAGGCTGGCTACGCGGCCGAGGACCCGGTGACGGGCCCGGGACAGATGGCGCGGCGTGGCGGCGTCCTCGACGTGTTCCCGCCCGATCGCGACACCCCCGTGCGCCTCGAGTTCTTCGGCGACACCCTCGACAGCGTGCGGGCCTTCGACGTCGCCACCCAGCGCAGCCTCTCCCCGCTCGAGGAAATCGAGGTCCTGCCCCTCGCCGATGCCTTCGCGACGCGCGAGACGGCGGCCCGCCTCGCCGACGTCGTCGAAGCGCGCTTCGGCGCGACCCGGGAAGGCGCCGCGTTCCTCGAGCGGTTGCGGCGCGGGCTCGCCCAGGAACAGGTCGCCGACCTCCTGGGAATGGTCCCCGGCGCCCTGGCGCCGCCCTGGGCGCACGTCGGCCCCGCGACGGCCGTCGTCCTCGATCCCGAGGCCGTGGCCGCCGAGGCCGTGGCGCTCCACACGCGCGCCCGCGAGGAGCGCGCACGGCGCGAGGGTGCCCTGGTGCCCGAGGTGGACGAGGCCCTGCTCCCTGCCGCCGCGCTCCTGGCGCGTCTCGCGGAGGCGCCGCGCCTCTTGCTGCTGCCGCCTGCCGCAGGCGCCGAGGCGCCACACGTCGCCGCGCGGCCGGCGCGCCGCTACGCGGGCGACCTGCGCGCATTGTTGGACGCCCTTCGCAAGGCGCCGGCCGGCCTCCGCCACGTCCTCTACCTCGGCAATCCGGGCCGGGCCGAGCGGCTCAAGGATGTCCTGCGCGAGAACGGGCTCGAGCCCGATGCGGGGCGGGCCCTCACTGTGCGCGTGGGCGCGTTGTCGCGGGGCTTCGAGCTGCCGTCCGTCGGCCTCGTGGTGCTGGCCGACGGAGACGTGTTCCCCGAGGAGGTCCACCTCCACCCTCGCGGCCGGGCGCGGGGCGTGCGGAGCGCGCTCCAGGACTTCCGGGACCTGCGTGTCGGCGACCTCGTGGTCCACGAGGAGCACGGCATCGGGCGCTTCGAGGGCCTCGAGACGCTGAGCGTCGAGGGCCTGCTCCGCGAGTTCATGGTGGTGTCGTACCAGGGAGGCGACAAGCTCAAGGTTCCCGTCGACGCCTTCGACCGCGTGGAGAAGTACCGGAGCTCTGAGGCGGCGCGGCCCGCCCTCGACCGCCTCGGCGGCGGCGGCTGGGAGAAGGTCAAGCGCCGCGTGAAGAAGGCCATGCGCGACATGGCCGCGGAGCTGCTGCGCCTCTACGCCGAACGCAAGGCGCGCCCCGGCCACGCCTTCACCGCCATGAGCCCCTGGCAGCACGAGTTCGAGGAGGCCTTCGAGTACGAGGAGACGCCGGACCAGGCCCAGGCCATCGCAGACGTGGCGCGCGACATGGCGAGCTCCACGCCCATGGACCGGCTGGTGCTGGGCGACGTGGGTTACGGCAAGACCGAGGTCGCGATGCGGGCGGCGATGCGCGCCGTCCTGGACGGCAAGCAGGTCGCCGTCCTGGCCCCCACGACGGTGCTGGCCTTCCAGCATTGGAAGACCTTCCGCAAGCGCCTCGCGCCCTTCCCGGTCAAGGTGGAGATGGTGTCGCGGATGCGCGGTGCCCGGGAGATCCGCGCTGCGCTCCAGGCCCTCGCGCAGGGCCAGGTCGACGTCCTGATCGGAACCCATCGGCTGCTGTCCCGGGACGTGGTCTTCAGGGACCTCGGCCTCCTGGTGGTGGACGAGGAGCAGCGTTTCGGCGTGGCGGCGAAGGAGAAGCTGAAGAAGCTGCGGGCCCAGGTCGACTGCCTGACGCTCTCGGCGACGCCGATCCCGCGCACGCTGCAGATGGGCCTCTCGGGCATCCGCGACATGTCGGTGATCGAGACGCCGCCCAAGGACCGCCTCGCGATCCACACCTCCATCGTGAAGTTCTCGACCGACGTGATCGCGGCGGCGATCCGCCAGGAGCTGCAGCGCGGCGGCCAGGTGTTCTTCGTCCACAGCCGCGTGGAGTCCCTCTACTCCGTTGCCGCCCTCGTGAAGCGCCTGGTCCCGGAGGCGCGGGTCGTGGTGGGACACGGCCAGCTCCCCGAGGCGCAGCTCGAGAAGGCCATGCTGAGCTTCGTCGAGGGCCGTGCCGACGTGCTGGTGGCCACCACGATCATCGAGAACGGTCTCGACATCCCCCGCGCCAACACCTTGCTCGTGAACCGCGCCGACCGCTTCGGCCTCGCCCAGCTGTACCAACTGCGCGGTCGCGTGGGCCGCTCCGACCGTCGCGCCTACGCATACCTGCTCGTGCCTCCGGCGACCGTGCTCTCTCCGCTGGCCAGGAAGCGCCTGGCGGCGATCCAGGAGTTCTCGGAGCTGGGGGCGGGGTTCCGCATCGCCGCCCTCGACCTCGAACTGCGCGGCGCCGGCAACCTGCTGGGGGGCGAGCAGAGCGGACACATCCAGGCGGTGGGCCTGGACCTCTACATCAAGCTCCTCGAGCAGACCGTGATGGAGCTCAAGGGCGAGGCGCCCCTGGAGCGCCCGCGGGCGGCGCTGAACCTGCGCGTGGACCTGCGCCTGCCCGCGGACTACGTCCCGGAGACGCACCAGCGGCTGACGCTGTACAAGCGCGTCAGCCAGCTCCGCAGCGGTCAGGAGGCCGACGCCCTGCGTGAGGAGCTCCGCGACCGCTACGGGCCGCCTCCCCCGGCCCTCGAGCGGCTGTTCCAGTGGGCGGCCCTGCGCCTGCGGGCGGAGAGCCTGGGCGTCGTGCAGGCGGACCTGGGCCGCGGCGCGCTGCACCTGCGCTTCGCTCCCGACGCGCCGGTGCCCCCTGAGGCGCTGGTAGCGGCAGCGCGCGCCCTTCCGGGCGCCTCGTTCTCGCCCCAGGGGGTGCTGGGCGCGCGCCTGCTCGACGCGGAGACGGGCCTCGCCGGCCTCGAGCGCGTCCTCCTTGCGCTCGAAGACGGCCGGCCACGTCTATGATGGGGCGATGCGACGCGCGGCGGCCATGGGCCTTCTTCTCGCCGCCGCGTGCGGCGAGCGGCGGACGGCGGATCCCGTGATCCTGGCGCTCGACGACCTGTCGGTGCGGCGGAGCGAGTTCGATGCCCACCTCGCGGCCCTGCGCGCCCGGGGCCTCGAGGGCGCCGACGCACCCGGCGTGCTGCGGGGCATCCTCGACGCCTTCCTGGAGGAGCGCGTGCTCGTGCTCGAGGCGCGCCGCCGTGGCCTGATCGCCGCCGGAGCGACGACGGAGGAGGAGCAGGGGGCCGCGCGGGCCCTCCTGGCCGAGGCCGGAGCCCGCGTCGCGGTCCGCGACGAGGAAGTCGCGGCCTACTACGAGGCGCACCGCGGCGAGCTGGCGCTGCCCGAGGAGGTGACGCTGCGGCAGATCCTGGTGCCGACCTTGAACGAAGCCCGCGACGCCCGGCGGCGGCTCGCCCGGGACCCGCGCAGCTTCGAGGCCCTCGCCCAGACCCGCTCGAGGGGCCCCGAGGCCAGCGCCGGCGGGCTCATGGGGACCTTCGCCCACGGCGAGCTGCCGGTGGAGCTGGAGCAGGCCGCCTTCGCCCTGAGCGCCGGGGCCACCAGCGACCCGGTCGAGTCTCCCCTCGGGTATCATGTGCTCAGGGTCGATGCCCGCGCGCCGGCGCGGGAGCGGACCCTGGACGAATGCCGCGAGGAGATCCGGCGCACGCTCCTGCGGGACAAGTCGGACGCGGCGGCCCAGGAGCTCGTCAGAGCGCTTCTCGGCCGCGCCAAGGTGAACCATGAAGCCGCCACCAGTCGCCCTCGCCGCTAGCCTGGTCCTAACCGCGCCCGCGCTCAGGGCCGAGGTGCTGGAGCGCGTGATCGTCAAGGTCAACGGCGCGATCGTCACCCAGTCGGAGTTCGAGAACCGCCAGGTGGGGGCGGTGCAGGCGGCGCGCGTCGGCCCCGAGCGCATCGAAGCCTTCCTGCGCGACAACAACGCCCGCATCCTGCAGGAGGCCATCGACGAGCTGATCCTGGTGCAGCGGGCCGACGAGATCGGCATCCGGGCGAAGAAGGAGTACACCGACGACGTCATCGAGTCGATCCGCAAGGAGAACAACATCGCGGACGAGGAGGCGCTCAAGGCCCAGCTCCGGCGCGAGGGCATGACCGTCTCCGACCTGCGCCGCAACATCGAGCGGTCGCTGCTGCGCCGCGAGGTGCTGCGCCGCGAGGTGGAGCCGAAGGTGGCGCTGACCGATGCCGACGTCCGCGCGGAGTACGAGCGGCGCCGCGAGGAGTTCACGAAGCCCGCCCAGGTGCGCCTGCTCGAGATCCTGGTGGGCGCCGAGAGCCCCGACCCGCTCGCAGAAGCCCGCGAGCTGGCGGCGCGCTGCCGGGCGGGCGAGGACTTCGCCGCGCTGGCCCGCGAGCTTTCGAAGGCACCGTCGCGGGCCGCCGGCGGGGACCTGGGCCTGCTCGCGCTCGCCGAGCTCCAGCCCAGCATCCGTCAGGCGGCGGAGCGCTTGAAGCCCGGCGAGATCTCGGAGCCGATCGCGGGCGCGGACGGGAGCCAGCGCATCCTGAAGCTCCAGGAGCGGAGCGAGGCGGGCACGCGTCCCTTCGACGACGTCAAGGCGGAGCTGCGGCGCCAGATGGCCGACACGCGCTTCTCGTCGGTCTACGAGGAGTACATGAAGGGCCTGCGCCAGAAGGCGATCATCGACGTTCGCGTGCGCGAGGTTCCGCTCCAGGTCAGCGTGCCCGCCACCTCGATCCTCGATCCGCCCGAGCCCGAGAAGGCGAAGGGCGACGAGACGGCTTCCCCGGCGCCCGCCGAGAGCGACGCCGAGTTCGTGACCTCCCCGCAGGCGGCGCCGGAGAAGGTGGCGCCGCCCGCCGGCGGGACCGAGCCGGAGCAGGAGCCCAAGGAGGAGCCGCCGCGCTGAGCTTCCACGTCCGGGTCTACGCGGTCGTCCGCCGCATACCCCGGGGGCGCGTGCTCACGTACGGCCAGGTGGCGCGACTCCTGGGACAGACCCGCGCCGCGAGGGCCGTCGGCTGGGCGCTGCGCGCGCTTCCCGACGGTGAGGCGCGCCGCGTGCCGTGGCACCGGGTGGTCGGAGCCGGCGGCCGGATCTCGGCGCGCGCGGGCCCTGGTCCCGAGATCCAGCGCCGCAGGCTTCGCGAAGAGGGCGTGCGGTTCCGAAGCGGCTGCGTCGACCTGGGCCGGCACGGCCTGGAGGTGTGACGCGACGGCGCTTCGGCAGCTAGAGGACGTGTTTCTTTCTACACCAGGCTGACCCGCGGCAGCCCCAGGCGCTCGCGGGCCCGTTGAACGACGAAGCGCAGCATGGCGTCCTCGAGGGCGTCGTCGTCCAGGCGGCCGCGATGGCGCTCCACGGCGCGGCGGGCCTCGACGCGAATGCCCTCGCGTTCCTCGGGGCTCGTCGCCTCGAAGGAGGCGGCGGCCACGTCGTCGTCGATCTCGCGCAGCTTGCCCCGCAGGTAGTCCCAGTTCGGGCGTGCCGCCACCGCCAGGAGGTCGCGCACCTCCTGGATCTTCCGCAGGGGAGGCTCGAAGCAGGCGAGCGGCCCGGGCCGGAGCGCCTGCAGGCGCTCGAACAGAGCCCCCAGGAGCTCGCGCAGGTCGGCCAGGGGCAGGGCTTCAGCGGGCGGCGCTGGACGCGCCGCCGGGCGCAGCCCCGAGGCCTGCAGCTCCTCGACACGGCGCCGGCAGAACCCGAGGGAGGCCGCGCGCTCCCCTGCGTCGTCCAGCGCGCGATCGATCCCGACGAGCACGGTGGCCAGCGGCAGGCCCGCCGCATGCCAGCCTCGCGCCAGGCCGAAGTCACGGGGCGACAGCACGAAAGGCGCGCCCCGCCGCGCGCCCAGGTGGGCCTCGATGGCCGCCACGTAGGCCTCGAGCGACGGGTCCCTCAGAGGCCCACCACGTCGAACTGCTCCTGGTGCAGGAGCGGATCGCCCTGAACGCGGATCTCGCTGCCCAGGAGCAGGTGCAGGTCCCGGAGCACCGCCGCCTCCTCCTTCATGAGCGCCCGGGCCACCTCGGGGTTCACGCGGAGCAGGAAGCCGTCCCCCTTCACCTCGGGGGCGAGCTTGCGGATCTCGTCGTAGATCTCCGCGCACACCGTGGACACGTTCTTGATCATGCCGCTGCCCGCGCAGTACGGGCAGGGCTGGCACAGCGTGCGCTCGAGGGACTGCTTGACCCGCTTGCGCGTGATCACGACGAGTCCGAACTCGGAGACCTGGAGCAGCTTCGAGGGCGCCCGGTCCTTCTTGAGCTCCTGCTCGAGGACCTGCATCACGCGCTTGCGGCTCCTGCGCTCCTCCATGTCGATGAAGTCCACGACGATGATGCCGCCGAGGTCGCGGAGGCGGATCTGGCGCACGAGCTCCCGGGCGGCCTCGAGGTTCGTCTCGAGGATCGTGTCCTCGAGGCGCTCCTTGCCCACGTTGCGGCCCGTGTTCACGTCGATGGCGACGAGCGCCTCCGTGGGGTTGATGACGATGTAGCCCCCCGAGTCCAGCCACACCTTGGGGCCGAGGGCGCGCTCCAGCTCGGCCTGGATGCCCTGCTCCTCGAACGCGCTCGTGGGCTTGTCGTAAAGACGCACCCGCGGCAGGAGGTCGGGCTGCAGCTCCCGGACCAGCTCCAGGGTCCGCTGGTACTCGCGCTCGCCGTCGAGGGTGATGCGGGCGATCTCGTCACTGAGGATGTCCCGGAGCAGGCGCTGCACCAGGCCGAGCTCCCGGTGCAGCAGCGCCGGCGGGGCCTGGCGCGAGGCCAGCGCCCGCACCTCGTCCCAGGTCTTGGCCAGGTAGCGGGCGTCCCGCTCGAAGTCCTCGCGGCTGCGGCTGCGGCTGGCGGTGCGCGCGATGAAGCCGCCGCCCCCGCGCTCCGCGCGGACCTCCTTGAGGATCGTCTTGAGCCGCCGCCGCTCCTCCTCGTCCGTGATCTTGCGGGACACGCCTACGTGCTCGACGGTCGGCATGAAGACGAGGTAGCGGCCCGGCAACGAGGCGTGGGACGTGATGCGGGCGCCCTTCTGCCCCAGTGGCTCCTTGAGAACCTGCACCACCACCTTCTCGCCGGGGTCTAGCTTCTCCTCAATGCGCTTGCCCTGCTCCTCTGGCGAGAGCAAGTTCTCGTCGAGGCCCTCGAGGGCGTCGGCCACGTAGAGGAACGCGTCGCGCTCGAGGCCGATGTCGACGAAGGCCGACTGCATGCCCGGGAGCACCCGGGTCACGCGGCCATGGTAGACGTTGCCGACGACGCTACGCTGTGCCTCCCGCTCGATGAAGACCTCGGAGAGGCGTCCGTCCTCGATCAGCGCCACCCGGGTCTCCTGGGGGCGCGACATCACCACGATTTCTTTCGTCATGGAAGGGTCCTTCCATGGGCCCGCAACGGCGCCTGGGCGCCGGGGCCGTCGAGCTACGGGGTTCTTCGAAGTGTCGGTCCGTTCGCATCAGTTCGCGAAACGACGCATGCGGACGTTGAGGATGAGGCCGATCGACAGCCACGTGGAGAGCAGAGACGCGCCGCCGTAGCTCAGGAGCGGCAGCGGCAGGCCCTTCACGGGGACCAGCCCCGCGACCATGGCGACATTGTAGACGACCTGGAAGGCGAGCACGGCCGTGAGCCCGGCCGCCAGCAGCGCGCCCAGGCGGTCGCGGGCGAGCTGCGCCGCCTCCAGGGCGCGCCACAGCACGAGCAGGTACAGGGCGAGCACGAACAGCACGCCAAGGAAGCCGGTCTCCTCGGCCAGCACCGAGAAGATGAAGTCCGTGTGGCGCGCCGGCAGGTAGCCGAGCTGGCTCTGGGTGCCCTGCTTCCAGCCCTTGCCGGCGAGCCCGCCCGAGCCGACGGCGATCTGCGACTGGATCTTCTGGTAGCCGGCCCCCTTGGGATCCAGGTTCGGATCGAGGAACGTGTAGATGCGGACCTTCTGGTAGTCGCGGAGGGCGTACTTCCAGCCGAGACCGAACAGCAGCAGCCCGACGACGAGGAGGGACACCACCGCGCGCAGGCGCAGCCCGGCCAGCAGCGCGACGGCCAGGAACAAGGGCACCAGGCAGAAGGCCGTGCCCAGGTCGGGCTCCGCCGCGATCAGCGCCATCAGGCCGGCCACGGCCGCCCCCGGTTGCAGCACGTCGCGCAGGGACAGGCTGTCCTTGCGCATCTCGGCGAACACCTTGGCCAGGAACAGCGCCCCGGCGACCTTGGCGAGCTCCGAGGGTTGGACCTGGAGGCCCAGCAGCAGGAACCAGCGTCGCGTTCCGGCGATTCGCGGCCCGAACACCAGGACGTAGACGAGGAGTGCGGCGACGCCCAGGTAGAGGAGCATCGCGCGGTCCGCCAGCCGCCGGTAGTCCAGGGCCAAGGCGGTGAGCATGGCGACGAGGGCGAGACCGACGACCGCGGCCTGCTTGAGGTAGAGGGCCGAATTCGTGCCGCTGAAGGTGGCGCTGTGGATCATCGCCACGCCGATCGCGCAGAGCAGGAGCGACGCCCCCAGCAGCACCCAGTCGAGGTTCAGGAGCAGGCGCCGGTCGATGGGCATGGCTCAGTCGGCCACGGGAGCGCTGGGAGCGCCCGTCTCCCGGAAGAAGTGGGCCAGGATCTCGCGGGCCACCGGAGCCGCGGCCTGGCCGCCACCCCCGCCGTGCTCGACCAGCACCGCCAGGGCGATCCGCGGCCTTTCCCTGGGAGCGAACGCGATGAACCAGCCATGAGGCATCGTCGCCTGCGAGATGGGCTGCTTGCTCCGGGAGGCGACGACCTGGGACGAGCCCGTCTTTCCGCACACCTCGACGCTCGCGAGCTGGGCGCGCCAGCCGGTGCCATGCTCGTTCACGACCGCGCACATCCCCTCCCGGATCGCGGCGACGGTCTCGGGCCGCAGCCGGGCCTCGTCGGGCGGCGCCTCCCTCCTCGGCTCGCTGCCGATCGCCTTCACCAGATGCGGCGTGACCAGGTGTCCGCCGTTGGCGACGAGCGCCGCGAGGCGGGCGAGCTGCAGAGGCGTGGCCGTCACCTGGCCCTGGCCGATCGCCACCGAGATCGTCTCACCCGCGTACCAGGGCACGCGCTGCGTGCGCAGCTTCCAGTCGGAGCTCGGCACGAGCCCCGGCTGCTCGTGGGGCAGGTCCACGCCGGCCGGTGCGCCGAGACCCAGGCGCTTGGCCCAGCGCGCGATGCGGTCGATCTCGAGACGCGCCCCGACCTGGTAGAAGTAGACGTTGCAGGACTGGGCCAGCGCCTGGCGCAGCGACACCCAGCCGTGGCCCTCGGGCCGGTTGCAGCGGAACACGGTGTCATAGATGGCGAGGTGGCCGGGGCAGAAGAGCGCGGTCCGCGGCGTGACGAGCCCCTCCTCGAGGGCCGCGGCGGCCACGACGATCTTGAAGACGCTGCCCGGCGCGTACTGGCCCTGGATCACGCGGTTCATCAGCGGCGTGTCGGGATCGGAGGTGAGCCTCTGCCACGCCGCCGCATCGATGCCCGTGGCGAACTGGTTGGGGTCGTATGCCGGGACCGACGTCATGGCCAGGATCTCGCCCGTCGCCGGGTCGACGGCCACGGCGCTGCCGGCCCGGCCGCCGAAGGCGCGCTCGGCCACGACCTGCAGCTGCTGGTCGAGGGTGAGGGTGAGGCTAGGACCGTCCTCGGGCGCCTCGCGATCGAGCTCCCGGACCTCGCGGCCGCGGCTGTTCACGACCAGGCGCAGGCTTCCGTCGCGGCCCAGCAGGGCGCGGTTGTACTGGAGCTCGACGCCGGCCTGGCCGACGAGATCGCCGGGCTTCTGGGATGCGAACTCCTTGAGCTGGAGCTGGGCGGCCTGGATCTCGCCCACCCGGCCCAGGGAGTGGGCGGCGGCCGCCGCCAGCGGATACGAACGCAGCGGCACCACGTCGACGCTCACGTCAGGGAACTCGAGGCGGCGGGCCTCCAGGGCGGCCACGTCCGCGAGCGACGCGTCCTGCCGGATGACGACCGGCCGGAAGGGGCTTGCCCGGGCGGCCAGGCGCTCCCGGATCTGCGCCTCGCCGACGTTCAACAGGACGGCCAGCCGCCGCACGAGATCGTCGAGGTCCTCCACGTGCTCCGGGCGCACCACGATGTTGAACGATGGCCGATTCGCCACCAGGATCCGGCCCTGGCGGTCGAGGAGCGGCCCGCGCGGCGCCGCGATGGGCACCAGGCGGCTTCGGTTGTTCTCGGCCAGGGTCTTGAAGTAACGGCCCCGCAGCACCTGCAGGTGCCAGAACACTCCGGCGAGCAGCAGCATCACCACGACCAGCGCGTTCTGGAGCAGGGCGAGGCGAGCCTGGACGACGCGCAGGTCCTCGTAGATCCTCATGCCCGAACGCCCTGGCGCAGGCGCGCGTCGAGGGCCTGGAACAGCACCGAGCCCAGCACGGCGTTGAGCGCGGCGCGACCGAAGAGGCCCGCGAGGGAGATCTCCGAGGCCGGCACCTCGAACACCAGGGCGAAGCGCTCGAAGACCAGCGCGTCCAGGAGCGTCGCCGCGAACAGCACCAGGAAGCGCGTGGTCGTGGCCGCGATCAGGAAGCGGGTGGCCGTCGCCCCGACCGCGAACCCGATGAGGATCTTGGTGAGGGCCTGGAGACCGGTGACCGCGCCGCCGAAGTGGAGGTCCTGGATCCAGCCCGCGGCGGTGCCGGCCAGCATCCCGTGGGTCTCGCCGAACACCAGGCCGCAATACACGACGACCAGCAGGAACGGGTCGAAGAGCCGACCTTCCCGCGGCAGCACCAGGCTCAGGGCGGTCTGGGCGGCGAGGGCCAGCAGCAGGCCGGCGACGGTCAGCGGCCACTTCATCGGACGGACTCCGCGAGGGCGGGGCTCTCCACCGGCTCGCGCATCACCAGCACCTGCTCGAGCTGGTCGAAGCGCGCAGTGGGCGTCACCAGGACCTCGCGGAACAGCCCCGAGGGAGGCCCCACCGATCGCACGCGGCCGATCACGAGGCCCTTGGGGTAGATCCGATCCAGGCCCGAGGTGAGGACGCGGTCGCCGACGGCGACGTCGGCCAGGGCCGGCACGTAGCGCATCAAGAGGTCGGTCTGGCCCTGGTCCGCGAAGCCGACCTGCCCGGCGCAGACACCCGTGACGCGGCTCCGCTCCAGGAGCGCGCCGACGCCCGCCTCGCGATCGAGCAGGAGCTGCACCTGCGCCGCCTTCGGTCCCACTCCGATCACGCGCCCCACCACCCCGGTGGGGGAGACAACCGGGGCCTGGAGGCGCACCCCGTCCCGGCTGCCCTTGCCGATCGTCACGCTGCGGAACCACGGGGTGCCGTCGCGCGCCAGCACCTCGGCCGCGACCGTGTCGTAGGGCAGGACCGCCTGCAGGTCGAGCAGCTCCCGCAGGCGCGCCGCCTCCTCGGCCAGGCGTCGCTGGCGCTCCAGCTCCACCTCGAGGGCGGCAGCGCGACCCTTGAGCTGCTCGTTCTCCTGACGCACGCCACGCAGCGAGACGTAGCCGTGGAAGCCCGCCTCCACCAGGCGGATCGCCCAGGTCACGGCGCGCTGCAGGGGCGAGAAGAGCGTGAACGCCGTCTTCTGCAGCAGCGAGACGCCGCCGCCCGCGTCCACCTGGTGGCTGATGATCACGAGATGGAAGACCACGAGCGCGAGGAGCAGCAGGCGACTCTTGCGTGCCTCGACCACCTTCGCCATGGCTTCAGTCCAGGCTGATCTTCCTCAACAGCTCGAAATCGCTGAGCATCTTCCCCGTCCCGAGCACCACCGACGACAGCGGGTCCTCGGCGACCGACACCGGCAGGCCAGTCTCCTCGCGCAGCAGCTTGTCGAGGTTCTTGAGCAGGCTGCCGCCGCCGGTGAGGACGATCCCCCGGTCCACGATGTCGGCGCTGAGCTCGGGGGGCGTGCGCTCCAGGGCGACCCGGACCGCGTTGAGGATGATGCTGATCGGCTCCGCGAGCGCCTCGCGGATCTCGGCGTCGGTGACGGTGAGCGTCTTGGGGATGCCCTCGATGAGGTCGCGGCCCTTGATCTCCATGGTCAGGGGCTCGTCCAGGGGGAAGGCGCTGCCGATCTCGAGCTTGATCTGCTCGGCGGTGCGCTCGCCGATCAGCAGGTTGTACTTCTTCTTGATGTACTGGATCACCGCCTCGTCCATCTCGTTGCCGGCCACGCGCACGGACTTCGAGTAGACGATTCCGGCCAGGGAGATCACCGCGATGTCCGTGGTGCCGCCGCCGATGTCCACCACCATGTTGCCCGAGGGCTCGGTGATGGGCAGGCCGGCGCCGATGGCGGCAGCCATCGCCTGGTCCACGAGGTAGACCTCCGAGGCCTTGGCCTTGAGGGCCGAGTCCTTGACGGCCCGCTTCTCGACCTGCGTGACCTCGGAGGGGATGCCGATGATGATGCGCGGCCGCACGAAGGTGTTCCGGTTGTGGGCCTTGCGTATGAAGTGGCTGAGCATCTTCTCGGTGATCTCGAAGTCGGCGATCACGCCGTCCTTCATGGGGCGGATCGCCACGATCTTGCCTGGCGTGCGGCCGAGCATCTCCTTGGCGTCCTTGCCCACGGCCTCGACCTTGCCGGTCACGGTGTTGACGGCGACGATCGAGGGCTCGGCCACGACGATGCCCTTGGCCCGGGCGTAGACGAGGGTGTTGGCCGTGCCCAGGTCGATGGCGAGGTCGCTCGAGAGGAAGCTCAGGTTGAACAGCGAGCGCAGGTTCATGAATGAGGGCTTTGCTCTCCTGTGGGGTGAATCGCGAGGCGGGGCGGCCTAGACCGCCACTTCGATGCCGTTCTTGTTCCGCTCCTTGACGCGGTACATGGCCTGGTCGGCCTTCTGGATCAGGCCCTCGGGGGTGAGGGCGTGGTCCGGATACGAGGCGATCCCGAACGAAGCGGAGATCCGCGCCCTGAGCCCCTGCGCCTCCAGGAAGGTGTGCGCCTCGACGGCCTTCCGGATGCGCTCGGCGATCACCAGCGCCCCCGAGGGGGGCGTCTCTGGCAGCACCACGACGAACTCGTCGCCGCCGTAGCGGGCCAGGATGTCCGACTCGCGCACCGCCTGCAGCAGGATCTGCCCGACCTCGGAGAGCGTCCGCGAGCCGGCCAGGTGACCGTACTGATCGTTGATGCCCTTGAAGCCGTCGAGGTCCAGGAAGATCACCGAGAGCGGGATGCCGTGGCGCTTGCAGCGCTTGATCTCGCGGGAGATGTACAGGTTCATGTAGCGCGAGTTGAAGAGCTTGGTGAGGTCGTCGGTGATCGTGAGCTGCTCCGCCTTCTGGAACAGCATGGCGTTCTCGATTGCGATGGCGCAGGGCTCCACCAGGGTCAGGAGCATCTCCAGATCGGCCTTGGTGAAGCGTCCGCCCCTGCGGTTGATGATCTCGACCACGCCGATCGTGCGCCCCCGGGACGAGAGCGGTGCGCACAGGATCGAGCGGGTGCGAAACTGGGTGGCGTCGTCGAACTTCCCCGCGAAACGCGCGTCCTTCGAGGTGTCGTTCACGATCGTCGGCTTGCCGGTGGCGGCCACCCAGCCCGCCACGCCCTCGCCGATCTTCACCCGGAAGCTCTGCAGGTCCTTGCCCTTCTCGCCCAGGGCAAGCTCGAAGGTCAGCTCCTGCTTCTCCTCGTCCACCATCAGCATCGACCAGGCCTCGGACGGGATCAGCTCCTGGATCTTGGCCATGATGATCTCGATCACGCGGCGCGGCTCCAGGATCGAGTTGGCCGTCTTCACGATGTCGGTCAGGACCTCGAGGCGGCGCTCCGCGGAGCGCCCGTTGGCGCGGGGCGCGCGGCGCAGCGGCGCCGGCCGCGGCGCCCGACGCTCCTTCGCTCGGAGACCCGGCCGCTTCACCTCAGAAGCCCACCACCACCGGCCGCTTCACCTCGCGCACGCCCCCGTTCAGCCCCGTGGCGCGCACCACCACGTCCTGCTTGCCGGGCTTCTCGAGGGTGATGAAGTCGTTGAAGGAGCCGTCGGCATCCACGTCGAGGCGCTGGCCGTTCACAGTGAGGCTGGCGCCCGGCTCGGTCTTGCCCTTGACCTGCAGGATGTTCTGGCGCACCTCGAGTGATTGCAGGATCAGCGGCGGGGGCGGCCCTTCGCCCGAGCCGCTGCCGCCGGAGCTCGCCACCGTGAAGCGCGCGAAGTCCGAGAAGCTGCCTTCCTCGCCGTCCCTGTCGATGGCCGCCACCCGCCAGTAATACTTGCCCACGTCGAGCCCGCGAAGCTCCACGGAGCTGTCGCGGATGCCCTTGCGGTCCACGAGCGGCCGGTTGAAGTAGGCGCTGTAGTCGAGCATCACGTGGTACGCCGAGGCGTCGGGGACGCCTTTCCAGACGAGCAGCGTCGTGGCCTGGGCCGCGTTCGGATAGGTGATCTCGGCCTGGTGGGACGGTGCCAGCAGCACCGGCACCCCCGGCAGCGTGACCTTGGCGGCGGCCTTGCCCGAGGCGTCCACCTTCACGGCCTCGTTGCTTCTCAGGTCGAGGGTCTGGCCCGTCTTGGTCTCGACCTTGCCGCTGCCCTGGAAGAGCCGGAAGTCGCTGTCTCCGGCTTCGGCGACGTTGACCTCGGCCTTCGACAGCTCGCCGACCGAGCCGCGCACCGTCGGCGTCGCGACCTCGGTGGAGCTGCCCGGCACGTTCCGTCGCGCCGTCTGGAAGGTGGCGCCGCCCGAGGAGATGAACCAGGCCACCTTGCGCGCCTTGGAGGACGGATCCTCGGTGGTCTCCTCGATCGTGATCAGGCTGTCGGGGCGAACGTGGACGACGGTGCCGTCGAAGAACTGGATCTCCGCCGCGGAGCCCGCGCCGGTGCGCACCAGGTCGCCCTTGCGCAGGACCATGCTGCGGTCGGCGCTGAACCAGTCGAACTGCTGCACCGGCTTCACCTTGACGCTGCCCTCGATGGTCGTGAAGCGGGCGGAGGTCGCGGTGGGTGACGGCGTCTCCACGACGACCGGCGGCGGCTGATGCGTGAGCCACCAATAGGCGCCGAAGCCGCCGGCCAGCAGCACGATCACGCCGACGACCGTGTAGATCGAGCGGTACGTGATCGTGAACCAATCGAACAGCTCGTCTTCGGCTTGCTTTCCCTTGCGCCCCGCCGGCATCCGAATCTCTTTCAGTAGTCGAGACTTACGTGGCGCAAGATTATAGCCTCCGTTTTCGCCGGCACGCAAACGCGCCGCCCTTGTCTCGTCCGGCCCTTAGCCCCTAGAATCACCGTTTTGGCGGTCCCCGTATCGGGCGGCCCAGGTGAAGGCAGGAAGATCATGGCTCTCAGTTTCATGCGGCGCCACCGAAGGTGGCTCTATGTCTTCCTCTGGCTGGTGATCGCGGCGTTCATCATCCTCTACATCCCCGCGTTCCAGGGCGCCCAGGCCGGCAGCCCCGGCGAGCGGCTGGCCACGGTGGGCGGCCTCAACATCACGGTTGGCGAGTTCCAGCGGAGCTACCTGCGCCAGCGCCAATTCTACGAGCGCCTGTACCAGGGGAGAGCCGATGCCGAGATGCTGCGCCGCCTCGGCCTCGAGGAGCAGGTCTTCTCGGGCCTGGTGGCCGAACGGCTGGTCGCGCTCGAGGCGCAGCGCCTCGGGCTGAGCGTGGACGACGCGGCGGTGGCCCAGGAGATCGCCACCGCTCCCGACTACCAGCGCGAGGGTCGCTTCGTGGGAACCGCCGAGATCAGGCGCCTGCTCGAGCTGCGCGGGCTGAGCGTCGAAGACTTCGAGGCCTCGGTGCGCGCCGAGCTCGTGCGCCGCAAGCTGGAGGGCCTCGTGGCCGGCGGGGTGAGCGTGTCGGAAGCCGAGGCCGAGCGCGAGTTCCGGCGCCGCAGCGAGCAGATCAAGGCCGAGTACGTCCTCGTCGACGCCGCCCGCTTCCGCCCTGGGGCGACGGCCGACGAGGGCGAGGTGGGCGCGCGCTTCGAGGCCCGCAAGGCCGACTACCGGGTTCCCGAGCGTCGCGTCGTGGAGTACGTCCTCGTCGACGCCGACGCCCTGCGCCCCCACGTCAGCGTGACGGAGCGCGAGGTCGAGCTGGAGTACGAGAAGCGCAAGGACGAGCTGAAACAGGGCGAGCAGGTCTGCGCCAGCCACGTCCTCGTGAAGGTCAAGGGGGACGCGGGCGAGGGGCACCCCGACGACGAGGCCCGGGCCATCGCCGAAGGCCTGCGCGCCGAGCTGGTCAAGGGCGCCGACTTCGCGAGCGTCGCGAAGCGCGCCTCCGAGGACAAGGGCTCGGCCGCGAACGGCGGGGATCTCGGCTGCTTCGGGCGCGGCGCCATGGTTCCGCCGTTCGAGGACGCCGCCTTCGGGCTCAAGGCCGGGCAGCTGTCGGAGCTCGTCAAAACGCCGTACGGCTACCACGTGATCAGGGTGTCGGCGCATCGCGAGGAGACCACGCCGCCCCTCGCCGAGGTACGCGACCGCCTCCGGGAGGGCCTCGTGGCCCGGCGCGTGCGCGCGCTGTCCGAGGAGAAGGCCGGCGCCGTCGCGGCGCGCCTCGAGAAGGGCGACGCCCTCGCCAAGGCGGCCGCGGCCGCTGCCCTCAAGGTGGAGCGCAGCGCGCCCTTCGCGCGGAACGAGCTCCCGGCGCCGCTCGCCTCCCAGCGGCTCGTGGCGCGGGCCTTCGAGCTCAAGACGAAGGGCGAGCAGGAGCGGCAGCCCTTCGCGCTGCCGCAGGGCTACGCCTTCATCGCGCTTTCGGAGGTGCAGGCGCCGCGCGACCCGGAGCTCTCCGAGGTGAAGGAGCGGGTGCGCGCGGACGTGCTGCAGGAGAAGGCCCGCTCCCGGGCGCGGGAGCTGTCGGCCGAGCTCAGGAGCCGCGCGGAGCGGGGCGGTCTCGAGAAGGCCGCGCAGGCCCTGGGCCTCGTGCGCAAGGAGACGCCGGGCCTCGTCTCGCGAGGCCAGGCTCTCGGGGATCTGGGCTCGGGGGCCGGACTCGACGACGTCGCGTTCGCGCTGAAGGAGCAGGTGCTCTCGCACCCGGTCGCCGTCGAGGCGGGCTACGCGGTGCTCAGGGTGCTGGAAAAGAAGCCCTTCGATCCGGCGGAGTTCGCGAAGCAGAAGGACGCCCTGGTCGCGGCCCTGCGCCAGGAGCGGCGCCAGAAGCTGTTCGAGGCGTTCCTCGATTCGGCGCGCCAGCGCGTCAGCGTCGAGCGCAACGCCGAGGTCTTCCGGCGCCTGGTGGGCCCCCAGGGCTAGAATAGGCGCGCCATGCACGTCGAGGTGCGCCGGAAGGACGACGTCGTGATCGTGGACATGGCCGGCAAGCTCACCGCCGGCCTGGGCGACGAGCTGCTGCGGGACACGATCGACGAGCTGCTCAAGGAGAGCTGGCGGAAGATCCTGCTCAATCTCTCCGCGGTCTCCTTCATGGACTCGGCGGGAGTAGGCGAGCTGGTCGCCAGCTTGAAGCGTGCGCGGCGCGCGGGAGCCGAGCTCAAGCTTCTGAACGCGGGCGAGAAGGTGCAGTCCACCCTCTACATCGCCCGGCTGCTGCCGATCTTCGAGCTCTACCAGGACGAGAAGGAGGCCCTGGCCCGCTTCGCGTGAGGGCGGGCTAGCCTTCCTGGTCCGCGAGGGCGACGGCCAGCGGCTCGCTGCTCGTGACCTTGAGCTCCGTCGCGCACTCCGGACAGTTGATGCTCTCGCCCACGTCGAGCTCGTAGCCGTCGAGCTCCAGGTCCGCCTGACACTCCGGACACCGCGTCATGCCTCACCTCCTGCGGGCGACCACGTAGCGCGCCAGCTCGCGGAGCGGCTGGGCGGCGGGGCCGAAGGCCTTGAGCGCCTCCTCGGCTGCGCCGGTCAGCTCCGAGGCGAGCTGGCGGGCGCCCGCGATGCCCGCGAAGGACACGAACGTCGTCTTCTTGAGGTCCTGGCCCACGTCCTTGCCGGCCTCCGCGGCCGCACCGGTGGCGTCGATCAGGTCGTCGACGATCTGGAAGGCGAGGCCCAGGTTCTTCGCGTAGCTCGCGACCGCGCGCTGCGCCCAGGGCGCCGCGCCCGCTGCGCGGGCGCCCAGGGCCGCCGCTGCGATGAAGAGGGCCCCGGTCTTGCGGCTGTGGATGAACTCGAGGGTCGCGAAGTCGATCGTGCGGTCGGTCACAGCGAGGTCCCTGGCCTGGCCCGCGATCATGCCGCTGGGCCCCACGGCCCTGGCCAGGTCCTGGGCGATCTCGCAGCGGCCCAGCGCCTCGGGGCCGCCGGGCCAGCCCGAAGCCAGCACCTCGAAACCGCGTGTCAGCAAGGCGAAGGCGGCGAGGATCGCGTTCGCCTCGCCGAACGCGACGTGGCAGGCGGGACGGCCGCGGCGCTCCTTGGCATCGTCCATCGCCGGCAGGTCGTCGAGGATCAGGCTCGCGGTGTGCACCATCTCGATCGCACAGGCGGCGGGCAGCACGCTGCGCGCGTCGCCGCCCAGCACGTCGGCCACGAGCAGCGCCAGGATCGGCCGGAGCCGCTTGCTGGGCGCGAACAGGCTGGCGTCGACCGCCGCCAGGACCTCGGGGGACTCCCCGCGGGGAGCGTGCTCGCGCAGTGCCGTCTCGACGCCCTGGTGACGTTCCTGGAGCGTCTGCTCCAGTGACGCGAAGAGCGCAGACGGCGACTCGCTCACCGGTGGGATCTTACTGCCGCGCTTTCGCGCCCCGCAAGAACGCCCACGTGGAGCGGATGGTAGAATCCGCCCGCGCGCGATGGACTACAAGGGTGCCGGCGTCGACATCGCCTCTGCCGACGCGGCCAAGGCGCGCATCAAGGCTCTGGCCCGCGGCACCTTCAACGCCGGCGTGCTCTCGGAGATCGGCTCGTTCGGTGCGCTGTTCCGCCCCGAGCTCGGTGCGTACGAGGAGCCCGTGCTGGTGTCCTCGGCGGACGGCGTCGGCACGAAGATCAAGGTCGCGATCCAGGCTCGGCGCCACGACACGGTCGGCTACGACCTCGTCGCCCATTGCGTCAACGACATCCTCGTCCAGGGCGCGGCGCCGCTGTTCTTCATGGACTACATCGCCCTGGGCCGGATGGATGCCGAGCGCGTCGAGGCCATCGTGGCGGGCTTGGCGCGCGGCTGCCGGGAGTTCGGCTGCCCGCTGATCGGTGGCGAGACGGCCGAGATGCCGGACACCTACGGCGAGGACGACTACGACCTGGCCGGCTTCATCGTGGGCGTCGTCGAGCGGAACCGCGCGCTGCCGGCGGGGGTGCGGGACGGAGACATCCTGGTCGGCCTGCCGTCTGCGGGCCTCCACACCAACGGCTTCTCGCTTGCACGCCGCGTCCTGTTCGACGCCTGCGGCTACGTGACGTCGACGCCCTTGCCGGAGCTGGGCGGGACCGTCGGCGAGGCCCTGCTCGCCCCGCACCGGGGCTACCTGCACGCCCTCGAGCCGCTGCTCGAGCGGCGCAAGATCAAGGCGCTCTGCCACATCACGGGCGGCGGCTTTCAGGGCAACCTGCCCCGGGTGCTGCCGGAGGGTCTCGCGGCGGTCGTGCGCCGCGGCGCGTGGGAGGTGCCCCCGCTGTTCCGACTGCTGCAGACGCGCGGCCAGGTCGAGGACGAGGAGATGTTCCGCACCTTCAACATGGGGATCGGGATGGTCGCAGTGGTCTCGCCCGACGATCTCCACGACGTCGAGCATTCCCTGGAGCGCCGCGGCGAGCCGAGCTTCGTGATCGGCCGCGTGGCGCCCGGCGCGGGCGTCGCCTGGGAGTGACGCGGGCAGCCACGAGGCCCGGCCGCGTGGGCGTGCTGATCAGCGGCCGCGGCACGAATCTCCAGGCGCTGCTCGATGCCGCCCGTGCCGGCGGTCTCGGCGGAGAGGTGGCTGTCGTGATCTCGAACGTCGCCGGGGCGCCGGGTCTCGCGCGAGCCAGCGCCGCGGGCGTCCCCGCGCTCGTCTTCGATCATCGTGGGCGCGCCCGCGAGGAGTACGACGCCGAGCTCGTGGAGAGCCTGCGCGAGCGCGACGTCGACCTCGTCTGCCTGGCGGGCTTCATGCGGCGTCTCTCCCCCGCCTTCGTCCGGGCGTTCCGGGAGCGCCTGCTGAACGTTCACCCCTCGCTGCTGCCGGCCTTCCCGGGCCTCGAAGCGCAGCGCCAGGCCCTCGAGCACGGCGCCAAGGTCAGCGGCGCGACGGTCCACTTCGTGGACGAGGGGCTCGACAGCGGACCCATCGTGCTTCAGGAGGCCGTGGTGGTCCGAGAGGACGACAGCGTGGAATCCCTCTCGTCGCGCATCCTCGAGGCCGAGCATCGCATCTACCCGCGGGCGGTGCGCCTGGTCCTGGAGGGGCGCTGCCGCGTCGAGGGCCGTCGCGTCCATGTGAACGAGGCGGCGTGACTCCTGAAGCGGCCTTCGCCTACCTCACGAAGGGCTGCGTCGACGTCGTCACGCCGGAGGCCCTGCGCGAGAAGCTCGCCCGGCAGCGTCCCCTCACCGTGAAGGTGGGCTTCGACCCGACGGCGCCCGACCTGCACCTGGGCCACGCCGTGCTGCTCAGGAAGATGAAGCACTTCCAGGACCTCGGCCACCGCGTGATCTTCGTGATCGGCGACTTCACCGGCATGATCGGAGATCCCACGGGGAGGTCGAAGACGCGGCCGCCCCTGACCCGGGAGGAGATCGAGAGGAACGCCGAGACCTACAAGCGGCAGGTCTTCAGGATCCTGCACCCGGAAAAGACCGAGATCCGCTTCAACCGCGAGTGGCTGGGAGGTCTGACGGCCGACCAGGTCGTGCGCCTCGCGGCCACCTACAGCGTGGCGCGCATGCTCGAGCGGCGCGAGTTCCGCACGCGCTTCGAGGCCGGGCAAGCGATCTCGGTCCACGAGTTCCTCTATCCCCTTGCCCAGGCCTACGACTCCGTGGCCTTGAAGGCCGACGTCGAGCTGGGCGGCACCGACCAGCTCTTCAACCTCAACGTCGGCCGAGACATCATGCCCAGCTACGGCCTCGAGCCGCAGGTGGTGATGACGACGCCGCTGCTCGAAGGGCTGGACGGGGTCGAGAAGATGTCCAAGAGCCTCGGCAACTACGTCGGCGTGACCGAAGGGGCGGAGTCGATGTACGCGAAGCTGCTCTCCATCTCCGACGCGCTCATGTGGAGGTACTACGCGCTGTTGACCGACCAGAGTCTCGAGGCGATCGAGGCCGAGCGGGGCCGGGACGCCCCCATGGCCTCGAAACAGGCCCTGGCGCGGCGGCTCGTGGCCGACTTCCACGGCGAGCAGGCGGCGGCCGCCGCCGCGGAAGAGTGGCGGCGGGTGCACCAGGAGCGCAAGGCGCCCTTGGCGATGGCCGAGCTCAGGCTGCGAGCGGGAGCTGCCAAGCCCCACGAGCTCGTGGTGCGGGCGGGCTTCGCGAAGTCGAACAGCGACGCGGTACGCCTCATCAAGCAGGGGGCCGTGAAGCGCGACGGCGCGCCGCTGGGCCCGGGTCCCTTGACGCTCGCCCGAGGCGAGAGCTTCGTGCTTCAGGTGGGCTCGCGGCACTTCGTCCGCGTGGTGGCCGACGCTTGACAGCACTGGACCGCTGACGTACCATTTTTGGTTGCCGGGAGCGGCGAAATGGTCGTCGGGCGTGCCTGCGGGTTCTCATCTGCCGACTCCCCATCAGAAGGTCGGGAACGAAGGGCTTGACATGGGCCAGTCGATTTCGATATTCTGGTCGAGTCCCCTGAAGTCGGGGCGGCTCTTTGAAAACTAGGTGCGTGACGATTCCGAAGCGAGATTTCGGCCTAGGAACCAAGAGTTTCTTCGGTTAAACGAAGGGGCCGCGCGAGCGGCTCGAGAGTTCAACTGGAGAGTTTGATCCTGGCTCAGAATCAACGCTGGCGGCGTGCCTAACACATGCAAGTCGAGCGCGAAAGCGGGGCAACTCGCAAGTAGAGCGGCGAACGGGTGAGTAACGCGTGGGTGATCTACCTTCGAGTGGGGAACAACACCGGGAAACTGGTGCTAATACCG
Source organism: Vicinamibacteria bacterium (assembly GCA_035691285.1). Taxonomy (GTDB): domain Bacteria; phylum Acidobacteriota; class Vicinamibacteria; order Fen-336; family Fen-336; genus DATFEN01. Next base: position 829 of record DASSJI010000221.1, on the reverse strand, counting down.
CATGACATCCTCGGGTCACACTGAGGATCAAAGCCGGGGACCGCAAGGCCTGGCGCTTGGAGAGGAGCCCGCGTCCGATTAGCTCGTTGGCGGGGTAACGGCCCACCAAGGCAACGATCGGTAGCCGGCCTGAGAGGGCGGACGGCCACACTGGGACTGAGACACGGCCCAGACTCCTACGGGAGGCAGCAGTGGGGAATTTTTCGCAATGGGCGCAAGCCTGACGAAGCAACGCCGCGTGGGGGATGAAGGTCCTCGGATTGTAAACCCCTGTCGACCGGGACGAAGGTACCCGACCTAACACGTCGGTGTATTGACTGTACCGGTGGAGGAAGCCACGGCTAACTCTGTGCCAGCAGCCGCGGTAATACAGAGGTGGCAAGCGTTGTTCGGAATTACTGGGCGTAAAGGGCGCGTAGGCGGTCCCGTAAGTCCCGTGTGAAATCCCCCGGCTCAACTGGGGAATGGCACGGGAGACTGCGGGGCTTGAGTTCGGGAGAGGGAAGCGGAATTCCGGGTGTAGCGGTGAAATGCGTAGATATCCGGAGGAACACCGGTGGCGAAGGCGGCTTCCTGGACCGACACTGACGCTAAGGCGCGAAAGCTAGGGGAGCAAACGGGATTAGATACCCCGGTAGTCCTAGCTGTAAACGATGAGCGCTGGGTGTGGGAGGTATTAAACCCTTCCGTGCCGAAGCTAACGCATTAAGCGCTCCGCCTGGGGAGTACGGTCGCAAGGCTGAAACTCAAAGGAATTGACGGGGGCCCGCACAAGCGGTGGAGCATGTGGTTCAATTCGACGCAACGCGAAGAACCTTACCGGGGTTTG
>DASSJI010000220.1:0-6378 GCA_035691285.1 Vicinamibacteria bacterium | reverse complement strand
CAGGTTGATGGTGACGCCGGCCAGGAACATGAGGAAGACCGCGCCCACCAGGGAGATCGGGATGGCAACCACCGGGATCAGCACCGAGCGGACCGAGCCGAGGAACAGGAAGATCACCACGACCACGATCAGCAGCGTCTCGCTCAGCGTCTTCAGGACCTCGTCGATCGCGTCCCGGATGTAGAGCGTCGCGTCGTAGGGGATGCCCGCCTTCATGCCCGCAGGGAGCTGCGCCTGGATCCCAGGCAGCGCCTTGCGCACCTCGCTGATGACCTCGAGGGAGTTGGCGGTCGGCAGCACCCAGATGCCCATGAAGGTGGCGGTCTCGCCGTTGAAGCGGACGTCCTCCTCGTAGCTCTCGGCGCCGAGCACGACGTCGGCGATCTCGCCGAGCCGGACCACGACCCCCTCCTTCTCCTTCACGACGAGCTGGCGGAATTCCTCGGGCGTCCTGAGATCGGTGTTGGCCACCAGGTTGACGGACACCATCGAGCCCTTGGTCTTGCCCAGGGCCGAGAGGTAGTTGTTGCGCGCCAGCGCCTCGCGCAGGTCGGAGGGGGCGATGCCGAGGGCCGCCATCTTCTCGGGCTTCAGCCAGATCCGCATGGCGAAGGTGCGGGCGCCGAGGATGTCGGCGCGCTGGACGCCGCTGATCGCGCTGAGCTTGGGCTGGACCACCCGCGTCAGATAGTCGGTGATCTGGTTCTGGTCGAGGTCGTTCGAGGAGAAGCCCAGGTACATCGAGGCGAACTGGTTGTCCGCGGTCTCCAGCTCGATCTCCGGCGCCTCGGCTTCCGGGGGCAGGTCGTTGCGCACCTGGGCCACCTTGGCCTGGATCTGGGTGAGCGCCGCGTTCGTGTCGTAGTTGAGCTTGAGGTGGACGGTGATCGCGCTGAGGCCCTGGGCGCTCGAGGACTCCAGGTAGTCGATGCCGTCGGCGCTGGCGATCACCCGCTCCAGGGGTGTCGTGATGAACCCCCGCACCAGGTCGGCGTTCGCGCCGACGTAGGCGGTCGTCACCCGCACCACGGCGATGTCGCTGCGCGGGTACTGTCGCACGCTCAGCGAGCGGATCGCCTGGAGGCCCGCGATCAGGATGACGAGGTTGACGACGATCGCGAGGACCGGGCGCCGGACGAAGATGTCCGTGAAGCGCACCTCAGTTGTCCTCGGGACGGGGCGCGGGGTCGTTGCCGGGCTGGATCTCGTTGTTGACCTTGACGGCGGCGCCGTTGCGGAGCTTGAAGACGCCAGAGCTCACGATCTCGTCGCCCTGGCTCACGCCGGAAACGACGGCCACCTGGTCGCCGCGCGAGCCGCCCAGCTTCACGAACTGCTGGCGCGCCCCGCGGTAGCCCTGGCCGGTCTGGCCCTTCATGTCCGCGACGACGAACACGGAGTCGCCGTACGGCGCGTAGCTGATGGCCGAGGCCGGCAGCGTCACGACCCGGCTCGTTGCCCCGGTCACCACCTGGGTCTGCACGAACATGCCGGGCCGCAGGCGTCCGTCGGCGTTCGCGAAGGTCGCCTGCACCTGCAGGTTCCGCGTCGCCGCGTCGACGATCGAGTCGATGGCGCTGATCTTCCCCTTGAACTCCACGCCCGTCAGGCCCTCGGCGCTCACGTGCACCTCGCCGCCCACGCGCAGCTTCGCCGCCTCCTGCTGGGGCACGGCGAAGTTGACGTAGATCGGGTTCAGGGACTGCAGCGGCACGATCGGGTCCCCGCCGGACAGGTACTGGCCCAGGTTCACCTGGCGGATGCCCAGGAGGCCGGAGAAGGGAGCGCGGATGTTCTTCCGCTCGATCGTCGCCCGGATCTCCCCGACCTTCGCCTCGGCCTGCTTGTGCTCCGCGACCGCGGTGTCGTAGTCCGCCTGCGACACGATGCCCTCGTCGACCAGGCCACGCCTCCGCTGGAGGTTCAGCCGAGCCAGCTCGAGCTGCGCGAGGGCCGCAGCGAGCTGGGCCTCCTCCTGCCGCGCATCCAGGCGGAGGAGCACCTCGCCCGCCCCGACGGTGCGGCCGGAGTCGAAGGCGATGTGCGCGACCAGGCCCGGCAGGTCCGCAGCCACGGTCACGCCGTGGACCGCCGCGACGCTGCCGATGGCCTCGAGGGTCGCCGGCCATTCGTCATGCCGCGCGATGACGGTGGTCACCGCTTCCGGGGGCGGTTGGAACGACGCCGCCTGGGCGGCCGCCGCCTGGAACTGACGGAACTTCAGCGTGCTGATCACGGCGACGAACGCGACCGCGCCGGCCAGCATCACGAGCATCCGCTTACGCATGAGGGGCAATCTCCCTTCGACTTGACGGGGACAACGGCGACTTCTGGATCCTTGACATCCGTTGGCTATAGACGATGCAGCACTGAACTATGATCCGTGAAAAAACGCGCTCAGACCTGCTCGCGAAGCGCCGGAAGGAGCCGCAGCAGCTCCTCGCGCCGCTCCTGGGGAACCGGCGCAAATAGCTGTTTCTCAGCATCTTCCAAGGCCTGCAGGCCTGCCGCGTGACGCGACTTTCCTTGCTCGGTGAGCTCGGCACGGACCGACCGCCGGTCGTGGGGATCTGCGGCGCGGACCACCAGCTTCTCGGCCTCGAGGCGGTCGACGAGCTGTGTGATGTTCGAGCGGACGCACGCGCACCGTTCGGCCAGTGTTCCGAGCGGAAGCGGCTCGCCTGCCGCCACCAACCGGGCGAGCGCGCCGAACTTCGCGAGCGACAGTCCGACCGGCTCCAGGGCCGCCTCGAGCCTTTCCTCGACGTAGGCGGCAGTCGCAAGTAGTTGATAGGCCAGCGATTCCTCGCCGGGCTGTTCCTTCATAGCTGTATAGTGCAGCCGCTTACCCGTTCTGTCAAGCGGGCGCGTACGTGATTTTCGCGTGGGCGGGAGCTACCCCGGGGCCGCCGCCCCCTCGCGCACGGTGACCCGGTCCGTCCGCATCTTGTCCCACTCGCGGATCGCCAGGCCGTGCGCCTCGAAGAGCGCGCGGATGCGGGCCGGGCCCCAGCCGGCGATCTCCTCCAGCACCGGCACCAGCGTGCTCGACGCGTCGTCGCTCAGCACCGTCCGCCGCGCGATCGGCGCGATCAGGCGCGACTCGGAAACGGCGATGGTGAAGCCGTCGCGGTGGTTCACGTGCAGCATCGCATGCACGTCCGAGCTGCCGTCGCCGACGTAGACCACGTGGTCGGGGCCGACGCCGAGACTCGCCTGGATCTCCTCGAGGACCGCCACCTTCCCGTAGCCGGCCGGCACGCGGACGATCGACTCGACCTCTCCCGTGCCGTCGTGATAGCGGAAGCGCGAGCCGAAGACGCGGTCCGGCGCGACGATGCCGGCGAGCGCCGAATGGATCACCTCTTCAGGCGCCGCCGACACGACGTAGAACGCGAAGTTGTGTCCCTCGATCCCGCCCTGCAGGAGCTCTGCGAGGAGCCGAACGTTCCCCTTGAGGCGTATGCGCCGGCCCGCCTCGACGAGATGCTCGCGCCGGACGCGCCGGAACTCGGGATCGTGGAGGATCAGGTAGGCCAGCTCGCCCCCCTGCTGCACCAGGTTGATGCGCGAGAGGCCGGCCACGCGCTCGGCGAACCCGGCGATCCCGAGGATCTCGCTCAGCACGTGTCCGGAGTCGTTGAAGCTCAGTGTCTGGTCGAAGTCGCTGGCGAACAGGTGGAGTCGCTGCATCGTCCCCCCTTCCCGCCAATCTACGCAGCGGCCTACTCCCTAGTCCAATTCATTCTTATAACGTCTGCCATCGAATCAGCTAATAGCATCCCTGTCGGCGCCCGTGCTATCGTCAGCCGCGCAGGGTGGAGCCCACGCAGCAGGTCGCAGGGACGGCGCCGCGGCGCGCCCGCCTGCTGATGGCGATGGCCGTGGCCATCCTGGTCCGGCTCCCTTTCTGGATCGAGGCGTGGCGCGCGCCCGCGGACGCCGACACGGCGATCGTGGGCCTGATGGCCCTGCACCCGTTCTCGTCGACGACCTTCTGGGGCCAGCCCTACGGCTCCCCGCTCGAGAGCTGGCTCGTGGCGCCGGCAGTCGCGCTGGGCGCGGGCGTCGCCGCCATCCGGCTCGCCTACTTCGCCCTGTCCCTGTCCCTCGTTCCGCTGGCCTGGGCGCTCGCGGCGCGCATCGATCCGCGCGCCGCGCTGCCGGCCGCCCTCGTCGTCGCGTGTCCGCCGGCGTACCTCCTGCTGATGGCGTCGCTGCCGCCGCCGCTCTACCCGGCCACCCTCGCGCTCTGCGGGCTCCTGCTCCTCCTCGCGCTGGAGCTGCGAAGCCGCGCCGAGTCCGGGCTGCCGACGACCGCTCTCGGAGCAGCCTGGGGAGCTCTCGCCGGCCTGGCCCTCTGGACCCACCTGATGTCCGCGAGCGCCGTGGTCGCGGGCGCGATCGCCCTGGCGCCCCTCGCCCGCCGCAGCCGCGCCGCGCTCCTCGCGCCAGCGGCGGGCCTCCTCGTCGCGAGCGCACCGATGTGGGTTCGCGCGGTCCTCGACGGGCAGGTCTTCACCATCGTGCGGCTGTCCAGCCCGCGCGTGTCCTGGAGCGAGCACTTCTTCGCGCTGCTCCCCCAGCTTCACCTTCCCCTGGGCGCCCTCCTCGGCGCGGGCGCGCCCGTCGTGCCGGATCTGGAGCGGCGGCTCGATGCGCCGCCCTGGCTGGCCATCCCGTCGGTGCTGCTCTGGATCGGCATGGCGGCCCGCGGTGCGACGATCGGCCGCCGCAGCGCGGCCGGCCGGCTCGCGCTGGCGGCCGCGGCCCTGACCGTCGTCTTCTTCCCGATCCCGCTCCGCTCCCACGCCCACACGGTGCGCTTTCTCACGCCGCTCTACGTTCCCCTGGCGGCGGTGGTCGGCGCCGCCGCGGCCGCGAGGGGCCCGGCGGCGAGGTACGCGCTCGCGGGGATGCTCGCCGTCCATGCGGCGGGCGCCGGGCAGCTGCTCGGGGCCTGGCGCGCGGCGGACCGGACGCGGGCGCCCTACAACACGCCCGATCTCGGGCCGGCCAGGCGCCTCCTGGAGGAGCACGGCATCGGGCACGCTTTCGCCTCGTACGAGACGGCGTATCGCATCACGTTCGAGAGCCGCGAAGCCCTCGTCGTGTCGCAGCCCTGGAACGAGCGCTTCCCGCGCCTTTCGCTTCCCTATCTCGAGCGCGTGCGGTCCGCGAGACCCGTGGCCTGGGTGCTGACGCCCGGAGTCCCATCCGACCTTCCCACGCCGGAGTCCTTCGAAGAGAGCCTGCGACGCGCCGGGGGCTCCTGGCGCCGCGAGCGTGCCGGGGCCGCCGTCGTCTTCTATGACTTCGAGCCGCCGAGCGCGGAGGTGGGCCGCGAGGGCTCCTCCGTATCCTGGTTCAACGGCCATCCCGAGCTGCGGCCCGCGCGCCGCGCTCGGGCGCCCGAGCCGTGATGCCCCGGCTCTCGATCCGCGCCGTGGCGGATGCCCGTTCCCTCGCGACCGCGCGCCGGCTGATCGCGGAGTATGCGGGCTCCCTCGGCGTCGACCTCGGCTTCCAGCACTTCGACGAGGAGCTCGCCGGCCTGCCGTGGGAGTACGCGCCGCCCCGAGGAGCGCTCCTCCTTTGTCGCGTGAACGGCGTCCCGGCGGGATGCGTCGCCTTGCGTCCCCTCGGCAGCCGGGTCTGCGAGATGAAGCGCCTCTATGTCCGCCCTCGCTTCCGCGGCCTCGGCCTGGGGCGACGCCTCGTCCTGGCCCTCATCGGGAGGGCGCGACGGAGGGGCTACGCGCGGATGCGCCTGGACACCCTTCCGTCGATGAAGGGGGCCATCGCGCTCTACGAGGCGCTGGGCTTCGTCGAGATCCCGCCCTATCGTCCGAATCCTGTGCCCGGCGCCCGATTCCTCGAGCGGAGGCTCGCGTAATGCCGCTTCTTGCGCGAGAATCTCCGTGGAGGATCCCATGCGACGAGTCGTCGCTCTCGCGCTCCTCGCCGTCGTCGCCTCGCCCGTCCTTGCTGGCAAGCCGGACAAGAAGAAGGAGAAGGGCCGCGCCGACGTGGACGTGACCGTGGTGTTCGCGCCCGAGCAACGCCACGCCGTCCAGGACTACTTCGTCGGCAAGCACGGCCGGGGCCACTGTCCCCCGGGCCTGGCGAAGAAGAACAACGGCTGCCTGCCTCCGGGCCAGGCGAAGAAGCGCTACACGGTGGGCCGCCCGTGCCCGACCGACGTCGTGATCCGCGACGTGCCCACCGAGCTCAGCGTGCGGATCGGCGTGGCGCCGCCGGGCTACCGCTACGGCGTGATCGACGGCGACGTCGTGAAGCTCGCGGTGGGCACGATGCTGGTCGTGGACGCGATCGATGGACTGGTCCATTGAGGGCTGCCGCAGTGTTTTCAGCGGG
>DASSJI010000219.1:0-3823 GCA_035691285.1 Vicinamibacteria bacterium | reverse complement strand
GATCTCCTGGAAGTCGGCGGGCAGGCTGGGGGTGGCGAATGTCCAGGGGCCGGCGAAGTCGGGAGCGGTGAACCAGCGTCCCGATACCAGGTAATACACCGGGCCCTTCTCTCCGAGCCGGAACACGTCGCTCTCCGTGTTCTTGACCCACACGAGCTTTGTGTCCGGCACCAGCTCGTAGGCGGGCCGGCCGCTGAGCAGGATCATCTCGGCGGGCACCGTGCTGACGAACACGTTCGGGGTCTTGTCCGCGGCGAGCTTCCTGCCGGGCAGGGCCGCCTTCACGTCCTTCCAGTTCGCGTCGGCAGGCAGCCTGGAAAAGCTCTCGGGCAGCTTGCCCGCCGGCGTCCACGCTCCCTTCCAATCCGTCGCCATCAGGAAGGCGTCGTCGCGGCGCAGGTAGAACGTCTTGGTCGGCACGTGCTCGAAGAGGTCCCAGTTCGTGTTGACGGCGAACTTGAGGTCGTTCTCCCGGATCGGGCTCCAGATGGGTTCGCCGTCCAGGTTCACGAGGATGGCGGGAGTCTGGCTATAGAAGATCGCCGGTGGATCGGCCTTGACCCCCTCCACGTTCTTGGGCGTGATCTGGCTCCGGTCCAGGCTGGCCAACACGCGGTCGAGCGCGATCACCCGCTCGTCGGTCGGGATCGACCCGTCGATCTCCGCCACGACCTCGCGAACCTGTTCCCGGGGGACGCTGGGGAAGCTGGACTCCGCGATCTTGAAGTCGGAAAAGCTCACGAGCCGCTCGTCGTGGGAGACCTTCGTGTCGGCTTCGATCTTGATGGTGCCGAGGGTCGGCTTGGTCGCGCCCCGCGCCTGCCAGGACACGGCGGCATAGGCCTCCATGTGCTGCCGTTCGTCCCAGCTCGCCACCTGCGGCTGGTAGATGAGGATGCGGCCGCCGCTCGGGGTCGAGTAGGCGCGCGGCCAGCCTCCGTCGACGGGTTGGGGTGTGGGGGCCGGCGTGGGGGCGGGCGACGCCGTGGCTCCGGGCTTGGGCGCTGGTTTCGGAGTGGTCGAGCCCTGTGGGGCCGTGGCCGACTGTCCCATTAGGAGTGGCGGTGACGGCGGGACGACGAGGCACAGCGCGAGGAGCGCCGCCAGCCTGCGCCCGCCGAGAGGTTGACCCGTTCGCATCAGATTTCGACTCCTTGCGCCCGCGTCCATTCGATGGCCCGGGCCGTCACGGAGCGTCGGCGTCGAACTGCGCCGGTCGCCACGTCTGGTCGGGATCGTAGCGCGTGATCTCCTTCGCCGCCGCGGGCGTGTCCGGCCCGAGGTCCTTCTCGTAGCTCACGCCGTCCTGGCTGACGATGAACGTCATCACCCCCGACGCGCCGTAGTGCACCGGCCAGGCGACCAGGCCGAAACCACCCGTCATCTCGCCGGCGACGACGTACTCGGCCGCGCCGCCCTTCGCCGCGCCGCCCTGAGCCTCCAGGATGCGGAAGTAGTAGCCGTGGAACGGCGACGGCCCTTCGCCGCCATGACGGCGGTAGCCCTGCTCCGAGGCTTGCGCGACCAGGATCCCGAGCGGGCTGCGCGGCTCGCCGCGCCGCGTCGGCCAGTAGAGACCATTCTGGGTGCCGGGGTCGCTGCCGAAGCGGCGCGCGTACCGCCCGGAGGGCTTGCCGTCGTGCCCGGCCGCGGCATAGGCGCGCTGCGCCGCGACGTAGTCCTGGAGGACGCGGATGACGGCGAGCTCGTTCCGCCCGACGCGGCGGTTCAGGATCTCCTCGCGGCCGGCCGCGGCGTCGAACGACCAGCCGCCGCCGGCCTTCACGATCGGCACCGGGAACGGCCACTCCTCGTTGCCGAGGACCAGCTCCTTGCGGTCGGGGTCGAGATCTCCGAGTCGCCAGCCCTCCGCAACCGCAGCCACGAACACCTCGCGGTTCCGGCGTCCGGTGGCGGCGTCCGACGTGTCGACGAGGTCCTGCCCGGGCCGGCCGAACAGCGCCACGAGACCGTTCAGGTCGTTCGCCTTCACGATGTCGATCAGGGCCCGAGCCGTCTCATCCGGCGTCGTGAACACGCGCGGAGCCGTTCCCTCGGTGCGGGCGGCCGTCCCCGGCAGGAGCAGGCCGACGATCGAGAGCAGGGCCCGCTTCATCGCCTGCGGCTCCGGCCGCCGCCTGAGCGGCTGCGCTCGCCGCGCGAGCTCGAAGCCCGGGTCGAGCGCCCGCTCGAGTAGCCGGAGAAGGCGTCGGAGCGCGTGCCGCTGCGGTCGGAGCTCGTCCGGGCGCGCTCGCCGCCGGTGCGCTGGGTCGAGGCCGAAGAGGACGTCGTTCGTGTCGGCTGCGTCGTGCCGGAGCTGCGAGCCTCCTGCGCACGGCCCTGCGCCTCCGTGCGCCGCTGCTCGCGCTGCGCCTGGGCTTCGGAGCTGCCGCGAGCCTCCTGCCGCTCGCTGCGTTGCTGCTGCGCGCCCTCGGCGCGCTCGGTGCGCTGCTGCTGCGCGGTCTCGGAGCGCTCGCCGCGACTCTCGCGCGCGTTCTCGGCCCGGTCGGAGCGCTCCTCGGCCATGTTCTCCCGGTGATCCGCATAGTCCTCGCGCGCGTCCTCGCGGTTCTCGTACCAGTCCTCCCGCGCGTCCTCGCGGTCGTCGTACCAGTCGTCCCAGGCGTCGTTGTACATGTAGGCGCCGCCGCCGTACCACCCGTAAGGCCCGTAGTAGTAGTTGTTGCTGACCGCCGCGCCGATCGCGACGCCGGCTGCGAAGCCGATGACGGCGGCGGCCGCCTCGTCGTCGTCGTCGTGCTCGTGCACCACGACGGTCGTCGACGCGGGCTGGGTGTACACGACCTGCGGGTCGTACTGCGGCACGTAGACGACCTGCGGGTTCGCGGGCTCGATCACGATCACCTGCTCGCCGGCCTGCGTCGTCTGCGCCTCCACGCTCTGCTGGGGCGTGCTCTTCAGGTTGCCGGCCGCCTGGCTCTGCTTGCGCAGGCGCTGGATGCTGTCGAACACCGCCCCGCGATCGACCGCGAAGGCCCCGCCGAGCTGGGAGGTCCACGTCGGGCTGCCCGCCATGAGGTCGACCACCTGCGGAAAGGGAGCCAGCGCCACGAAGCTCGGTTCGAACCCGGCCTTTTCGGCGGCCTTCTGCAGCTCGCTGCCCTTGAGCGCCGACATCTGCTTCAGCCACGCGCTCAGCTCGCCGACCTTCCGCGCGTCGGACGAGCAGAGGAGCGTCTGGGCAAGCAGCTGGTCGGGGTAGAGCGCGACGGGCGCGAGCAGCTTGTCGAGGTAGTCGGGGGAGAGCGCGGTGGCGCCTTGCGCCTGCGGCGCCGTTCGCGCGCCGCCGTCGCCCATCGGTCCGGCCGCGGTCGCCAATGTCAGGAGCGACCCGATTCCTGCGACAGCCGTCACTCTGAGCATGGCCGTCACCGTGTACCTTCTCATGTCACAAGCGCGGACTGCAAGATCGTCCTCCACGACGGGGTCACGGCCTTGTGACGTCGGCGCTATCGCCGAACAGCACCACGACCGAGCGCGGCCCCGCGCGGTAGGTCGGACCGGACACTGGTGGCGCGGTTTGCCATGGGACGATGTCCTGCGGAGACGCGAGGGAGGTGTCGATCCAGCGGCGCCACTGTGTCGTGCCCGGCAGGGGCGGCAGCGCGAAGTCGAGCGGCTCCCAGTAGGCGTTGAGTATCAGGTACTCGAGGAGCCCGGCCTCGCGCAGCTCGGCAGCGAGCGCGAGGCTGTGGGAGTGCTCGCTCCAGTCCGGCTGGTCGAGCCTCACGCCGTGCCACGCCTTGTTCGCGCGCCGGAGCAGCTCGGTCAGGCTCAGGCGCTGCCGCTCGTGCTCGACGCC
>DASSJI010000218.1:0-2722 GCA_035691285.1 Vicinamibacteria bacterium | reverse complement strand
GGCCGCACTTCGTCCGGGACGTAGGACGGCACCGACCCGGCCCAGGCGGAGCGATCGTCGCGCTCTTCGTTCCAGGTCTGGAATTCGTCGGCCGCGCGGCGGTCGAAGCGGCGCGGCTCCTCCGGCCACTCGCCCCGCACGGCCCACGAGCGCTCGCCCGCGCGCACGTCCACCGAGCGCCGGCCGCTCTCGAGGCTCGCCTCGCCGTCGAAGACCGACAGCCGCGACTCCTCGCCGTCTGCGTCGATCCGGTAGGTGCCGCGCTCCCGGGGGACGACCAGGGCGGTCGGAGTCTCGATCTCGAAGCCGTCGCCGCCGTCGTACGTCACGAGCCACGCGCTGCCGGACCACAGGCGCAGCACCACGCGATCGTCGTGAGCGAGGTAGTCGAGCTTGCTGCGGCTGTCGAGGCGCAGCACCGTGCCGTCCTCGAACTGGAACTCGACGCGCCCTCCGCCATCCGTCCAGACCCGATCGCCCGGCAGGAACGGCAGGTTCGGGATCGCCTCCTCGGCGGTGCCCTCGGAAGCGCGCTGCAGCACGACGCCGCCCTCGAGGTCGCGGACACGCCCGTGGCGATACTGGTCGTCGGCCCAGGCTGCGCCCGCGGCCGTTCCCAGGATCAGCGCGAAGGGCAGGAGGCGCATGGTCCGATTCCTCTCGACACCCCTTCCAGCAAGCGGCGTGCCGAAGCCGACACACCTCTATGTACTTGCAACAACATGACTTGTGCATCTCGAAGAGGACCGCTCTGTCCGCTCACGGGGACTCCCCGCCGCGCGGATGGAGGACGCGCCCGAGAGGGGTCGAGCGCCCCAGCCGTTCGAAGGTCTCGAGGCTGGCCGCGCCGATGTCTCCGATCACGTCCTCGGCCGCCCTCTCGTTCCCGGCGAGGCCGGTCATCACCGCGATGACGAACGGCCGGTTGGTGGCGAAGACGATCCCGGCCTCGGCGCGGACTCCCTCCAGGAAGCCCGTCTTGGTGGCGTGGCGCACATCCTCGGGTAGACGGAGGAAGCTGTCCATCGGCGCCTGGTGCGACGCGGTGGCCAGGGCCGCCAGGAAGGCCTCGGTGTGGGCCGCGTCCAGCACGGCGCCCCTCCGGATCGCGTCGAGCAGGCTCACGAGCTCCCGGGGCGTCGCGGTGTTCTCGCGGCCCTGCCGGGCGGCGGCCACGTCCAGCATCCGGCGCCGCAGGCGCGTCTCCTTGAGGCCGAGGCCTTCGAGCAGCGCGTTCACGTTGTCGGGGCCGACGCGCTCGATCAGCACGTTGGTCGCGCCGTTGTCGCTGACGCCCATCATGAAGGTCGCCAGGTCCCGGTTCGTGAGCCGCGTCACGCCCGTCGTCATGCCCTGCAGCATCGCGCTGCCGGGGATCGCGTCCCCGGCGTCGGCGACGTAGGGATCCAGGAGCCGCGCCCCGCACTCCCGGGCCTGCTGATCCTGGCGGAACAGCTCCGCGAGCACGGCGATCTTGATCACGCTCGCCGCGGGGAAGACCTCGTCGGCGTTGCGGAGGATCGCGCGGCCGCTGGCCGCGTCCTGGATCGCCAGGCCGAGGACGCCGTCGAAGCCGCGGTCGATGGCGTCGATGCGGGCCTCGAGCTTCGCGAGCAGCGCCCCGTCCTTGGCGTTGAGGGCCCGCGGCTCGGCGCCTTCGAGGGCGCCCGAGAGCAGGAGCAGGACGGCCAGGGCGCTCGCGATCATCATTCCCACCTCTCGCTCGTCTCGAAGCCGGAAGGCGTCACGCCCTCCATGCAGGTCGTCGTGGCGTCGAGGAGCAGGCGGATGCTGGCCGGGATGTCGAGCCGGCGGGCCCGCATGCGGGCGACGCGCTCCGCGACCTCGGGTCGCGCCAGGAGCTCGGAGCCGTCCATCGCGATGGGCTCGAAGCCGTTCGCGAGGGAAAGCAGCGGGTCGAGGACGTCGATGCGGCCGGCGGCCGTGTCCATGTAGACGAGGTCGCCGGTGCGGAGCGCGCCGATGCCGCCGCCTTCGAGCGCCTCGGGAGAGGCGTGGCCCAGGCACGGCCCGTAGGTGGCGCCCGAGTAGCGGCCGTCAGTGATCAGGGCCGCGACGTGGCGCAGCACCGGGTCGCGGTTCAGGTACTCCGAGGGATAGAACATCTCCGGGATCCCGTCGGCCTTCGGGCCCTCGCCGGCGATCACCACGAGCACGCGGAGCAGCTTGCGCCGTGCCGACTCCTCGAGGAGCGCGGCGTCGCCGACGGCGTCGAGGACCGCCGCCGCCTCGCCGAAGTTGGCGCGCGCCAGGCGTCGCAGGAGCATCGCTGGAACGGCCCGGAGCCGCTCGAGCACCCGGCCCTCGAAGAGGTCGCGCTGCGCATCGGCCTCGCCGAGGTAGAACGACACCACGAACGCCTTCTTGTCGAACTGGGCCACGGCCTCGAGCGTCATGCCGGCCCGCTTGAAGATCGCGCTCGAGGTGAAGTTCCCCTTCACCTCGATGATGCCGCTCGTCGACCGCAGGGGCGTCCTCATCAGGATGCGGTCGTTCGGGAGGAGCGCGTCCTTGAGGCGCTCGCTCCAGCGTCCCTGGATCGTCGGCGCGTCCTCCACGAGGCCGCTTCCGAGCAGGTGCTTGAAGGTCGAGTCGAGGCCGGAATGCGCGCCGGCCTGCTTCTCGACCGCGAGGGTGAAGAAGCTCTTGTCCTTGGCGGGATCGATGTCGATCAGGAACGGCGTCTCGTCCGAGATCCGCG
>DASSJI010000217.1:0-18621 GCA_035691285.1 Vicinamibacteria bacterium | reverse complement strand
CTACTTCATCGCCACCGTCACGCGTCCGCCCAAGGTGTATCGCGGCAACCCGTTCCAGGTGGAGGTCGGGCTCGCCTACGGCGGGAGCTGGCCCCCGGACAAGACGATCGAGCTGTTCCGCTTCGCCAACCGCGTGCCGCTGCTCTTCCAGCGCGGCGCCTGCGGCATCACCGAGGCGATCGCGCGCACGGACTGGCGCAACTACCTGCTCAGCCAGCCCAAGGGAGCCCTGCCCGTGGGCCCGATGGCGCTGCTCGTGCACATCGCATCGGTCTGGGTGCCGTTCACCAGCGAGTCCAAGGAGGCGGTGGCCCACTACCCCGAGATCATGAAGGAGATCCAGCTCGCGGCGCAGGAGTGCGGCCGCAAGCTCGCGGCCTTCATCCGAAGGAAGAAGGCCGCCGACTACCAGGCGCAGCGGCGCAGCATCTTCGAGCTCTACATCGAGGAGGTGGCGCAGGCGATCGGGAGGATCCGGAACACCAGGCCGGGGCCGATCAAGCGCGAGTTCCTGCGGGTGGCCCACAGGGTCACGGCGGCGGAGATGGAAGAGGAGCAGAAGGCGATGGAGCTCGAGGCCCGCGAGGCCAGGCAGAGAGCCGAGACACGGGCCGAGGCCGAGGAGAACTGATTGGCTCCCCGCAAGGACGCAATCTCGCGGCAGACGGCCGCCAAGATCGAGAAGCTGGCCGAGGGCGTCCTGCGCACGGTCAAGAGCGGCAGGAACCCGTTCCTCGACATCCCGGTGCGCTCCCTCGCGAACGTGAGCTGGAGCGAGAAGCGGCGGCTCGTCGAGCTCGGCGGCCAGAAGCAGAAACGCTACTTCTTCAACGTCTCGATGGCGAAGAAGTTCATGCAGACCTTCCTCGTGAGCGACGCCTGCAAGGAGCTGATCGAGTCCGGCAAGACCACGAGCATCCGCGACCTCTACTACGTCACCAAGCACACGATCGGCGACACCAGGCAGAACACCTTCGAGGAGCAGGACGAATCCGACCCCATCATCGAGGACCTGGAGGTCACCCTGGACGCGCTGCGCGAGGAGCTCCACCTCTTCGCCGCGCGCAAGGGCTCCATGGTCGGGCCGATCACCATCGCCGACAGCGGCGACACCATCGACCTGCGCCGGATGGGCTCGGGCGGCTGGGCCGTGCCCTCCATCGTCGAGGAGAACGTGATCGCGTTCCGGAAGCACGAGGCGAAGTACGTGCTGCTGATCGAGAAGGACGCGGTCTGGACGCGCTTCAACGAGGACAAGTACTGGAAGCGCAACAACTGCATCATCCTCCAGGGCGGAGGGCAGCCCCCGCGTGGCGTGCGCCGGCTCGTGCAGCGCCTGCACAGGGAGCTCAAGCTGCCGGTCTACGTGCTCGTGGACAACGACCCCTGGGGCTTCTACATCTACAGCGTCATGAAGCAGGGCTCGATCAACCTCGCGTACGAGTCCATGCGCATGGCGGTCCCCGATGCGCGCTTCGTCGGCCTGTCTTCGTTCGACAGGGCCAAGTATCAGCTCCCGAGCAACGTCGCGATCAAGATGGACGACGGCGACAACAACCGCGCCAAGCAGATGCTCGCCTATCCCTGGTTCAAGAAGGCCCAGTGGCAGCGGGAGATCCAGGAGATGGTCAGGAGCGGGCTGAAGTTCGAGCTGGAGGCACTCTCGCGGCGCGGCATCAGCTTCATCACCGAGGAGTACCTGCCGAAGAAGCTGAAGGAGCGGGACTGGCTGGAGTGACGTCGCGTCGAGCGCTGGCGCTCCTGGCCGCGGTCGTCGCGGCGGCGCGCGGTGCGCGCGCGGAGGGGCTCGCCCCCGCGAAGGCCGCGGCGGTCGAGGCCGCGATCGCCGATGCGATGCGCGCCGCCTCGATCCCCGGTCTGACCGCAGCAGTACGCGTCGGCGACGTCCTGTGGACCAGGGGCTTCGGCGAAGCCGACGTCGAGAACCACGTCCCGGCAAGGCCGGAGACCCTCTACCGTCTGGCGTCGGTTTCCAAGCCCATCACGGCCGTCGCAGCGATGCAGCTCGCCGAGGCCGGCCGGCTCGACCTCGACGCGGACGTCCGCCGCTACGTGCCCGGCTTCCCGAAGAAGCCCTGGCCGGTGACGACACGCCAGCTCCTCTCCCACCTCGGTGGCATCCGGCACTACCGGGGCGAGGAGTGGGACAGCACCCGCCGCTATGTCAGCGTGCTCGAGGGTCTCGACCTCTTCAAGGACGACCCGCTCCTCCACGAGCCCGGGACCCGCTTCGTCTACTCGACCCACGGATACTCGCTGGCGGGCGCGGTGATCGAAGCCGTGTCGGGCCGCCCCTTCGTCGAGCAGCTCCGCGACACGGTGTTCGCGCCGGCCGGCCTCACCACGGCCCGCGACGACGACGGTCGCGAGCTGCTGCGGGAGCGGGCACAGGGCTACGAGCGCACGCCTGACGGCCGGCTGCGCAACTCGGCGCCGTCGGACACGAGCTACAAGGTGCCGGGCGGCGGGCTCGTCGCCACGGCGCCCGACGTCGCGCGCTTCGGCGCGGCGTTCCTCGAGGGCCGGCTCGTGGGCACCGCCACCGCCACAGCGATGCTCGCGCCCCAGAAGACCCGCGACGGACGCCCGGTGGCCTACGGTCTGGGCTGGGCGGTCCGAGCAGGAGGTCTCCCTCGCGAGGCGTGGCATACGGGCGGGCAGCACCGCGTCAGCAACGTCCTGCTGATCAGACCGGACTCGGGCGTCGTCGTCGTGCTGCTGACGAACCTCGAAGAGGCGCCCGGAAGGATCGAGACCGCACGCCGGATCGCCGAAATCGTGGAGCGATAGCTCCAATTTGGCGCGATCGCGTGGCGAGTTCGCCACGGCGGTCTGCGGAACGCTCCGGCGAGAAAGCTCGTATTCACACATAGTTGAAGGCTGTCGAAGGGACGGCGGTAGCGCTGGCATCGCGGTTGCACAGGCGCCCGAGGGGCTGACGAAGGAAAGGAAGCGAATGTCTCGGAAGAACCTCACCTACATCGGACTCGCGTTGGCGGGCGGCGCCGTCGGCGCGATCGTCGGTCTTCTGGCGGCACCGTACGCGGGGCGCGAGACGCGACGCCGGATCGCGCGCACGGTCCGCGACCAGAAGGACGCCATCGTCCGCCGCGGCTACCAGACGGTCGACGAGTTCACCGACTACCTGCGCGCGAGCTGAGCCCGCGACGGGCTGTCGCTCCATCGCGGCCTCGACCGGAACGAAGCGAGGCTCTCCGGACGTCATCGGCTGAGCCCGTCGTCCGTCGTCACTGTGGTAGAATGCGTCCCTCCTCGGGACCGCTCGATGGCGGGCGTGCCGTGATGGACCGAGACCTGCCCGCGAAGCTCGAACACTCCGACCGGCTCCTGCCCTAGACTGGAGAAGCGAATGGCGTCGTCGAAGAAGAAGGCCAAGGGGCACGCGAGGCCCGCGAGGAAGAAGCCGGCCCCCGCGAAGAAGGCGGCGGCAAAGGCGAAACCCGCCCCGGCCAAGGCCGCGCCACACAAGCCGCCGCCGGCAAAGCCTGCGGTGGGCAAGGCGCCGGCGACGAAGCCTGTCGCGAAGCAGGCAGCAGCCGCCGTTCCGGTCAAGATCGTCTCGATGAAGCCGGGCGCCGCCGGCAGCGCGCCGCGGCCCGCGAAGCGCTCCACGCGCCGGAGCCCCCTCGCGAACCGTCGCGGGCCCGACGGCCAGCCCTTCGTTCCGGGCGACCTGCTGCTGCCCGGCGGCCCGCAAGGCCAGGACGAGCTGCAGTACTACTTCCGCGGCGCAACCGCGGCCGAGCATGGCACCGCCGACCTGGGCGTCGACGAGGTGATCGCGAAACGCGGCGGCGACGAGTCGCTCCGAGGGGAGCTGCGCAAGGCGGCCGAGGCGCTGGCCCAGCGCTTCGAGACGGGCATCGATCCGCTCCTGCCCAACCGCCAGCTCCGCGACCGCCGCACCTTCCAGAGCGTGATCGAGCGAGCCAAGCACCGGCGGCGGGAGATGGGCGCGTTCATGCGCGGCCTCGACGTCGGACGGACGGAGACCTCCCACATGGATTCCCACGGCGAGGCGAGCCTCCAGGCGCTCATGGAGTGGGCCGCGCGCCTCGAGAACCTCACGGAGGCCGACGAGCCCCAGCAGGCGGACTACGCCCAGTTCCACCGCGTTCTCGACCAGCTCGACAACACCACCGAGAGCCTGATCATCGACGTGGAGCGCACCCTGCGCCGCGTCCGGGACCGGAACCGCGCGGGCTAGCGTCGATCCCGGCGGCGATGGAGCAGGCCCAGATGCCCGAGAGCGAGGCGCCCGAGGGGCCGGAGCGTCAGACGACGCCGTTCCTGGTGCTGCAGTTCTTCGTGTTCCCGATGGCCATCGTGGCGGTCTGCGTCACGGTCTTCGTGGTCTTCGGCCTCGTGGCGTCCGAAGGCAAGTCGGCGCGCGACTACCTCGCAGAGGTGCGCACCGGCGGGCAGAATCGTCGCTGGCAGGCGGCCTTCGAGCTGTCGAAGGTCCTGCAAGGAGGCAAGGACCCGGCGCTCCGCGATCCGCGCTTCGTGGCGGAAGCCGTGGCGCTCTTCGAGGAGTCGGAGCGGGACGACCCCCGCGTGCGTCGCTACCTGGCCCTCGCCCTCGGCCGGCTCGGCGAACCCGGGGCCGTTCCTGCGCTCCGAAGAGCGCTCGCCGGCGACGAGACCGACTCGGAGACCATCATCTACTCGGCGTGGTCGCTCGGAGCGATCGGCGATCCGTCGGCCGTGCCCGACCTGGTTCGCCTCGCCTCGCACGAGGATCGCGGCATCCGAAAGGCCGCCGTCCATGCGCTGGGAGGCTATCCGGGCCCCGAGGCGGCCGACGCCCTGCGCGCAGCCCTGGAGGACGCCGCCGACGACGTGCGCTGGAACGCCGCGCTCGCGCTCGGCCACCGCGGCGACCCTGCCGCAGTGCCGGCCCTGCTGCCGATGCTCGATCGGCAGGCCGTTGGCAGGGCGGCCGAGGGCGTCGATGCCGGTCAGGCCGAGGAAGTGCTCTTGCAGGCCGTGGCGGCAGCCGCCGCCACCCGTGCCCCGGAGCTGCGCTCCGCTCTCGAGTCCCTGCGCGACCGCGATCCGAGCCTCAAGGTCCGGGACGCGGCGGCCCGGGCGCTGGTCTCGCTCGGCCCGGCGTCGTAGACTCGCCTCCGGGCCGGGCGGCTTGACAGCCGAGGGGTCGCAAGTAGAATCTGCGCACTCCGTAACAGCCGACGCAGGTTTCCAGATCGGGCGAGGTCCTCGATGGCCGACGAAAAGGACAGCGCGCAGCCGCAGGTGCAAGGGACGCCGCCAGCGGCGCCTCCCCAGCCGGTGCCGGCAGCAGCGCCGAAGCCCGATGTCTCGCGGCGGGCTTTCGTCTGGTCGCTTCCCGTGGGCTGGGCGGCGTTCTCGGCCGCCTGCGCCTCCAGCCTCATCGCGACCGGCCGCTTCCTCTTCCCGAACGTCCTCTTCGAGCCGCCCCAGGCCTTCAAGGCGGGCTTCCCCAGCGAGTTCAACGTCGGAGAGGTGGACGTCCGCTTCAAGGACGCCTTCGGCGTGTGGATCGTGCGCGAGGGCGAGGGCTTCTACGCGCTGATCGCGGTCTGTACCCATCTGGGCTGCTCGCCCAACTGGCTCAGCGCCGAGAACAAGTTCAAGTGCCCCTGCCACGGCAGCGGGTTTTACAGGACCGGCATCAACTTCGAGGGGCCGGCGCCGCGCCCGCTCGAGCGCGCCCGCATCGTGCTGGCGGACGACGGGCAGATCCTCGTGGACAAGTCCGTCAAGTTCCAGCAGGAGAAGGGCGAGTGGACCAATCCGGAGGCCTTCCTGAAGGCCTAGGCGCTCCCGCCGTTCCGATCCAAACGAGGTGGCATGGCGACGAAACCCCCTGAGACGTTCCTGAGCCGCACCTGGGACTACATCACCGACACCCAGATCTGGCGGTCGATCTTCCGCCACGGCATGCCCAGCAACAGCCGCAACCGCGCCCTCGCGGTGATGAGCAACGTCTTCCTGCACCTGCATCCGGTGAAGATCCGCAAGAGCGGCGTGCGGCTGAAGTTCACGTGGTGCATGGGCGGGCTGACCTTCTTCCTGTTCCTGGTCGAGACCTTCACCGGCCTGCTGTTGATGTTCTACTACCGGCCCACCGTCGCCTACGCCTACATGGACATCATCGACCTGGCCGAGCAGGTGCCCCTGGGCATCATGCGCGAGATCCACCGCTGGGGCGCCCACGCCATGGTCATCACCGTGTGGCTCCACATGTTCCGCGTCTTCATGACCGGGTCGTACAAGCCGCCTCGCGAGTTCAACTGGAACGTCGGCGTGATCCTGCTCGTGCTAACGCTGCTGCTCTCCTTCACCGGTTACCTGCTGCCTTGGGACCAGCTCGCGATCTGGGCCATCACCGTCGGCTCGAACATGGCTCGCGCCACGCCGCTCCTCGGACACGAGGGGCCGGGCGCCCAGCTGCTGGCCCTGGGGGACGTGAAGATGGTCCACGCGGGCTCCGATGCCCGGTTCGCGCTCCTCGGCGGGCGCTTCGTCGGCGAGGGGGCGCTCCTGCGCTTCTACGTGCTCCATTGCGTCGGCATACCGCTGGTCGCCGGGATCCTGATGGCCGTCCACTTCTGGCGCGTGCGCAAGGACGGCGGCATCTCCGGCCCGATGTAGGGGGCGAGGCGACATGGCCGCGGTCGAGTTCCTCAAGGACGTCGTCAACTTCCTCACGAGCCCCGCGATCTTCATCACCCTCGCGACGCTCCTGTTCTTCGCGTCGATGCGGTGGCGCTTCTTCTGGAAGCCGAAGGCCGCGCTGGCGCTCGGGATCTTCGGCGCCGTGTTCCTCGCGATCTCGATGCTCGACCCCGACTTCGCGCTGATCGTCAGGAAGCCCGACAACGTCCCGATCGTCGCGATGCTGTTCCTGGTGGGGTTCTTCACCTGGCTCGCCATGCACCAGGCGCTCCAGAACGACGACCGCATCGCTCGCGGCGAGCCGGTGGCCGAGGCCGCGAACGGCGAGGGGGAGAAGACCTGGGTCTGGCCCGATCTCGTGTACACCGAGCTGATCTGCATGGTGATCGGGATGATCGTCCTCGTCGCGTGGGGCATGGCCTTCCACGCGCCGATCGAGGAGCCGGCCAACCCGGCCCGCACGCCGAACCCGAGCAAGGCGCCCTGGTACTTCCTGGGGCTGCAGGAGATGCTCGTGTACTACGACCCGTGGCTGGCGGGGGTCGTGTTCCCGAGCCTCATCATCGTCGGCCTGATGGCGATCCCCTACATCGACATGAACCCGAAGGGGAACGGCTACTTCAGCTTCAGGGAGCGCAAGGTCGAGATCACGATCTTCCTGTTCGGCTTCCTCATCCAGTGGGTGCTGCTCGTGATCCTGGGCACGTTCCTGCGCGGCCCGAACTGGAACTTCTTCGGCCCGTACGAGTACTGGGACCTCCACAAGCTGCTCGCCCTCAACAACGTCAACCTCTCCGAGTACGTGTGGGTGAAGTGGACGAGCATCGGCCTGCCGACCAACATGGTCGTGCGCGAGATCCCGGGCATCCTGGCCTGCCTCTTCTACCTGGTGGTCCTGCCCGGGCTGCTCGCGAGGAGCTGGCTGAAGAAGTACCACGAGAAGCTGGGACCGTGGCGCTTCGGCGTGTTCGTGATGCTGCTCCTGCTCCAGATCGCCCTGCCGATCAAGATGGTGCTGCGCTGGCTCTTCAACCTGAAGTACATCGTGGCGATGCCCGAGATCTTCTTCAACATCTAGGGAGAGAGCATGGCGAAGCCTGAGCCCGGCCGCGATCCCCAGATGGTCGAGAGGACGCAGAAGCTCAACGTCCTGTTCGCCTTGACCTCCATCGGCATGCTGCTCGCGTTCTCGGCGATGGTCTGGGACGACTACGACCGCGAGTGGAAGAAGCACCAGATCGCCTTCAACCGGCTGGAGATCCAGCAGACCCAGAAGCAGCGCGAGGCGGCCCTCGGCCAGGTCGCGCCGGACAAGCGCAAGGCCCTCGAGGACCGGCTCGCGCAGGGCCAGCAGGAGATGGCCGCCCGACAGGCCGAGATCCGGAAGGCCCGGGCCGATGCGTCTCGTGCGCACGACCGCTGGTACGCGATCGACCAGGACTACCGCTTCACGAAAGCCGACATCGACGTCAAGCGCTACGAGTACGAGGAGGCGGTCCACCGCGGCCACGCCAGGGCGGCGGAGAAGCGCAAGGCGGAGCTCGACGGCCTCGAGAAGAAGTGGGGCGAGCTGCGCTTGAAGCTCGAGGAGGTGTCGGCGCAGGAGGCCGCCGCCAACGCGAACCTCGCCGAGCTCGAGAGGACCTTCCTGGAAGCGGACAAGGCGCAGAAGGAGGCCTTCGCCGAGTACACGCGGCTGACCGACAGGCTGCAGAAGATCGAGGAGGGCTTCGTCTTCCAGGTGCGCAACCTGCCGGTGCTGGACATGGCGAACCCGTCGCTGAAGGTCCAGCAGATCATGCCGGCGAACCTCTACGACGACGTGATCTTCAGCCCGACGCCCAAGGTGGACCGCTGCACGACCTGCCACCTGGGCATCGACAAGAAGGGCTACGAGAACGCGCCGCAGCCGTACACCGCCCATCCCGACATCGACCTGTACCTGCGCGGCCCCCACCCGCTGGAAAAGGTCGGCTGCACGGTCTGCCACCAGGGCCGCGGGCGCGCCACGAGCTTCGTGAACGCGGTCCACACGCCTTCGAGCAAGGAGCAGGAGCACGGCTGGGGGAAGTACAGCGGCACGAAGGAGTACGAGCGCTGGCACCTGTGGGACCAGCCGATGCTGGCCAAGGGCACGACGGAGTCCCAGTGCTTGAAGTGCCACCAGGGTGTGGTCGAGGTGCCCCGCGCGAGCAAGCTCAACGCGGGGATGGTCCTGGTCGAGCGCTACGGCTGCTTCGGCTGCCACAAGATCAAGGGCTGGGAGAACCTGCGCAAGGTCGGCCCGGACCTCTCGAAGGTCGCGTCCAAGACGAGCGAGGACTGGATCTACCGGTGGATCAAGGAGCCGCGGGCGTTCAGGCCCACGCGCATGCCCCAGCAGTGGGGCGTCCGGACGCCCGACAAGCGCACGCCCGAGCTGGACGCGCGCGACGACGCCGAGGCCAACGCCGCCGTCGCGTACCTGATGGACCGGTCCGCCCGGGTCGAGTTCCCGAGACCGCCCCAGGGCGACCGGGAGAAGGGCCGCCGCCTCTTCGAGAGCGTGGGCTGCCTCGGCTGCCATCGCGTGGGCGACGACCGGCGCGGCGTCGAGGGCCTGGCCATGGCGTCGTTCAGGACCCACGGACCCAACCTGGACGGGAGCGGCAGCAAGCTCGACCCGGGCTGGGTCTACTCCTGGATCCGGAACCCGAAGCGCCTCTGGCCCGAGACGCGGATGCCGGACCTCCGGCTCACCGACGCCGAGGCCGCCGACATCACGGCCTACCTGATGAGCCTGAAGAGCGACGGGTTCCTGGCTCGACCGCGTCCCGCCCTCGATGCCGGGCGGCGCGACGCGATGGTGCGCGAGTACCTCCTCGCGCAGTACCCGGTGAAGCAGGCCGAGGAGAAGCTCGCGGCCATGGATGACCGCCAGCGCACGCTCTTCCTCGGAGAGCGGACGATCTTCCGCGCCGGCTGCTTCGGCTGCCACATGATCCCGGGCTTCGAGAAGGCGACGCCGATCGGCACCGAGCTCACCGAGCAGGGATCGAAGCTCGTCGAGCGCCTCGACTTCGGCTTCCAGCACGAGAAGATCCCGCACACGCTGCCCGCCTGGCTCCACCAGAAGCTGATGGAGCCCCGCATCTTCGACGTGGACAAGGAGAAGAAGCCCGACGAGCTCTTGAGAATGCCGAAGTTCCACGTGACCTCCGAGGAGGCGGACGCCATCGTCACGGCGGTGCTCTCGTTCACGAAGGAGCAGATCCCGCTCGCGGCCCAGCGCCAGCTCTCCGCCGACGACAGGCTCGTCGAGCGCGGCCGGCGCCTCGTGCGCGACTACAACTGCCGCGGCTGCCACCAGATCGGCGAGCAGGGAGGCTCGATCCGGGCCGTGGTCGAGGACCGGCTCGAGAAGTCCGGGGGCGACCCGATCCAGGGACAGGCGCTGTCACCGCCCATGCTCTGGAACGCGAGCTCGAAGATCGGCGAGGGCGCACGGGTGCACACGCCGTGGCTGCACGGATTCCTCAAGAGCCCCGCCGACCGCATCCGGCCGTGGCTCGAGGTCCGCATGCCCAGCTTCGACTTCACCGAGGAGCAGCTCAACACGATCACCCAGTACTTCGCCGCGCAGGATCGCGTCCCCTACCCCTACGAGCCCAGGCCCAGGACCGACGCCGCGATGGTGGCGGCGGGCCGAGACCTGTTCGGACGCTGGCAGTGCGTGAAGTGCCACGTGGTTGCGGGCAAGCTGCCGGACCAGGACCCGGCCAACATGGCCCCCGACCTCGCCAAGGTCCCCGAGCGGCTGCGCGCCGAGTGGCTCTCGCACTGGCTCGCCGATCCCGGTCGCATCATGCCGGGGACGCGGATGCCCGCGAACTTCCCGGTGGATCCCAGCGAGAACGCCTTCCCGGAGATCCTCGGCGGCGACCAGGGGAAGCAGATCGAGGCCGTGCGTGCGTACCTTCTGACCCTCGGGCCGAGAGGAGCTGCGGCCCTGGACTGAACCCGCTTGGGCTACGCGCTGGTCGTCGGTCCTGACAACCCGGACCGGGCCTGGATCGAGAGCACGCTCCTGCAGGGCGGCCTCGAGGTGGCGGCGGCATCGGAAGCCGACGTCCTCGTCACGTCCGACCTGCTTCCCCCGCGCCTCGTCGTCCTCGACGACGCGACGAGCCGCGAGGCGCGCCTCGCGTCCCTGAGGCGCTTGCAGGCCCACCCCGCCCTGAAGGGTGTGCCGGTGCTGATGCTCGCCTACGAGGGCGACGTCGAGAGCTTCACCGAGGCGATCACCAAGGGCGTGGCCGCCTACCTCGTCAAGCCCACCAGCGCGAACGAGCTGGTCGAAACGGCCCAGCGGCTCTCGGGCTGGGAGGGAGGGACGGAGCACACGGAGCGCCGCCGGCGCATCCGCCGGCCCCTCATCATGAAGATCGAGGCCGTCAACAAGGCGACCAAGGAGCACGTCATGGGCCACTTCGCGGACGTGAGCGGCAGCGGCTGCCGCATCGAGGTGCCCATGGTGCTGAAGCCCGGCGACCTGCTGCGGGTGATCCTGCACAGCCAGGACGCCTCGACCCACGTCGCCCTGGGCATCGAGGTGCGCTGGGCCCGCGAGAAGGCTCCGGGCACGACGGAGGCCGGCTGCCGTTTTACGGGCACGACGGCGCTGCTCGCGGGCAAGATGCTGGGGTTCGTCTCCAGCGGGTTGACGTAGCCGTGACCAGGCAAAGGAGTGTGAAATGACCCTTCACCGGCTCGTCCTGCTCGCGTTGTCCGCGCTCTCGCCCGGAAGCGAAGAGCCTCGGCACTACGACGTCGTGATCCGGGGCGGCACGCTCATCGATGGCACCGGCGCGCCTGCCGTGCGGGGAGATCTGGCCATCAAGGGCGATCGGATCGTCGCGGTCGGCAAGGCGGCGGGCTCTGGAAGGGTGACGATCGACGCCAGCGGGCTCATGGTCGCCCCGGGATTCGTCGACATGCACAGCCACTCCGAAAGCGGGCGCCTCACCCACAAGGGGCACGGCCCGTCCTTTGCCCTCCAGGGAATCACCACCGAGGTGTACGGCGAAGTGATCTCGCCGGGGCCGTTGGGCGGCAAGATGGAGGCCGCGTTGATCGAGGAGGAAGGGATTCCTGCCGAGGCCCGCGACAAGTTCAAGACGCTGGGCGGATTCCTCGACTTCATGGATGCCCAGGGGGCCGCCGCCAACGTCGCATCCTACGTCGGCTCGGGGGGCGTCCGCGCCTACGTCATGGGCTACGTAAGCCGGGCGCCCACGCCAGCCGAGCTCGCGGAGATGAAGGCGCTGGTCCGTCGGGCGATGGAAGAGGGCGCACTCGGCGTCTCGAGCGGTATGAGCTACGTGCCCAACATCTACATGAGCACTGAGGAGCTCGTGGCTCTGGTCAGGGAGGCAGCTGCCCTGGGCGGCATCTATGGGACCCACGCCCGGACCATGAACGGCACCGATCCCAACGCCATCCGCGAAGCCATCGAAGTGGGCGAGAAGGCGGGAGCCGGCGTGCACTTCTTCCATCTCAACTCCACCGCCTCGACCCGGGCAGCGGAGTTCCTGGCGATCATCGAGGAGGCGCGCCGGCGCGGACTCGACGTCACGGGTGACGCGTATACCTACACCTGGGGCATCACCGGGCTGTCCGCCTACATACCGGCTTGGGCGCAGGCCGGCGGGCGCGAGGCCATGCTGGAGCGGCTGCGCGACCCGGCCGAGCGCCAGCGCATCGCCAAGGGATTCGTCGACGAGCCTCCCTACCTCGCCAACATCGGCTGGCACCACGTCCGGCTCGGCGTGCGAGACAAGGAGGCCAACGGCAAGCTGGTGTCGGAAGTCGCCGCGATGCGAGGCAAGCCACCCGAGGAAGTGTTCATGGACGTCGTCCTGGAGCAGAAGGGCGAGGGCATGGTGATCGACTGGAACAACGAGGAGCAGACTCTTCGCCAGGTCCTGGTGAGGCCATACGTGACCGGGGGCACGGACGGTGGCACGCTCGGCCTGGACTGGGAGAACCTCCCTCCGCTCGTCCATCCACGACACCTGGGAACGTTCCCGCGCTGGCTCGGCACCTACGTGCGCGAGGAGAAGCTCATGAGCTGGGAACAGGCCGTGCGTCAGCTCGCCGGGCTTCCTGCCGAGATCCTGAAGCTCGACCATCGGGGTGCCCTGAAGGAGGGGAACTTCGCGGACGTGGTCGTCTTCGATCCTCGAACCGTCGACGGCCGCGCCACCTTCGAGGATCCCTTCCATTACGCGGTCGGCGTGCGGCACGTCCTGGTGAATGGTGTTCAAGTGGTGAAGGACGGCGAGTACACCGGCGCGCTGCCGGGCCGCGCGCTCCGCGGACCCGGCCACCGGAAGCCATGACCGGCCCTCGCGGGACGATCACACCAGCGCCTGGAACACTTCGTTCGACAGCAGCACGCCGGCGTCGGTGAGCCGGAGGCGGCCGGCTTCCACCTCGGCCAGGCGCGCGTCGAACGCGGCCCGCAAGCGCGGCCCGAACACCGCGAGCGGGTCGACGCCGTAGCGGGCGCGGAAGCCGACGACGTCCACGCCCTCGCGCCGGCGCAGCGCCGTGAAGAGGGCCTCCTCGACCCGCTCCCGTGCGGACAGCGAGCGCTCCCCCGCCACCGCCGACCCGCGCTCCTCGATGGCGCGGCAGTACGCGCCGAAGGTTGCGGCGTTCCAGAAGCGGCGGCCGGCGACGTAGCTGTGGGCCGAGAGCCCGAAGCCCAGGAAGGGTGCGTCGTCCCAGTACTTGCCGTTGTGCCGCGAGGCCTGGCCGGCGCGGGCGAAGTTGGAGATCTCGTAGCGCTCGAGGCCGAGAGCCGCCAGCGCGGCGACGGTCTCCCCGTAGAGGTCCGCGACCAGGTCGTCGTCGGGCAGGCGCAGCCGGCCCTGGCGCGCCCTGTGAGAGAGGAGCGTCCTGCCCTCCACCTCGAGCACGTACAGGCTGACGTGATCCGGCCTCAGCTCGGCGACGGCCGCGAGGTTGCGCTGCCAGCGCGCCCCCGTCTCCCCGGGCCAGCCGAGGATCAGGTCGACGGACACGCCGGCGAAGCCGGCCGCACGCGCCCACGCGAAAGCCTGGCGCGCATCCCGGGCCGTGTGCAGCCGCCCCATCTCGCCGAGCACGGCGTCGTCGAACGACTGGACGCCGAGGCTCAGGCGGTTCACGCCCAGCTTCGCCAGGGCCCGGTAGCCGGCCGCGTCGAGGTCGCGCGGGTTCGCCTCGAGCGTCACCTCGGCGTGAGGCGCGACCGAGAAGCGCCCGCGCAGGGCGTCGAGCACCCGCGCGAGGCGATCGGGACGCAGCAGCGACGGGGTGCCGCCCCCGAAGTAGACGCTGTCCGCGTCTCCCCCGGGGGACGCCGCGATCTCGCGCAGGAGTGCGGCCACGTAACGGTCCTGGCGCGGCGGGGCCGGCCGTCCCGGGTCGATGGCGAAGTGGCAGTAGCTGCACTTCGCCTCGCAGAACGGCACGTGGACGTAGAGGCCGAGGGACTCGGCGGCGGCCGTCAAACGACCTGGGTGTGGCCCTGCTGGCGCAGGCGACGCCAGTCGGTCCCTTCGACGGGGATCACCACGCACATCTCCATCAGCCGGGAGCGCAGGCGCTGGCCGATGCGCTCCACCAGGTACTCGCGCCGCACGAGGGGATCCGCGGCGCGGACCTTCTCGATGTCGGCATCATGGTAGTTCGTGGTGACGATGGTGGGCCGGCGCGCGGTGTAGCGGCCGTTCAGGATGTAGAACAGGGTGTCGTTCATCCAATCGGTCATCTTCCAAGCGCCGAGGTCGTCGAGGACGAGCACGTCGGCCTCCACCACCGGCTCGAGGACCTGCAGCTCGGTCGTCTTCGTCTCGCTGTCGTACGAGCTCTTGATCTCGCGGATCAGCTCGTGGAAGTCCCAGAACTGGCCGCGCGCGCCCTTCTTCTGGACCAGCTCGCGGAGGATCGCGACCGCCAGGTGCGTCTTCCCGACGCCGTTGCCGCCGGTCAGCAGCAGCCCCAGCCCCTCGTCGGCTCCCAGGAAGGGATAGCCGCCGACGTAACGCTCGGCGCGCTCCTTGGCTGCCCGCTGCGACGGCGTCCCCGGCACGAAGTCCTGGAGCAGGCAGTGCTCGTAGCGGGGCGGGATGCGGCAGAGGGCGAGCAGCGCGTCGGAGCTGACCCCGGATGGCCGGCGGCAGGCGCAGGGCTGCGCGAACTCCCGGCCGCCCTTCGTCACGATCGTGAAGCCGACGCCGCCGCAGACCTCGCAGGGCTTCAATTCAGGAACCCCCGCAGCCCCTGCGCCTTGTGGTTTCGGCGCAGCTTCTCCTTGGCCTTGCTCTCGATCTGGCGGATCCGCTCCCGCGACAGGCCCAGGCTCTCGCCGATCTCCTGGAGCGTGCGCGGCTCCTCGCCGTCGAGGCCGAAGCGCATCCGGATCACGTCGCGCTCCTTGTCCTCGAGCTCCTCGAGAATGCGCCGGATCTGCTCCTCGAAGGAGGCCTTGATCAGCTCGCCCTCGACGCCCGGGATGGTGTCCTGCTCGAGGGTGTCCCCGAGCTCCATGGAGCCATCCTCCCCGACGGCCGTGGACAGCGACAGGTCCTCGCCTGCCACGCGCAGGAGCTGCTCGACCTCCGCCTCGGACAGCTCCGTCTCCCGCGCGACCTCCTCGGTGGTGGGCGAGCGCAGCAGCTCCGCGGCGAGCTTGTCGCGGGTCTTCTCCACCCGCGAGACCTGCCCCGACATCTTGGGCGGCAGCCGGAAGACCCGTGCATGCTCGGAGAGCGCGTTGAAGATGGCCTGGCGGATCCACCACACCGCGTACGAGATGAACTTGACGTTGCGGTCGGGGTCGAAGCGCTTGGCCGCCTCGATCAACCCCAGGTTTCCCTCGTGGATGAGGTCGATGAAGCTCAAGCCCATGCCGCGGTAGCGCTTGGCGTAGGAGACGACGAAGCGCAGGTTCGCCTCGACGAGCTGGTTGAGGGCCTTCTGATCGCCCTCGCGGATGCGCTGCCCCAGCTCCCTCTCCTCCTGGACGGCGAGGGGCTTGAAGTTCGCGATCTCGCGGATGTACGCGCTCAAGCTGTCGCCCGTGTAGGACCGGTCACGGGGCGAGGGGAGCTTGCCGGATGGCATCGAGAGGGCCGGAAGCGTGATTATAGCCGCCGCGCCGTTCAGGAGCCTGACGAGCGGTCGCCGCTCGCCCTGGACTGCACGATGGGCGCGGGCGGCAGCTTGACGAGCGCCTTCTCGAAGCGCTCCTGCCAGCCCTCGCGGTTCGCGCGCTCCAGCTCGTCCTTCACCCACGCCACGAACTC
This sequence comes from Vicinamibacteria bacterium, assembly GCA_035691285.1. Lineage (GTDB taxonomy): Bacteria > Acidobacteriota > Vicinamibacteria > Fen-336 > Fen-336 > DATFEN01. Next base: position 2,581 of record DASSJI010000217.1, on the reverse strand, counting down.
CGCCATCTCGGCCTGCATCTGCTCCATCTTCCGGCGCATGTTGAGGACGATCTCGACCCCCGCGAGGTTCACGCCGAGGTCGCGGGTCAGGCTCAGGATCACCTCGAGCTGCTTCAGGTCCTCCTCGGAGTAGAGGCGCGTGTTGCCGTCCGTCCGCGACGGCTTCAGGAGGCCTTCGCGCTCGTACAGCCGCAGCGTCTGCGGGTGGATGTCGTAGCTCTTGGCGACGACGCTGATCATGTAGTGCTTTCCGCCCTGGGGCGGCTTCCGGTCCCCTGCCTCCGCCCTCGCTCTGCCGCCCCGTGGCATCAGCTCCTCCCGTGTGCGCCGGTCCCCGCCGCCGTCGCGAGGTCCTTGCGCGGGTTGTCCGGATGGAGGCGCGCCACCTCCTCGAGCAGACTCCGCGCGCGGGCGTCGGTCACCGCGGGAATCGCCACCCGCACCTCGACCCAGAGGTCCCCGCGGCCCCCGCCGCCGGGCCGGGGCGCGCCCCGCTTGCGGAGCCTGAAGCGCTGGCCGGTCTGGGTCCCGGCCGGCACTTCGATCGCGACCGGCCCCTCGAGGGTCGGCGCCTCGACGTGCGCGCCGAGGGCCGCCTCGGTCATGGTGACCGGCACGGTGCAGAAGAGGTCGTCGCCGTCGCGCCGGTAGAAGGGGTGCGCCTCCACCTCGACGACGAGCTGGAGGTCGCCGAACGGCCCCCCGCGGCGTCCCGCGTTGCCGCACTCGGGCAGCCGCAGCCGGGCGCCGTCGGCCACGCCGGGGGGCACGCGCACGTCCAGCCATTCGCTGCGCATGACGCGACCCTCGCCCTCGCAGCGGGCGCAGCGCCGCCGGCTGAGATGGCCTTCCCCGCCGCAGTCGCCGCAGGCGCGCGAGAAGATCATGTGGCCCCGCCGCGCGCTCAGCCGGCCGGAGCCCTGGCAGGTCGGGCAGGGGAACGTGGTCGTGGCGACGTCTCCGGCCCCCTGGCAAGCGGGGCAGCGATCGTGGCGCATGAGCTGGATGCGACGCTCGGCGCCGCGAAGCACCTCGTCGAAGGCGATGCGCGTGCGCGCCTCGAGGTCCTCACCGCGGGAGCCTCCGACCGAGAGCGGCTCGCGAAAGACCGCCTCGAACAGCTCGCGAAACGCGGGCCCGGCCGCCCTCGGCTCGGCCGAGAAGTCGAAGCCCTCGAAGCCCACGGGCGCGACCGGCGGCGGCGCCTTGGTCTTGCGCTCCCCGCGGTCGTAGGCGGCGCGCCGGTGCGAGTCCCGCAGCACCTCGAACGCCTCCGTGACGGCGCGGTAGCGCGCCGCGGCCGCCGGATCACCGGGGTTCAGCTGGGGATGCAACAGGCGGGCGAGCTTCCGGTACGCTCGCCGCACGTCGGCCACGCTGGCGCTCCGCCTCACGCCCAGGAGCTCGTAGTAGTCGCTCACGACTGCTTCTTGTCCACCACCTCGGCGTCCACCACGTCTCCGCCGTCGCCGCCCTTGCCCGTGTCGCCGCCCGGCGCCGCGCCCGGTCCGGCCGCCTGCTGGTACAGCGCCTCGGCCAGCTTGTGGGAGACCCGCGTCAGCTCCTGGGCCGCGGCGTCGAGCTTCTCCCGGCTGCCGTCCTCGAGCGCCTTGCGCGCGCCCTCGATCGCGGCCTCGACCGGCTTCGAGTCCGCCTCCTTGAGCTTCTCGCGGTTCTCGCGCAGCGTCTTCTCCGTCGCGTAGACGAGGCTGTCGAGGCGGTTTCTCGCCTCGATCTCCTCCTGGCGCTTCCTGTCCTCCTCGGAGTGCGACTGGGCGTCCTTCACCATCTTGTCGACCTCGTCCTTCGCTAGCCCCGAGGACGCCGTGATCGTGATGGCCTGGGAGCGGCCCGTGGCCCGGTCCTTCGCCGAGACGTTCACGATCCCGTTCGCGTCGATGTCGAAGGTCACTTCGATCTGCGGCACGCCCCGCGGCGCCGGCGGGATGCCGGAGAGCTGGAACTTGCCGAGGGTGCGGTTGTCCCCCGCCATCGGCCGCTCGCCCTGCAGCACGTGGACCTCCACTCCGGGCTGGTTGTCCGCTGCGGTCGAGAAGACCTCGGTCTTCTTGGTCGGGATCGTGGTGTTGCGCTCGATGAGCTTCGTCATCACCCCGCCCAGCGTCTCGATGCCCAGGCTGAGGGGCGTCACGTCCAGGAGCAGCAGGTCCTTGACGTCTCCCGAGAGCACGCCGGCCTGGATCGCCGCGCCGACGGCGACGACCTCGTCGGGGTTCACGCCCTTGTGGGGCTCCTTCCCGAAGTAGTCGCGGACCAGCTGCTGCACGCGCGGGATGCGTGTGGAGCCGCCCACGAGGACGATCTCGTCGATCTGCCCGGGCTCGAGAGAGGCGTCCTTCAGGCACTGCCGCACCGGCCCCATGGAGCGCTCGATCAGGTCCCCCACGAGCTGCTCCAGCTTCGCCCGGCTCAGCTTCAACTGCAGGTGCTTCGGTCCCGACGCGTCCGCCGTCACGAACGGCAGGTTGATCTCCGTCTCCACCGTCGTCGACAGCTCGCACTTCGCCTTCTCCGCCGCCTCCTTCAGCCGCTGCAGCGCCATCTTGTCCTTCGACAGGTC
>DASSJI010000216.1:0-4590 GCA_035691285.1 Vicinamibacteria bacterium | reverse complement strand
TCGCGGGCCGTGTACCAAAGCTGCTCGGGCCTGCGCGAGCCGTCGAGCCAGGTGACGTTCGCGCAGTCCCCTGCGGCCCACACGTCCGCCAGGTTGGTGCGCAGGGCATCATCCACCTCGATCGCGCCGCCCGGAGCAGCTCTGGTACACGGCGCGCGACCAGGGCCGCACCGCGGCGCCGTCGATGCTCGGCGACGAGGTCCGCTATCGGCGCGGCACGTGGTACAACTCGGCGAAGTTCTTCGACATCGAATGGACCACTGCGGGATGGGTGCCGGTGCTGCTCAACTGGGACAACACGCCGCTCGATCCGGGCCCCGGCGTGAGCTCGTGGTTCCAGCGGACCCCGGGACGCTTCGAGAGCCAGCGCGTCGTCGTGAAGGACGGCCGCGTGGTCGGGTTCAACATGCTCGGCAGCCGCTGGAACCACGAGCCGCTGCTCGAGTGGATCCACGAACGCCGGAGCCTCGACTACGTGCTGAGCCGCCTCCACCAGGCGCAGTTCGACGAGGAGTTCGCGGGCCGCTTCCGGGTTCGGCCCGAGGCCGCGCTGGAGCCGCTGTAGCGCTCGCGGCCCTGTCGCTCGGCCTGACCCTCTCCGGCTGCCGTGCCGTTCCGTACGTCGCGCCGGGACCCGTGCGGAGCCAGGACCTGCTTCCCCTCGTTCCCCACGGTCAGATCGCGAGCGACGTGGCCGACCTGCCGCTCCTGGTCGTGCGGCCCTATGTCCGGCACGACGGGTTCGAGCCTGGACCGCGCGGCACCCTCCAGGCGGCCGGCAACCTCGCCCTCGTCCGCTTCCGGGTCGAGGCGCCCGAGGAGCGGGAGGCCGTGCTGCGCTGCCGACTGCTGCCGGAGCACGGCCCCCGCATGGCGCTTCGCGTGAGCCTGAACGGCCACCGGATCGGCGATCCGCTGGAGCTGACTCCCGCGGAGGCGGAGCATCGCGTGACGCTGCCAGCGGAGGCCCAGCGCCAAGGGCCGAACGAGCTGCGCTTCGCCATGCCGAGGGGCAGCCGCCGGCGGCCGGCCCTGGAGATCGTCGGGCTCTCGCTCCGGAGCCGCGCCCCCGCGGCGGCGGACAGCGCTCCCGGCGAGCGCGACGGCGGGTTCTGGCTGCCGCCTCGCACCCGGGTCGGCCTCCCGGTCGTCGCGGTCGACGGCGCCAGCCTGCGCGTCCGCGCCCGCGGCGGGTCGGGTCCGGCCCGGCTCGTCGTCACGGTCCAGCCCGAAGCGGGGCCGTCCGGTCCGCTCGAGAGCCTCGACGTGTCGGCGGGCTCCGTTCGCGAGGCGCGTCGCGCCATCCCGCCGGGCGTGACGGCCTGCCTGCTCGGGCTCGGCAGCGAGGGCGCCGGCGTGCGGCTGGAACAGCTGGCCCTGGAGTGGCCGGCGCCTTCGAGTCCGCCAACCGGCCCGCCTGGCGCGGTCGGCGCGGGCAAGCGCCCCGACGTGGTGGTGTACGTGGTGGACACGCTGCGCGCCGACGAGGTCGGCGCCTACGGGCAGCGCGCGCCGACCACGCCGCGCTTCGATGCGTTCGCACGCGACGCTGTCCTCTTCGAGGACGCGACGGCACAGTCGTCGTGGACGCGGCCGAGCGTCGCCACGCTCCTCACCGGTCTCGGCGCTGAGACCCACGGCGTCGGCGACCTGACGCAGGTCCTGGCGCCCGAGGCCCACACCCTCGCCGAGGTGTTCCAGGCGGCGGGCTACCGCACGGCGGCCTTCAACGCGAACGGGGTGTTCGGCGAACGGGGCGGCTACGGGCAGGGCTTCGACCCCTTCCAGAAGATGGGCATGCGCCCCGCTCGCGAGCTGGTCGACGCGGCGCTGGAATTCGTGAAGGCGTCCAACGAGCCGGCGTTCGTGTACATCCAGGTGCTCGAGCCGCACCGTCCCTATTCCGCCGAGCCCGTCTACTGGGAGCCCTTCGCTCCGTACTCGGCGAGCGCGGAGCGACGGGCGAACGCCTTGACGCTCGCGAAGAGCGTGACGCCCGCCGAGCGCGAGCTGCTGCTCGCTGCGTACCGAGCCGAGGTGAGGCAGGCGGATGCCGCCTTCGGCCGGCTCCTGGACGGCCTGGAGTCGCTGGGACGGGGACGCGCCGTCGTGGCGCTCACGGCGGACCACGGGGACGAGCTCTTCGACCGCGGCGCGCACGGACACGGCTACTCCCTGTATCAGGAGGCTCTCCGCGTGCCCTTGGCGATCGGTGCCCCCGGGGCGCGTGCAGCTCGCGTGCAGGCTCCGGTCCAGCACGCCGACCTGCCGCCGACGCTGCTGGCCCTGGCCGGGCTGCGGCCCGAGGCCGCGATGGAAGGCCGCGACCTGTCTCCGCTCTTCAGTGGCGGCGGGCCGCCGGACCCTGACGCCCTCCTCGTGAGCCGGCTCAGATACCGGAAGGCCGACAAGGTCGCCGTGCGCCGCGGGCGGCTCAAGCTGATCGTCAACCTGGAGTCGGGCGACCCCGAGGACGGCCTCGAGCTCTTCGACCTGGGCGCCGACCCCGCCGAGAGCCGCAACCTGGCCTCGGCGCGCCCGATCCTGGCCCGCGCCCTGCTGGCACAGGCCTCGCTGCACGCCGCCCTCGCGGCGACGCGGCGCGCGAGCCTTTCGACCGGCCGCCGCGCGCGGCTCACCGAAGAGCAGGAGCGCGAGCTGCGCGCGCTCGGCTACGTGGAGTAGACCACGCCGATAGTCACGGACCGCGTGAGCGTCGAGACCCGGGGCGAGAGCCACATGCTGGACTTGACCGGGGAGGTCCAGGCCCTCGTCCGCCGGCACCGCTTCGTCGAGGGCCAGGCGCTCGTGTTCGTCTCAGGCTCCACCGCGGCTCTGACCACGATCGAGTACGAGCCCGGCCTCATCGAGGACCTTCCGGACCTCTTCGAGCGCATCGCGCCGCGGGGCATCCCCTACAAGCACGAGGACACCTGGCACGACGGGAACGGGCACTCCCACGTCCGCGCCAGCCTGCTGGGACCGTCGCTCGCCGTGCCATTCGCAGGAGGGAAGCTCTTGACCGGGACCTGGCAGCAGATCGTGCTCGTGGACTTCGACAACCGGCCGCGCCGGCGCGAGGTGGTGGTGCAGCTCTCGGGCGAGCGCGCCTAGCAGGCTGCTGAAGAATGCTGTCGCGCGAGCATCTTCAGCGTGGTGAAGGATGGTGAGAGGGGGCTTGTCGCTAGCCCGGCGCTGGGCTTCTGGTCACGGCGCTGGCCACGGTGGGCTTTGTGCTGCATTAGCAGGGGTTCGGGAGCAGCCTTCGCATGCGGATCAGGTTGAAGGCCGCCATTCCGAAGGTGAAGGCCCATCCGACGCGAGCTTGGCCTCGGACCTTGACCTGCCACATCCCGGCAGCAGCCTTGAACCAGCCGAAGGGATGCTCGACGGCTTTGCGCAGGATCTGGCTCAGTCGGTAACCAGGGTGCCGAGTCGTGCGTGCGTCGATGGCACTGCGGCGCCGCGACTGATTCTGAGCCACGTGAGGAGTGACACCCTGTGCACGCATCTCGGCGATGAAGTCCGCGCTGTCGTAGCCCTTGTCGGCTCCCAAAGTCACTCGCGGTTGTCGTGGGATCCTGCTCATCAACGCGCGGCCAGCCGCTCGTTCCCCGTACCCATCCGCGAGAGTGACCTCGCAGCCGACCACCAGGCCGTGACGGTTCTCCATCACCACGTGACCCAGGTAGCTCAGTTTCGACTCTTGACCATCACCCTTCCGGTACAGCCGCGCGTCGGGATCTGTCGTGGACTGGTGCGTGTCGTTCTTGCGAGGTTTGCCGCGGAAGTCCACGTGAGGATTCCGACTCTGCGGCCCGCCCTCGCCAGAGCCGTCCTTGGGCTTGAAGCTCTTCTGAGACGCCCAAGCTTCGACGAGTGTGCCGTCGATGCTGAAGTGTTCGTCCGAAGTCAGCCCGGCCTCCTGAGCCTGATCCAGGACCGCCTTCAGGAACTTCTGGGCGACGTCCCCCTCCAAGAGCCGCTCGCGGTTCTTGCTGAAGGTGCTCGCGTCCCACACCTCGTCGTCCATGCTCAAGCCCACAAACCAGCGGAACAGCAGGTTGTAGTCCAGCTGCTCCATCAGCAGCCGCTCGCTCCGGATGCCGTAGAAGTACTGCAGCAGCGATGCCCGCAGCAGACGCTCGGGCGGGATCGAGGGTCGGCCAACCTTCGAGTACAGACCCTCGAATGTCGGCCACAACGCTTTCAGCGCTGCGTCAGCCATGTCTCGAATCCTGCGCAGTGGGTGATCGGCTGGCACCCGCTGCGCCGCCGAGATGTAGCTGAACATCGGCCCCTGGTCGCTCTCGTCGCCTCTCATCCACCCTCCCTGGCTGCTTCCATACAAGATATGCATCCTGGTATAGAACGCCAGGGTTTTTCAGCAGCCTGCTAGACCCCCAGCGCCGTCATCGCCTCGTCGACGATCGACACGGCGATGTCCGCGTCCTCGGTGTCGATGGTGAGGGGCGGCGCGAAGCGGATCGTGCTCTTGCCGCAGCCGATCAGGATCAGGCCACGCCGGAAGCACTCCTGGATGATCTTGAGACGCATCTCGGGATTCGGCTCCCGGGTGGCCTTGTCCTT
>DASSJI010000215.1:0-3792 GCA_035691285.1 Vicinamibacteria bacterium | reverse complement strand
GGTGGCGCTCCTGTTCGTCACGGGCTACGAATGGGGTCGCCACGCGAACACGAACCGCTGGCTGGCGGGCCTGGTGTACATGGCCGTCGGCCTGCTCCTGGTGGGCGTCGCGATCGCCCTGGGCGGATGAGGAGGCTCGCGATGCTCGGCGTGGCGGTCGCCTCGACGACCCTCCTCTCCGCTCCCACGCGCGGTGAGGAGCCCGCGTGGGAGGTCTCGGCGGCCGCCCTCGCTTACTTCGTCCCCGGAGAGGATGCGTTCGTGTCGCCTGTCCTGAGGGCCGACCGGGGCGGGCTCCATCTCGAGGCACGCTACAACTACGAGGACCGCGGCACGGCGTCCGCCTGGCTGGGCTGGAACCTCAGCGTCGGAGAGAGCGTGACCTTCGACGCCACGCCGATGCTCGGCGGCGTCTTCGGTGACACGAGCGGCATCGCCCCCGGCTTCGAGGTCAGCCTGGCCTGGGGTCGCCTTGAGCTCTACAGCGAGGGCGAGTACCTGTTCGAGTCGAGCGGGCCCGAGGAGAGCTTCTTCTACTCCTGGTCCGAGGCGACGTTCTCGCCGCTCGAGGGGCTGCGCCTTGGGCTGATGGGCCAGCGCACGCGCGCGTATGAGACAGACCTCGACCTCCAGCGCGGGCTGCTCGTGGGGTACTCGGGCGAGCGTCTGGACTTCACCGCCTATCTCCTCAACACCGGCTGGGACGATCCCACGCTGGTGCTGTCGTTGGGAGTGTCGTTTTGAGCCCTCGTGAGCTGCGTGCAGACGTGGTCGCGGGCGTGGTGCTCGCTGCCTATATGTTGCCCGCTGGCATCGGCGACGCCTCGCTCGCCGGGCTACCGCCTGAGGCGGGGCTCTACGCCTGCATCTTCTCGGGGCTGGTCTTCTGGCTGCTCTGCAGCTCACGGCACACCGCGGTCACCGTCACCTCGGCGATCTCGCTCCTCGTCGGCTCTTCGCTGGGGGCGCTCTCCGGCGGCGACCCGGTCCGGCAGGCGGCGCTCGCCACCGGGACCGCTCTGCTCGTCGGCGTGCTGGGCTTCGCGGCCTGGCTGTTCCGGGCGGGGAACCTCGTCAACTTCATCTCCGAGACCGTGATGACCGGCTTCAAGGCGGGGGTGGCGCTGCACCTCGCCAGCACGCAGCTCCCGAAGCTGTTCGGGATCCACGGCTCCCACGGCGGAGACTTCTGGGCGCGCATGGGCCATTTCCTCCGCCACCTCGGGGAAACGAACCTCGCGGCGCTCGGCCTGGGTCTCGCGGCGCTCGCCCTCCTGGCCCTCGGCAAGAAGCTCCTGCCGAACCGGCCGGTGGCGCTGTTCGTCCTGGTGGGAGGGATCGCCGCGGTCCCGGCCTTGGGCCTCGCCGCGCGCGGCGTGACGCTCCTGGGCGAGGTGCCCCAGGGTCTGCCCCTCCCCGGCCTGCCGCCGCTGCGCCTCTCCGACGTGAACGAGCTGCTGCCCCTGGCCATGGCCTGCTTCCTGCTCGGCGCGGTCGAGACCTCGGCGATCGGCCGCATGTTCGCGCGCAAGCATCGCTACCGCCTCGACAGCAACCGTGAGTTTCTGGCGCTCTCCGCGGCCAACCTCGCCTCGGGGCTGGGTCACGGCTTCCCAGTGAGCGGGGGCATGTCGCAGTCGCTGGTCAACGAAGGCGGCGGCGCGCGCACGTCGCGGTCGGGCCTGGTGGCGGCCGTGATCATGGCCCTCGTGGCGCTGTTCCTGGCGGGCCTGCTGCGCGACCTGCCCCAGACGGTGCTCGCGGCCATCGTGCTCATGGCCGTGACCGGCCTGCTCAAGGTCGCGGAGCTGAAGCGGCTGTGGCGCTTCAGCCGCGCCGAGTTCGCGGTGGCCATGGCGGCGCTCCTGGGCGTGCTGGGTTCGGGCCTGCTGCGCGGCGTGTTGATCGGTGCGGTGCTCTCCCTGCTCCTGCTCCTGAGGCGGGCCTCGCGGCCCTACACGACGGAGCTGGGTCGGGTGCCGGGGACCGCCTACTTCGCCGACCTGGTCCGTCAGCCGGAGAACGAGCGCCTCCCGGACGCCTTCGTGTTCCGCTGCGACGCCGCTCTGCTCTACTTCAACGTCGAGCACGTGCGCGACCGCTTCTTCGAGCTGCTGAACCAGCGCGAGGGCGACGTGCGGCTCGCGGTGTTCTTCCTCGGATCGACGCCGCTGGTCGATCTCGCGGGAGCGGAGCTGCTCGAGGAGCTGCACCACGGCCTCAAGGAGCGCGGGATCGACCTGCGGCTGGCCGAGGCGCGCGGCAACGTCCGGGAGGCGCTGCGCCGGGCCGGCTTCGAGAAGGCGCACGGCCCACTGGAGCCGAACCAGCCCGTGGCGAGGGTCGTGGACGCGTGGCGCGGCGCCCGCCTGGGAGGCGCGTGATGACGGCGAAGGTCGTCGAGATTGACTGTGAAAGCGGGGCGCGGCTAGGCTTCGCGCACCGAACTCAGGGAGAACCATGAAGAGCAAGCTTCCGTCCGGTCCCATCCTGGCGATCCTGGTGGCGTCGCTCGTCGGCTGCGGCAAGAAGGAAGCCCCGCCGCCTCCGCCCCCCGAGGTCAAGGCGGCCACGGTCCTCCAGAAGGACGTCCCGATCTACGTCGAGGCCATCGGCCAGACGCGCGGCTCGACCGAGATCGAGGTCCGGGCCCGCGTCGAAGGCTTCCTCGAGACGGTCGATTTCAAGGAGGGCGCCCCGGTCCGCAAGGGCGACCTGCTGTACACGATCGACCCGCGTCCGTTCGAGGCGACGCTGGCACAGTCGAGGGGAACCCTCGCCGAGACCGAGGCCCAGCTGGCGCGGGCCACGCAGGACGTCGTCCGCTACGAGCCCCTCGTCGCCAAGAACGCGATCCCGCGGCAGCAGTACGAGACCGCCGTGGTCGTGAAGCGGGCGGCGGAGGCCGCCGTCGAGGCCGCGAAGGCCTCGGTCCAGCGCGCCGAGATCGACCTCAGCTACACGAAGGTGACCGCCCCCGAGGACGGCCTCGTCGGCAAGACCGAGGTCTATCCCGGCACGCTGGTGGGCCGCGGCCAGAGCACGCTGCTCACCCACATCTCCCAGGTCGCGACCATCCACGTGCGCTTCACCATCCCCGAGCGCGACTACCTCTACTACGCGCGCCGGCGCGAGGAGCGGAAGGAGCGCACCAGCGAGCCGCCGGAGCTTCCCTTCGAGCTCGTGCTCGCCGACGGCTCGGTGCATCCCCAGAAGGGCCAGCTCGTGTTCGTGGACCGCAACGTCGACCCCGCGACGGGCACGATCCTCATGGAAGCGGCCTTCCCCAACCCGGGCGGGATCGTCCGGCCCGGCCAGTACGCTCGCGTGCGAGCGGCTGTGGACTTGAAGGCGGGCGCGATCCTGGTGCCGCAGCGCGCCGTCTCGGAGCTGCAGGGCATCTACAACGTCGCCGTCGTCGGCGGCGACGACGCGATCGAGATCCGCATGGTCCAGCCGGCCCAGCGCATCGGGACGCTGTGGGTGATCGACTCCGGCCTGAAGGCCGGCGAGCGCGTCGTGGTCGAAGGCCTGCAGAAGGTCCGGCCGGGCATCAAGGTCAAGCCCGAGATGGTGCGGATCGAGGAAGGCACGGCTCCGCCCGGCGCGGCCGACGCCGCCGGCGATGCCAAGGGCGCCCAAGGGTAGGGCGCCATGGCCAACTTCTTCATCCGCCGCCCGATCGTCGCGATCGTCATCGCGATCATCACGGTCCTGCTCGGGCTCAACAGCCTGCGCGGGCTCAGCTTCGAGCAGTACCCGTTCCTCGCGCCCCCGACCATCCGCGTCACC
>DASSJI010000214.1:0-4361 GCA_035691285.1 Vicinamibacteria bacterium | reverse complement strand
CGGCGCGAGGTGACGGCCCACCTCGGGGAGCGGCTCGTGCCCCGCCCGGAGTCTCCGCTCCGCCTCGAGCTCGCGCTCTCGCCCCTCAAGGGCGACCGCATGGAGCTCGTGGTCCAGAAGGCCACGGAGCTCGGCGTCGGCGCGATCCGTCCGGTCGTGACGGCGCGGACCGACGCCGCCGCGAGGCCGGCGCTCCAAGGCTCGCGGCAGGAGCGCTGGGACAAGGTCGCGAGCGGCGCCGCCGAGCAGTGCGGCCGCGCCGTCGTCCCCGAGGTCGCGCCCACCGTGACGCTCGACCGCCTCCTCCAGCTTCCGTTCGAGGGAGCCAAAGGCCTCCTGCTGGAGCGCGACGCCCCGCCGCCCCTCGCGTCGCTGCCACGACCCTCTTCCCTCCTGCTCCTGATCGGACCCGCCGGCGGCTTCGAGGAATGGGAGGTCGAGCGCCTCGCCGCGGCAGGCTTCAGGCCCTTCGGCCTCGGACCGAGGATCTTGCGCGCCGAGACCGCGGCCATCGCGGCCGTCGCGCTCGCTCAGGCCCTCTGGGGCGACCTCGGCTTCAGCCCGCCTGCACCGCGGTGATCACGCCCACGTCGGCGAGATCCTGGGCCGAGCAGCCCCGCGAGACGTCGTTCACGGGCTTGCGCAGGCCTTGCAGGATGGGCCCGATCGCCTGCGCGCCGCCCAGCCGCTCCGTGATCTTGTAGGCGATGTTCCCGGCGTCCAGGTCCGGGAAGACGAAGACGTTCGCCGCTCCGGCGAGGGCGCTGTCGGGGCACTTCCTGCTCGCGACGGACGGGACGAAGGCAGCGTCGAACTGGAGCTCACCGTCCACGAGCAGCTCGGGCGCCCGAGCCTTCGCCAGGGCCGTCGCCTCGCGCACCCTGTCCACCTTCTCGTGCTGGGCGGAGCCGCGCGTCGAGAACGAGAGGAAGGCCACGCGCGGCTCGGCGCCGAAGGAGCGGACCGTCGCGGCCGTCGCCAGGCCGATGTCCGCGAGGGTCGCCGCGTCGGGCGCGATGTTCACCGAGCAGTCGGCGTAGAACAGCGTCCGGTCCGGCCAGCACATGACGAACACCGAAGAGGCGCGCTTGATGCCCTCGGCCATCCGCACGATCTCGAAGGACGGCAGGAACGGCTTGGTGGCGCTCTGCAGGCCCGAGACCATGCCGTCGGCGTCGCCCAGGTGCACCAGCATCGCGCCGTGGTAGTGCGGCAGGCGCATGCGCTCCCGGGCCAGCTCCGGCGTCGCGCCCTTGTGCTTGCGCAGCGCCACGTACTCCGCCTCGAAGCGCGCGCTCGGCTCCGCGGGATCGCGCAGCTCGATCCCCGCCAGGGAGACCTGGGCCGCGGCGGCTCGCGCCTCGATCTCACGGCGCGGTCCGAGCAGCGTCGGGCGCGCCAGGCCCAGGTCCCGCAGGATCCCCGCCGCGCGCACCGCCCGCTCCTCGGTGCCCTCGGGATAGACGATCCGCTTTCCTTTGCCGCGCACCCGCGCGCGCGCGTCGTCCATGAAGCTCATCGCGTCCTCCGTTCGCGCAGATTCTAGCGGGTCGGGCTGCTATACTCCCGGCCGCTCACCACTCCATGTTCCTCCTGGGACAGACGGTCGGGAAGTACCAGATCCTGTCCAACCTGGGCTCCGGCGGCTTCGGCACCGTCTTCCTGGCGCGGGACACCTGGATCGACAAGAAGGTCGCGATCAAGGTCCCCCACCGGCAGAGCGGCGGCTTCGAGGACCTGCTCCAGGAGCCGCGCCTGCTGGCCGCCCTCGACCACCCGAACATCGTCGGTATCGTCACGGCGGAGAAGGTCGACGGGGTCTTCTTCATCGTCATGGAATACGTGAAGGGCGAGAGCCTCGAGTCCATGCTCGACAGGGAGAAGTCCCTCGACGTCCCCCGGGCCGTGGCCTACACGATGCAGATCCTGAAGGGCGTCGACCACGCCCACCAGAACCAGGTCCTCCACCGCGACCTGCGGCCGGCGAACGTGCTGATCTCCGAGAGCGGCGTCGTCAAGGTCGCCGACTTCGGCACTTCGCGCTTCCTCGAGAAGTCCCACGCCACGACCGTCATCGGAAGCCCGCCCTACATGGCCCCCGAGCAGTTCCAGGGGCGCGCGGTCCTCGCCTCCGACGTCTACTCCGTCGGCGTGATGCTCTATCAGATGGTCACGGGAACGCTCCCCTACTTCAGCCCCAACCCCGCCCAGATCGAGCGGATGGTCGCCCAGGGCCGGTGCACGCCGCCGAAGCTGCGCAACAGCCAGATCCCCCGTGAGATCTCAGACATCGTCATGAAGGCGCTCGCCACCGAGGTCGGCGAGCGCTACCAGCGCGCGGCGGAGCTGGCCGAGGACCTCGCGACGGCCGGCGAGATCGACCACAAGGCCACCGAGATCGAGGACATCCGCAGGCGGCTCAAGGCCCGCGAGGGGCCGAAGCGGGGCTTCTGCTGGCACTGCAGAAAGCCCCTGCACGCCCGCTCCGACAGCTGTCCCTTCTGCGGCGAGAAGCAATAGGCCGTCGCCATCCGCCTAACTCCGCTTCCGTCAGCGACTTCCCAAGCTTCTCCATTGACACGGACGGAGCCGGCGTCTAGAATCCGCGAAAAAGGGCCGCGCCGCGCGGGACGTTTCCGGCGGGCGTCGCCAGAGGAGGGCCGCTCCCCGATGTCCTTCCCGAAGTCCGACAAGATCTGGATGAACGGCACGCTCGTCCCCTGGGACGACGCGAAGATCCACGTCGGCTCCCACGTCATCCACTACGGCTCCGCGGTCTTCGAGGGCATCCGCTGCTACGCGACTCCCGAGGGCCCGGCGGTGTTCCGCCTCGACGCGCACACGCAGCGGCTCTACGACTCGGCGAAGATCTATCGGATGGACGTCCCCTGGTCGACCGCACAGTTCAGCCAGGCCACGCTCGACACCATCGCCGCGAACAGGATGGACGCGTGCTACATCCGGCCTGTCATCTACCGTGGCTACGGCCAGCTCGGCGTCAACCCGTTCCCGTGCCCGGTGGAAGCCTTCATCATGGTCTGGGACTGGGGCAAGTACCTCGGCAGCGAGGCGCTCGAGAAGGGTGTCGACGTCCGGGTCAGCTCCTGGACCCGCTTCGCGCCCAACACGCTCCCGGCGATGGCCAAGACGGCCGGCAACTACATGAACTCGCAGCTCATCAAGATGGAGGCGATCAAGGAGGGCTACTCGGAGGGCATCGCCCTCGACGCCGAGGGCCAGATCTCGGAGGGCAGCGGCGAGAACCTGTTCGTGGTGAAGAGGGGCACCCTCATCACGCCGCCCCTCGTCTCCTCGATCCTGCCCGGCATCACGCGGGACTCGGTGCTCGCGCTGGCGCGCAAGCTCGGCATCCCGGTCGTCGAGGAACGCATGCCCCGCGAGCTGCTCTACGTGGCCGACGAGGCCTTCTTCACCGGCACCGCCGCCGAGATCACGCCGATCCGCTCGGTGGACCGCATCACGGTCGGCAAGGGCGCCCGCGGCCCCGTCACCGAGGCGCTGCAGCGGGCGTTCTTCGACGTCATCGAGTGCAAGGCGCCCGACGAGTTCGGCTGGCTCACCTACGTGCCGGCCCTGGCACAGGCGGCCGCGGCCCCGGCCCGCAAGAAGAGCGCCGGCTAAGGGGATGACCCCATGCATATCAACGATCTCCTGAAGATCGCATCCGAGCGAAAGGCCTCCGACCTCCACCTCAAGGTCGGCTCCCACCCCGTGCTTCGCATCAACGGCGAGCTGATCCCGCTGGTCGAGACCAAGCGCCTCATGCAGGAGGACACCATCGCCATGGCGTTCTCCATCATGAGCAACCGCCAGAAGCAGAAGTTCAAGGACAACCTGGAGATCGACATCGCGTACTCGGTGCCCGGCCTCGGCCGCTTCCGCTGCAACGTCTTCCAGCAGCGCGGAACCGTGGGGCTGGTGCTGCGCGTCATCCCGGTCAAGATCCTCACCGTGCGCGAGCTGGGCCTGCCCATCGTCCTCGAGAAGATCTGCAACGAGCAGCGCGGCCTGATCCTGTGCACCGGAACCACCGGCTCCGGCAAGTCGACGACCTTGGCGGCGATGATCGACTTCATCAACGCCCAGCGCACCGAGCACATCATCACGATCGAGGACCCCATCGAGTTCCTGCACCGCGACAAGAAGTCGATCGTGAACCAGCGCGAGGTCGTGGTGGACACGCGCTCCTTCGCCGCGGCGCTGCGCTCGGCCCTGCGCCAGGACCCCGACGTGATCCTGGTCGGCGAGATGCGCGACTACGAGACGATCGAGACCGCCATCACCGCCGCCGAGACCGGCCACCTGGTGCTCTCGACGCTGCACACCCTGGACGCGACCGA
>DASSJI010000213.1:0-7867 GCA_035691285.1 Vicinamibacteria bacterium | reverse complement strand
CTCGACCCGGGCGTCGCCGTTTCCGGCCTCGACGACCTTGAAGGGCACCATCTTCTGCTCCTCGCTCACCTCCGAGTAGCGGCGCCCCATGAAGCGCTTGATCGAGTACACGGTGTTCTCGGGGTTCGTGACGGCCTGCCGTTTCGCGACCTGGCCGACGAGCCGCTCGCCGTCCTTGCCGAAGGCCACCACCGACGGCGTCGTGCGGGCGCCCTCCGAGTTTGCGATCACAGAGGGGCTGTCCCCCTCCATCACGGCGACGACCGAGTTGGTCGTCCCGAGGTCGATGCCGACGACCTTGCTCATGTCTCCTCGCTCCTCCGCTCGCGGCCGGAGCCTCGCCCGAACAACGGGTTCCGGCCGCACTCGGATAATAGGCCTAGCATTAGCGGTTGTCAAGCATTAAATCTGACTGTATACTACTCATAGTCTCAACTGCTTGTCCCTGTTGAGCCTGGGGGGAGGGGCCTGCTAGAATCAGGCCCCCGGGTTCGCAAGGAGGTTGCGCTGGAACCAGGTCCGGTGCTCGATGCGCGGATGTGTAAGGTCGGTGGCCTGAACCAGAATTACACCTCGAGCGCCGGGACCCCCTACCACATCCAGATCGAGGATCGCGGCCCGGTCGTCGACCGCGTGACGGAGAAGCCGGTCCGCCGGGTGAACGTGATCGTCTACGCGAACTACGGCGAGCCGAACGCTCGCATCGTGCACGGGCACGACCACGACTTCGAGGACCTCCGCACCCACGAGCACAACCGTTTCATCGAGCAGAGGATCCAGGAGCTGGCCGGAGACACCCGCTTCGTGATCGAGGAGAAGGAGCAGCGCCTCGTCATGCGCGTGAAGGCGGCGGTGCGGTCGTACTACCTGACGAAGGACGAGTCCGCGAAGCAGGAGTTCGAGGAGATCAACACGCTCTATCCCTTCCTCTTCTCGCGGGCCTGGCGCGAGCTCCGCGAGGAGCGGGCGCGCTCGGCGGCGGCGCAAGCGGCGGAGACGGCCGCTCCGGCGCCGGTCCCGGAGGAGCCGATCGAGGTGGTCTATCCGCTCGACGCCCAGCTCCGCGAGCACGTGCTGGAGATCGAGCGGATGATCACGGACCTCGTGGTGGACATCGAGGAGCTGCGCACCCGCGGCCACGCCGACGACATCCTGGTCCAGACCTGCCGGAAGCTCGTGACCCGGGCCCGGGAGACGCTCCAGAGCCAGGAGGCTTCGGACTTCGGCGCGCGCCGGCTCGAGTCGACGCGCAACGCGCTCGCGACCACCTGGCGCCAAGTGCGCTCGCGCCTCGTCAGGGCCTGAGGTCCGCCCTCACTCCTCGGCCCGGGGCGCCGCGGCCAGGGCCTCGCCGAGGTTGTACCTGAGCTCGAACGCCAGCTTGGTGATGCGCAGGCCGGCCTTCGCCTTGATCAGGCAGGCGAGGCCACCGGTCATCACCGGGCCGCCGGGCTCGAGCTGGTAGCTGATCTCGCAATAGCGGCACTCGCCGTTCCAGCAGTACTTGCCCATGCCGATCTCAGGGCACACGTACTGGAGCTGGCGCAGCAGCAGGTTGTTCTCGGGCACCTCGAGGCGCTTGCCCATCACGACGATCGGGATCAGCTTCTCGAAGGGATGGTAGAAGTCCGACATCTCGCGAGGCCCGCGATTACAGCATAGAATCCGCGCTCGAAACAGAGCGCGCACCTGAGCGGAGGCCCCGTGTCGCAACCCCTCGCACCGCCCGGATTCAAGCCGTACGTCGCCGCCGAGGAGACGCTGCCGGAGCTGACGGTCCGCGCCCTCGTCGTCGGATCCGTCCTCGGCCTGGTCTTCGGCGCTTCGAGCGTCTACCTCGCTCTTCGCGTGGGCCTCACGGTGTCGGCGTCGGTCCCCATCGCCGTCATCTCCATCACGCTGTTCAGAGCCTTCTCTCGCGCTCTGGGCGGCCGGGCGTCGATCCTCGAGAACACCGTGGTGCAGACGACGGGCTCGGCGGGCGAGTCGATCGCCGCCGGGGTCGCCTTCACCCTGCCGGCGCTCGTCCTGCTCGGCTTCCCCCTGGATTGGACGCGGACCCTGCTGCTCTCGCTGTGCGGCGGCGTCCTGGGCGTCCTCATGATGATCCCCCTGCGCCGGTACCTGATCGTCAAGGAGCACGGCGTCCTCACCTATCCCGAGGGGACGGCTTGCGCCGAGGTGCTCGTCGCCGGCGAGGCGCGGGGCACCCAGGCCGGCTACGTGTTCAAGGGCCTCTTCGCCGGCGCGGCGTTCAAGCTGGTGACGGCCGTCCACAAGATCTGGCCGGGGATCCCCGAGTTCCACATCCCGGGCCTCAAGGCCTCGAAGGTCGCCTGCGACATCTCGCCCGAGCTGATGGGTGTCGGCTACATCATCGGCTACCGCTCGTCGGCCGTCATGGTGGGAGGCGGCCTGCTGTCGTGGCTCGTGCTCATCCCGGCCATCGCCCTCTTCGGGGAGGGCCGGGCGGCGCCGCTCTACCCGTCGACGGCCCTGATCTCGGACATGTCGCCCGACGACCTCTGGAGCCGGTACATCCGCTACATCGGCGCCGGGGCCGTGGCCGCGGGCGGGATCATCAACCTGCTCAAGGCGCTCCCCACCATCCTCGACTCCTTCCGCGCCTCGATCCGGGACCTGCGCCTGACCTCGGAGGGCGGAGGCGACTCGCGGCCTCGCACCGAGCGCGACATCCCCCTGTCGATCGTGCTCGGCGGCTCTCTCGCGCTCGCCCTCTTCATGACGTTCCTGCCGCAGCTCAAGGCGGTGCCCGGGCTCGGTGTCAGCCTGGTCTCGGCGGTCACGATCATCCTGTTCGGCTTCTTCTTCTCGGTCGTCTCGTCGCGCATCACCGGCGAGCTGGGCTCCTCGTCGAACCCGGTCAGCGGCATGGCCATCGCGACGCTGATGGGCACCTGTCTCGTGTTCATCCTGCTCGGGTGGACGGGGCACGCCTACACGGCCGCGGCGCTCTCGATCGGCGCCGTCGTCTGCATCGCGTCGTCGAACGCCGGCACCACGAGCCAGGACCTGAAGACGAGCTTCCTGGTCGGCGGGACGCCCTGGCGTCAGCAGACCGCGATCATCGTCGGCGTCCTGACCAGCGTGATCTTCATCGGCCTGACGCTGCAGGCGCTGAACCGCAACAACCGCAAGGTCCAGGAGGCGGGGTACGAGGTCGTGCTCGCCGCCCTTCCCGACGCGCCGGAGGAGAAGGGGTTGGACGGACGCCTCTACAAGGTGGCGCGCGCGGGCGGGCGCGACGACATCCCCGACGGCAGCTACCTCGTCGAGGAAACGGGGCGCGTCCGCTACCGGATGCAGGAGGGCATCGGTTCCGACAAGGCGCCGGCCCCGCAGGCGACCTTGATGAGCCTCGTGATCAAGGGCATCCTGACCCAGCAGCTTCCCTGGGGCCTCGTGCTGCTCGGCGTGTTCACTTCGATCTTCATGGAGATCATCGGCGTGCCCGCCCTCGCCTTCGCGGTAGGCATGTACCTGCCCCTCGAGAGCACGACGCCGGTCTTCCTCGGGGGGCTCGCGCGGCGCGCGGTCGAGTGGAAGCGCGGCAGCGACGTCGAGTCCGACGCGGGCCCGGGCGTGCTCTACAGCTCGGGGCTCGTGGCTGGCGGCTCTCTCGTGGGGCTCGCGGCCTCATTCCTGAACTTCCCCGAGCCCTGGGTCGAGCGGCTCGCCGGAACCCTGGCTTTCGGCCGCGAGGCGCTGCCGGCCGTGGTCGCCTTCGCAGCCTTCGCGGGGGTCGCCTACCTGATCTACCGGACGGCGCTCAAGGCCGAACCGGCGAAGTGAAGGTCGCCTTCATCGGCTCCCACGGGGTGGGGAAGACCACCCTGTGCTTCGACCTCGCGTCGCTCTTGAAACGCCGCGGGGCGAACGTCGACATGGTGAAGGAGGTCGCCCGCCTGTCGCCCTTGCCCGTGAACCGGAAGACCTCCCTCGAGGCCCAGACCTGGATCCTCATGACCCAGGTCGCCGAAGAGATCCGCTCCGCGAGCTCCCATGCGGTCGTCGTGTGCGACCGGAGCGTGCTGGACAACTATGCCTACATGGTGCTCGCCTGTGGCCGGCAGCGACCCGTCGAGCGGCTGGTGGACTGGTGGATGCGCAGCTACGACCTGCTCTTCAAGGTGCCCGTGGACGACGGCGAGGCGCAGGCCGACGGCTTCCGGGACACCGATCAGTTCTTCATCCGCGCCATCGACCAGCTCGTCGACACGCTCCTGGCCGAGAAGGAGATGAGCCACGAGGCGCTCCCGCCCCGCGAGCGCGAGCGCTGGATCGAGATCGTGAAGGAGCGGGTGCTGGCGCATCCGAAGATGGCGAAGCTGTTCTGAATCAGGCGACCATCGGGCTTGCTTTCATCAAGCCCCCCCTATCCCCGCCCCCAGAGGGGGCGGGGGAGTGGCTCTGCACAAGCTGTGTGCTTCGCCTCCCCTCGAGGGGGAGTCGAAGCACGCGGGGTCGGATGCGGCTCAGCTTTCTTCGCGAATGTCGATGCCGAGCTGCCGGCATTTCTTGTAGAGGTGGCTGCGCTCGAGATCGAGGCTCTTCGCGGCGTTCGTGACGTGGCCGCCGTGGAGCTTCAGCCGCTCGCGGATCACCTCGCGCTCGAAGGCATCGACGACGTCGCGGAGCGCGCCCTCCGCGGGGATGGCGCCGGCGGAGGAGCGGGCCGGAGCGGGGAGCGCCGCCCTCACGTCTTCGGCGCCGATCTCGTCGCCTTCAGAGAGGATCAGGACGCGCTCGACGACGTTGCGCAGCTCGCGGACGTTGCCCCGCCAGGGCTGCTGCCGGAGCAGAGCCAGCGCGTCGTCGGAGAAGCGGCGGGGCCGCCACCGGTTGCGCCGGGCCGCGGCCTCCGCGAGGTGGGCGACCAGCGCCGGCACGTCCTCGCGGTGCTCGCGCAGCGGGGGCGTCCGGATGGTCAGCGTGTTGATCCGGTACAGCAGGTCCTCGCGGAAGCGGCCGTCGGCGACCAGGGCGTCGACGTCGCGGTTGGTGGCGGAGATCAGCCTGACGTCGGCGTGGAGGGTGGCGTGCCCGCCCACGCGGGTGAAGTTGCCGTCCTGGAGCACGCGCAGCAGCTTCGCCTGCATCGAGGCCGGCATGTCGGCGATCTCGTCCAGGAACAGCGTTCCTCCGTCCGCCTGTTCGAAGAGGCCGCGGCGCTGGGCCGATGCGCCCGTGAACGACCCCTTCTCGTGGCCGAACAGCTCGCTCTCGACGAGCTCGGCCGGGACCGCCGCGCAGTTCATCGGCACGAAGGGTCCGTCGCGGCGCGGGGAGCCCGCGTGGATGGCGCGGGCCACGAGCTCCTTGCCGCTGCCGTTCTCGCCGAGCACGAGGATCGCGGCGTCCGTGGGCGCGGCGCGCTCCACGAGCGCGCGGAGCTTCTCCATGGCCGCGCTCGTGCCGAGCAGGGCGCCCGCCTCTCCGCCGCGGAGGTCGCGGTTCTCGCGCTCGAGCCGGTCGAGGCGCAGGGCGTTCCGCAAGGTGACGAGGAGGCGCTCGAGCCCCACCGGCTTCTCGACGAAGTCGAGGGCCCCGAGGCGCGTGGCCTTGATCGCCATGTCGAGGGTGGCCTGGCCGCTCATCACCACGACCGGGACGTCCGCGTCCTTCTCGCGCAGCCGCTCGAGGAACGAGAGCCCGTCCATCTCGGGCATCACCACGTCGGTGAGGACGGCGTCGACCCGCTGCGCGGCGAGCAGCTCGAGGGCGCGCGCCGCCGAGGAGGCGGCGAGGGTCGTGAGGCCCTCGAGGGCGAAGGCGCGGGAGAGCGACTCGAGGGTTCCGGGGTCGTCGTCGACGATCAGGATGCGCGGCTTGGACACGGGCGGCTCCTTTCCGGCGGAGGGTAGCATCGAGCCGGCCGGTGCCCCGTCTTTCGCTCCTTCTCGAGGGCTTCGGTCGCCTGGGAGATCTCGAAGTTCCAGATCTCTTGCTGCTCGACCGACCACGACTGGGCCGAGGCTGCCGCCGCGCCCATCAGCAGCAGCGCCACGCCGACGGTGAGACTCAACACACGCATCCCTGCGCGCATCATGCCTCCTCCGATCCATCGGGCTTGAGCGAGGGGCCGGAGATTGGCACGCGACGCCGATCTCGAAGTAGAGACGGGCAGTCTATCCCCGCGGTTGGAGCAGCTCGCGGAAGCCGGGGTCGCCCTGTAGCGACTCGAAGTCCACGTCCCGATGGAGCCACACGCCAAACGCCGCGCCCTGTGCGAAGGCCTCACGCAGGAGCTTCAACGCGATTTCGCGGTCGCCGAGGAGCGCTGCGATGCGGGATCGCCAGAGGGTGTGCTCGCCAAACAGGTACTTCCGGTCCAGGTCGCGAAGCTGGTTGGAGATCTTCTGCGCTTCATCAGGACGCGCCTGCCGCGCGGCCAATGCACCGCATCGGCCTAGGTACTCGACACTCTTGGGAAACTCCCTCCTCAGCGCTTCGCCGAGCGCGCGGGCCTCATTGAGTTTGCCGCGTCTGTAGAGCACGTTCCACAAACCCGAGCGTACGATTTCCAGTGTTGCCTCCGGAGGCGGCCGGCTCCGGAACCACTCCTCGGCCTGCTCGAGGGCGGCGCCCGAGGCTTGTATGTGACCGTGGGCGAGCAGCTCGTCCGCCGCTAGCCGCTTGCGGTCGCCTGCGGTTAAGCCCGCATCCCAATCACTCGTGAGAGACGACGCCTCGCGGAGCACGGCCTCGACCTCGCCGGTTCGGCCGAGCGCCGCGAGCGCGCGGACCTCGAAAGACAGCAGAATGAGGCTCGCGGGCGACTGCCGGCGTCCTTGCTGGGCCTCCTCCAGCTCTCGGGCATGCTCGCCAACCATGTGAAGCGCCTCTGTACGCCCCGCCCAGTAGGCCCACCACATTGCAGGCACTTCAGGCGCTTCCGGGTCGGTCTGGGCGAACCAAGTGAGCGCCTCCCGGGGAAGGTTGCGCTGGACTTGAAGAATGCCTGCTCGCAAAGGAAGTTGATTGAAGCCGGGAGCCAATTCCGCCGCCCGGCGGATGGCCTCGTAAGCGGACCGGCGGTCGCCTCTCAGCCGGCTTTCCATCTCTTCAGTGAGCGCGCGCTCGACGGGTGTGAACCCCGACTGTAGCTTGATGAGCTTCTCGCAGACCGACGCGGCCTCTTCGTACTGGGAGCGATTGAAGTAGTCATAGCTCACCCGCAGCGGTGCCAGAATGAATCCGGGATCGAGCTCCGCCCCCTTCTCGAAGTGCTGGAGGGAGCGCGCGGTTTCCCCGCGATGCCGCAGCTCTATCGCTTGGACGTACTCGCGGTAGGCCGCCAGGTTGGGCAAGTGGATTGCGTGGCCTATCGGTGCAAGGAACGGGTCCGCGTAGCTCGCGACCCGACCCGCGGTATCCTGCGCCAGTCGTTCAATCACTTCCCTCGCACGGCCCGTAGGCAGCTCGACCGGCCCCGCGGTGGCCATGAGCTTCTTCCCGGCGACGCTCCGTAGCTCGGCGCGGAGCTCGATCGTGCCGCCCTGCTTGGCGTACGCACCCTGCACGACCGCCTCCGCTGACTCCGGACCGCTCACGACCTCGACGCGGCCGATTTGGGCCAGCACCTCGGCCGTCCGATCCTCGATCTGCTTACCCAACGAATCGAGGGACCCGTCACCGGTGCGGTTTTCGAAGGCGCCCACGGCCACGCGCTTCAACAGCGGGACGGGCGTTGGCCGGGTGACGGGCGCCGGCGACGAAACTGCGCGCTGTTCGGTCGAGCTTCGGCTCCGGAGCCAAGCGACCGCTGCTGCCGCAATGGCGATTGCCGTCACAACACCCGCGATCGCCGTGAGGCGACGCCTGGCTCCCGACGCCGCAACAACCG
>DASSJI010000212.1:0-6842 GCA_035691285.1 Vicinamibacteria bacterium | reverse complement strand
GGTGGCGCTGGGGCTGTGGAGCCCCGACGGCGTCTTCGTCTGGATGCGTGTGCTGTTCGGCATCGCCGGGCCCGCCTCGCTCCTGTGGTTCGTGTGGAAGACGGTCGAGATCCGCTCGACCCAATCGGCCACCGGCATCCTCTACGTGCAGCTCTTCCTCGTCATGTCCGGAGAGCTGCTCGCGAAGTACCTGCGCGTGGCGGCGGGCCTGCCGCTGTGAGCCGGGCGCCCGAGATCGCGTTCGCCTGCACCGCGTGCGGCCGCGAGGCGATCGCGGGACTGGACGGCCGCGGCGCCTGCCCGCGCTGCGGGGCGACCCGCGAGCTGTCCCTGACGGCGTCGGCCCGCGAGGAGCGCGTCGTCGACCGTTGCCCGGCCTGCGACGGTGAGCAGCTCTACGTGCAGCGCGACTTCAACCAGAAGGCCGGCCTGGCCATCGTGGTCGTGGGCGCCGCGCTCGCCCCCTTCACGCCGTACTACGCCAGCCTCGTGGTGGCGGCGCTCGTGGACGCCGCGCTCTATGCGCTGCTGCCGGAGATCACGGTCTGCTACCGCTGCCACGCCCACTTCCGCGGCTTTCGCCGCAACCCCCGCCACCAATCCTTCGATCTGCACCTGGCCGAGCAGTACGAGATCCGGCGTTGACCCCGGCCTGGCGCGAGCGCGTCCCCGCCGGCTCCTGGGACGCGGTCGTCGTGGGCTCGGGACCGAACGGCCTGGCGGCGGCGATCACGCTCGCGCGGGAGGGACGCCGCGTGCTCGTGGTGGAAGCGGCGGACGAGGCGGGCGGCGGCCTGCGGTCGGCGGAGCTGACCGAGCCGGGCTTCGTCCACGACCTGTGCGCCACGATCTTCGCGATCGGCGCCGTGTCACCGTTCTTCCGCTCGCTGCCGCCGGAGGCGCGGGAGTTCGTCGTCCCGCCGCTCGCCCTCGCGCATCCCTTCGACGACGGCCGCGCCGCCGTCCTGGACCGGGGCGTCGCGGCCACGGCCAGCGGCCTGGGCGCGGACGGTCCCGCCTGGTCCCGCACGTTCGCACCACTCGTGGACCGCTGGGACGACGTCGCCCACGACGCCCTGGGACCGCCCCATCTCCCCCGCCATCCGTTCCGGCTCGCGCGCTTCGGCCTGGACGCGGTGCGCTCCGCCGCCTCTCTGGCGCGGGCGCGCTTCGCCGGCGCCGCGGCCCGGGCGCTCTTCGCCGGCCTCGCGGCCCACGGCAACGTGCCCCTCGAAGGCGCGGCCTCGGCGGCGATCGGCCTCGTCCTCGGCGCCACGGCCCACGCGGGCGGCTGGCCCGTGGCGAGGGGGGGCTCGGGACGGATCGCCGCCGGGCTCGTGGCGCACCTCGCGGCCCTGGGCGGCACGCTGGTGACGGGCGCGCGGGTCGTGTCCCTCGACGAGCTGCCGCCCTCCCGCTGCGCGCTGCTCGACGTGACCCCGCGGCAGCTCCTCGCGATGGCCGGCGGCCGACTGCCCCTGCGCTACCGGCGCGCCCTCGCGCGCTTCCGTCCTGGCGCCGGCGTCTTCAAGGTCGACTACGCGCTCGAGGCGGCCACGCCGTGGCGCGCGGCCGAGTGCGCCCGCGCCGCGACGGTCCATCTCGGCGGAAGCTTCGAGGAGACCGCCGCGAGCGAGGCCGCCGTGGCGCGCGGCGAGGCCCCGGAGCGCCCGTTCGTGATCCTGGTGCAGCCGACGCTCGTCGACCCCTCGCGGGCGCCGGCGGGACGCCACGTGGCCTGGGCGTACGGGCACGTGCCGAACGGCTGGACCGGCGACCTCCTGCCGCGGATTGAGGCCCAGATCGAGCGCTTCGCGCCGGGCTTCCGCGACGTCGTGCGCGCGCGCAGCGTCTGGACGCCGGCGCGGCTCGAGGTCTCGAACCCCAACCACGCCGGCGGCGACATCGGCGGGGGCGCCGCGGACCTCCGGCAGCTCCTCGCCCGGCCGGTGCTCTCCCTGGACCCCTACGCGACGCCGCTCGAGGGCGTGTTCCTGTGCTCCTCCTCCACGCCGCCCGGCGCGGGCGCCCACGGCCTGTGCGGCGTCCACGCCGCGCGCTCCGCGCTGCGCCGCGGCTTCTGATCAGACGCCGGTCTTCCGCCAGTCCAAGAAGCCCGGGCGCGTCGCGGGCTGGCAGGTCGGGCAGAAGTACGCGTCCATGCCCTTGACGCCTGCGGTGCGGAGCCGGGATCCGCAGCGCGGGCAGGTGTCCTTGAGCCTCACCTTGAGGAAGTCGCGCACCTTGACGTCCAGGGGCTCGTCGCGACGGGCCACCTCGTCGATCGCCGCCTTCATCACGGACACGATCGCGGCGTGCAGCCGCACCGCTCCGTCGTGGTCGATCGCGCGGCACCACGTCTTGGGGTGGATCCCCGCCTCGAAGAGGATCTCGTCGGCGTAGGCGTTCCCGATGGTGTCCAGGGCCTTCTTGTCGAGGAGGAAGGCCCGCACCTGATCCCGCCGTCGGCGCAACAGGCTGACGAAACGCTCGCGGCTGAACTCGTGCGACAGGATGTCCGCGCCGCCGGCCCGCAGCGCCGGGATCGCCCCGAAATCCCCGGCGACGATCAGGTAGGCCTTGCCCATCTTCTTGTCGTCGAGGTAGCGGAGCTCGACGTCGCCGAAGCCGAGGGCGAATGCGAGGGACGCGGGATCCTTCTCGCCGGGCTCGGCGAAGCGGAAGCGGCCCGCCAGCATGGGGTCCACGGCGAGGTCGAAGCCCTCGAAGCGGAGCAGGATGGCGGCGCCGCGCCGGCCGACCTGCTCGAGAGGGCGGCCGAGGAGCAGCGAGAGGTTGCCGCGGACCGCGAAGCGCATCACCACGGGCTCGCGGACGCGCTCGGAGGTGACGATGCGCCCCTTGAGGCGCGCCTCGAGCCTGTTCCGGATGTGGAGCAGGTCCGGCAGCTCGGGCACGGCGTCAGCGGCTGGCGGGCGCCGGCACGTGGCTCGCGAGCAGGACGCTCGGCCGCTCCCCCGCCCGTGCGTCGACCACCGTGATCGAGCCGTTCGGCACGGTGGGCGGCCAGCGCTTCGGTCCCGGCACGTCGGCCAACTCGCCCGTGAACGCCGCGATCACCTCGCCGTGGGCGACGAGGACGAGGCTGCGCCCCGGCCGCTTCGCCAGCTCCGAGATCAGGGCGAGCACGCGGCGGCCGACGCCCTCGAGAGACTCGCCGCCCTCGGGTGCGGGATCCCGCCCCGCCTCCCACTCGGCCTCGCGGGCGTCCCAGTCCAACTCGCGCCCCTCGGCACCGCGGCCGAGCTCGAGGGGACGCAGGCGCGTTTCGACATCGACGGACAGGCCCAGCACTTCGGCCAGCGCCGTGGCCGTCTCCCGCGCGCGCCCCGCGGGCGACGTCAGGATGCGCTCGATCGGCACGGGCCGCAGCGCTTCTGCGGCGCGCCGCGCCTGGGTGCGCCCGAGGTCGGTCAGGCGGTCGAGCTTCTCCGGCGGCAGCTCGGGCGCGGGGTCGAGGTTCGAGAGCGCCTGGCCGTGGCGCACGAGGAAGACCCGCACCGCGTCGCGGGCGACGGGGGGCAGCGCCGCGGGGGTGAGCCGGGGCGTCTCGGCGGCCGAGGCCAGCAGCAGGAGGACGAGCATCGCAGTCAGCGGATCGCCAGGATCTGCTCGAGCAGCTTCGGATCCTTCGGAAGCTGATCCACGCCGGGAAGGCGCTGGACGAGCTCGCGCCAGCGCGGGTCGGCAGCGAAGGCCTTTGCGAACAGGGGGCGAGCAGGCTCGAGCTTGCCGTTCGTGGCGAGAGCCACGGCGTGCCAGAACGCCATCTCGGCGTTCTGGGGCTGCAGCCTCTCGCCGGCGCCGTATTCGCGTTCGGCACAGGCCCAGTCCTTGATCGCCGTGCAGTCGTCCCCGGCGGTCATGTGGTTGTAGGCCCGCTGGACGGTCACGAGGCGGCGCAGCTCGACCAGCGGATCGGCGTGGTCCTCGACTCGCAGGTCGAACACACGGTCCGCCCACGGACGTCCCGTGGACCTCGCCTTCACCACGAGAATCGCCGCCGACTGCCTTCCGCGGATGTCGCCGCCTTCCCGCTCGGCGGCTTCCAGTGCCTGGAGCATGCGCTCGGCCAGGTCTCCCTTCGCGGCCTCGTAGGCCCGGGCCATGGCCGGCCACACGCTGCCCCGCTCCATGAGGTTCGCCTGGACCGCGTAGCCGGCGCCGGTCTGCCCCCCGGCGGCCGGGATGCACAGCTTCCCGGTGTGTGACTCGACGCGGCCCTGGGCGTCGATCATGGCGACCTGCCGCACGTCGCGCTGCGCGTCGCCGGCCAGGAGCGACGCGAGCGCCTCGGGGGCGGAGCGACCCGCCTTCATCAGGCCGAGCCCGAGGGGCCCGTAGCCGGGATCCACGAAGGACTGCGTGGCGACCGCGCCCACGCCGGCCTCGGCCCACGAGACGACCGAGCCGACGGAGAACCAGTGGCTCTGCACCGCGACGCCGAGCTCTCCGGTCCCGGAGTCGCGGGCCACGATCGAGTACGTGTGCACGGGCCGCGCCGAGGGCGCTCCCAGCGCGAGTACGAAGGCAAGGCTCAACATGGCCGGCCAGTATAATCCCCGCGCGTGGAGGAAGGCGTCAGCGTCCTCGTCACGACGTGGAACGGGGCCTCCCGCCTTCCCGCGACCCTCGCTGCGCTCGCCGCGCAGCGCGTTCCGGACGGCCTCGCGTGGGAGGTCGTCGTCGTGGACAACGCCTCCACGGACGGCTCGGGTGAC
Source organism: Vicinamibacteria bacterium (assembly GCA_035691285.1). Classification (GTDB taxonomy): domain Bacteria; phylum Acidobacteriota; class Vicinamibacteria; order Fen-336; family Fen-336; genus DATFEN01. The sequence goes on along the minus strand of DASSJI010000212.1, from coordinate 2,100 downwards.
GTCGCCCGACGCGCGTGGCCCGAAGGCGCCCCGGCTCCGCTCCGGGTCGTCGTCGAGCCCTCGGCTGGCGTGCTGCACGCCAACCTCCGGGGCCTGCGCGAGTCGCGCCATGGTCTCGTGGCCCTCGTCAACGACGACAACCGGCCGTGGCCCGACTGGCTGGCACGCTCGGCAGCCGATCTGCAAGCCCATCCCGAGGCGGCCGCCGTCGGAGCGAGGGGCATCGCCGAGCCCGAGGGTCCGCTTCCTGCCTGGTTCGAGCGCTTCCAGCGGCACTACGCCGTCGGCGCGCAGGCGGAGACGGGCGGGCCGCTCCTGGCGTCGCGGGCGGCGCTATGGGGCGCGTGCACGATGTACCGCGCTCGCGCCTGGCGCGGACTGCTCGAGCAGGGCTTCGCACCCCTCCTCGTCGGCCCGCGCGCCTCCGCTCGGGGGGCGGGAGAGGATTACGAGCTGAGCTACGCGCTGCGCCTCGCCGGCTGGGAGCTGCGCCACGACCCGGCGCTGAGCTTCCGCCATGTCATCCCGGCTGCGAAGCTGGACTGGCGCTGGCACCGCCGGTTGCACCGGTGCTTCGGAGCCGCCATCGCGCTGGACGCCTACCAGCGCTGCCTCGAGGGGCGCGGCCCTTCGCCACCGGAGCGCGCCGGCGTCGCTTGGCTCGCCGAGGCGCTGCGGGCCGCCTCCGCCCTGGCGCGCTTCGCGGGACACTTCCTCCTTGGCGATCGCATGGCCGGCGATCCCGCGGTCGCGCGGGCCGACCAGCTCTGGGGACGCCTCGTCGCCCTGCTGCGCGAACGGGCCGGATACGACCGCGCGCTGCGCGCCGTGCGGGAAGCGCCCTGGCGTCGGGCCACGTCTCAGGCGGACGCGTCGCCCGACGGGCCGTAGATCGGCGGCACCTTCCCGCCCATCGGGCGGAGATAGACGCTGAGCTGCCCGCGGTGGTGGATGAGGTCGAGGAGGAGGCCCCAGGCCATGCGGCAGCGCGTCGTCTCCCATTCGACCTTCCCGCCCGCGGTCATGCGCGCCGGACTGGCCCACTCGACGTCGGAGAGCGCCGCGGCGATGCGTGCGGCGTCGGCAAAGCCCTTGCCGAAGGCGGTCAGGGCGTCGGTGAGACCCGCGTAGCGGGACGACGTCGAGTCCAGGGCGAGCTCGCCTCGCTCCAGGATGGCTCGGAACATCTGGGCCTCGTCCGCGAACACCGCCACGAGCTCCCGGGCGCTGCGACACCCGGCGTGCGGCCGGTACTCGAGCTTGTCCTCGGGCACGGCCCGCAACGCCCGCTCGAAGCGCGGCTGCTCGTCCTTGATCGTCTCCACGAAGAACTCGCGGCTGCTCATGGTCCGCCCTCCTGGCTCCGGCGCGGCGTGATTGTAGTCGGCCCGGAGCGCCGTGGCGACGCGAACAGCAGACGCAGCGCGTAGCGCGGCAGGATCCGCGGATGCCGCAGGAAGAGCCTCGGATGGTTGCGCAGGATGCGGGCGTAGGCGCGGCGCCAGTCGCCGGCCGTCATCCGGTCGCTGCGGGATCCCCGCCGCACCCGGTAGCGGAACAGCGTGTCGGGCACGCGCGTCGCGACGAGACCCAGCTCGACGAGGGAGAGCCAGAGGTCGAAGTCCTCCCAGCCGCGCTCCATGCCCGGGTCGTAGCCGCGCGTGCGGCGGAAGTCTTCGGCCCGGAAGAGCGAGCAGGGCGAGAGCGTGTTGCCCAGGAGCAGCTCCGGCATCGAGAAGCCCGGGCGGTCCCAGGGCCCGGAGCGGTCCCCGAAGAGCTCGGCCTCGGTCTCGACCAGGCCCACGTCGGGGCGCGCGTCGAGGACGGCCGCGGTCCGCTCCACGAAGGCGGGCTCCAGCACGTCGTCGGCGTCGAGGGGCAGGAGCAGGCGGCCACCGGCCGCGGCGATTCCCGCGTTGCGCGCCCGGGAGACGCCGCCTCCAGGCAGCCGCAGGACGCGCGTCCTCGGCCGGTCGAAGGCTGCGAGGAGGCGGCAGGTGGCCCCGTCGGTCGAGCCGTCGTCGACGATCACCACCTCCAGGTCGTCGACCGTCTGCTCCAGCGCCGACGCCACGGCGGCATCGAGGAATGCCCCGTCGT
>DASSJI010000211.1:0-21692 GCA_035691285.1 Vicinamibacteria bacterium | reverse complement strand
ATGGAATTCAACGCGCGGCACGGGTACGTCGGCGGCATCGACCTCGGCCCCACGCGCACCCGCCTCGCCGTGGCGGACCTGCGTGGCGAGCGGCTTGCCGAGCGGATCATCCCGACTCCGCGCCTGGAGCCCGACGCGCTGCTCAACAAGGTGGCCGACGCCCTCCGCGGGGCGATGCGCGAGGCGGAGGCTCCGATGGACAGGCTCCTCGCCGTGGGCGCGGGCGCGCCCGGGGCGGTCGACTGGGACACGGGCGTCGTGGCGTTCGCCCCGAACCTTGTTTCCTGGTCGAAGGTGCCGATGCGGGCGATCCTCGAGCGGGCGCTCGGAACGCCGGTGGTCGTGGAGAACGACGTCAACCTCGCCGTGCTCGGCGAGCACTGGCGCGGCGCGGCCCGGGGCCACGACACCTGCGCCTTCATCTTCGTGGGCACCGGCATCGGCGCCGGTCTCCTGATCGACGGCGAGCTGCACCGGGGCCACCACTTCATGGCCGGCGAGATCGCGGTCATGTGCATGGGCGTGGAATACGCCGACCAGGACTTCGGCTCGCGAGGCTGCTTCGAGAGCCTGGCGGGCCTCGAGGCGCTCGCCGCGCGCTGGCCGAACGGCGCCAAGGGCGACCCCGCGCACTGGATGGCGGGCCTCTTCGCCGCCGCCAGGAACGGGGACCTCCAGGCGCAGAAGGCCATCGAGGACACGGCCCGCCTCATCGGCATCGCCGTGGCCAACGTCGACGCCGTCGTCGATCCGTCCCTGATCATCCTGGGCGGCGCCCTCTTCGCCGAGGCGGAGCCGCTCTTCGAGGAGGTGCGCCGTGTGGTACTCCGGATCGCCCGCTCGCCACTCGAGATCGCGCTCTCGGCCCTCGGCAAGGACGCGCCGCTCTCCGGGAGCCTGCTCCTGGCCGGCACCGAGGCGCGCCGGCGCGTGCGCGAGCGCGTCAGGGAGGCTCGCTTTGCGAGCTGACGCGCGGCGCGGGTTCCTCGCTCTGCTGGCGTCCTGCGCCGCGCTGGCCGCGTCCGCGGGGACCGTCCAGGAGCGCCTCGGCCACCCGGCGAGCGCGCGCCTCCTCGTCATCCACGCCGACGACCTGGGGATGTCCCATTCCGTCAATCGCGCGACCTTCGAGGCCCTCGAGAAGGGCTGGATCACCTCGGCGAGCATCCTGGTGCCGTGCCCGTGGTTTCCCGAGGTGGCGCGCTTCGCCCAGGCCCATCCCGAGGCCGACCTGGGCATCCACCTCGCCCTCAACAGCGAATGGACCACCTTCCGCTGGGGACCCCTCCTGCGCCCCGCCGCAGTGCCGAGCTTGCTGGACGAGCGGGGCTACTTCCCGCTCCTCGAGACGACCGTGGCGGAGCGCGCCCGGCCCGACGAGGCCCAGCGCGAGCTGCGCGCCCAGATCGCCCACGCGCGCAAGGCCGGAGTGCGGATCTCTCACCTCGACTCCCACATGGGGGCCCTGTTCCAGACGCGCGAGCTGCTCGAGGTCTACCAGCGCCTGGGCCGCGAGACGGGCGTCCCGGTCCTCCTCGAGCGCGAGGGAGCCCGAGGCGGCGCGCTGGCGCCCTGGGCGACGGCCGCCGCCAAGGAAGCGCTCCTCGATCGCGTCGTCTCGATCGGTCCGGGCGTCCCGCCCGCGGAGTGGTTCGCCGCGTACCAGAAGCTCCTCGCTCCGCTGCCGCCCGGGGCCTACGAGCTCATCGTCCACCTGGGCCACGACGATCCCGAGATGCGCGGCGCGACGGCCGACCATCCCGACTGGGGCGCGGCGTGGCGCCAGTCCGACCTCGACCTGGTCCGTAGCGACGCCTTCCGCGCCTTCCTCCGGGAGCAGGGGTTCGTGCTCGTGAACTGGGGAGACCTGGCGCGGGCCATGGACGTGGACACCTCCGCCGCACGATAAGGCCGGCCCTGAGGACCCTCGATCGACAGCTCGGTCTCGGCGCGGCCGTCGCCTTCGTCGTCGGCGAGGTGATCGGCGTCGGGATCTTCCTGACGCCGGCGGAGATGATCCGCGGGCTCGCATCGCCGGGGTTGACGCTCGCCGTCTGGCTCGCAGTCGGCGCGGCCGCCTGGTGCGGCGCGCTGTGCTACGGCGAGCTGGCGGCGCGCTGGCCCGAGGCCGGCGGCGGCTACGTCTACCTGCGCGAAGCGTGGGGGGAGGAGGTCGCGTTCCTCTACGGCTGGAAGAGCCTGCTGGTGATGGACCCGGGGCTCACCGCGGCGCTGGCCGCGGGCTTCGCGCAGTACGCCGCCTACCTGGCGCCGCTCGAGGCTGGCGCGCAGAAGGCGACCGGCATCCTGGCGATCGTCCTGATGGCGTCGGCCAACCTGCTCGGCGCGCGCCTCGGCGCTCGCGTCCTGCTCGGGCTGACGGCGTCGAAGCTGCTGCTCCTCGCCGTCATCGTGACCTGGGGGTTCGCGTCGGGACGGGGCGACCTCGGCCACTTCGTGCCCTTCCTCGCGCGCCAACCCGGCGCGGAGCCGCTCGTCGCCGGGCTCGCCGGCGGGATCGTCGGCGCCTTCTTCGCCTTCGGAGGGTTCTGGGACGTGGCCAAGATCGGCGGCGAGGTGAGAGACCCGGAGCGCAACCTACCCCGGGCGCTGACCTTGGGGGTGGCCATCACGACCCTCACCTACGTCCTCACCACCGGCGTGTTCGTGTACCTCGTGCCGTTCGACGCCGCAGCGTCCGGCGAGGCCTTCGCCGCCCACGTGGGACGCGCGCTCTTCGGCGCGGCGGGCGGCGAGGTGTTTGCCGCTGTCGTGGCGCTGGCCGTGCTCGGGAGCCTCGCCGCGGTGCTCATGGGCGCTCCGCGCGTCTACCACGCCATGGCCCGGGACGGCGTGTTTCCGCGCGCCCTCGGCGCCGTCCACCCTCGGCTCGGGACGCCCGCGCGGGCCATCGCCCTGCAGGCGGCGCTGGGCTGCCTCCTGCTCGCCGTCGGCACGTTCGGCGCGATCGTCGCCTATTTCGTCTTCGTCACGGTCGCCTTCATAGCGCTGACGGTGGCGGGCCTCTATCGCCTGCCGCGTCCGGCGTCGGGGTATCGCGTGCCCGGCTACCCTTGGACGCCCGCGGGCTTCCTCGCGCTGCTCGGGACGCTGCTCGTCCTGCTCGCGGCCGGACGCCCGGCGCAGGCGGCCCTCGGCACGCTGGTCGTCGCCCTGGGTGTTCCGGTCTATCGTCTGCTCGTGGCGTCGCGGCCCGCACCGCTCGACGAGCCCGCGAGGGAGGCCTGATGGCCTGGATCAAGACGATACCCTTCACCGAAGCCGACGGAGCGCTGCGGCGCGCCCTCGACGCGCAGCAGAGCCTGTACCCGAAGGAGTACGCGCGCGACCCGAGCGACGACGGCAGCCGGAGCATCGTCGCGACCCACACGCTGATCCCGGACGCGCTCCATCACGCCTTCGCGACCTTCGGCGTGCTGATGTCCCCGGAGCTGCCGCTGACCCGCGCCCAGCACGAGATGATCACGACCCGCGTCTCGGCGCTGAACCGCTGTCACCATTGACTGGAATCCCACGCAGAGTTTCTGCGTGTCGTGACGCTCGACGCCGGCTTCGTGAAGGCCCTGATCGAGGACTACGAGAACGCTCCTCTGACGTCCGCCGACCGGGCGATGCTCGACTACGTGGGCAAGGTGACGCAGGACGCGACCCGGGTCGGCCCGAAGGACCACGCGCGCCTGCGGGCCGCCGGCTTCGACGACCGGGGGATCCTGCAGATCACCCTGATCGCCTCGTGGTTCAACTACATCAACCGGGTCGCGGACGCGCTGGGCGTGGGGCGCTAGCCGCCCGCTTCGCTCCGCCAGCGGTCGAGGGACGCGGCGAGGAGCAGCACGACGCCCTTCACGACGAGCTGGTCGTAGTGCTCGACGTGGAAGAGGTTCAGGCCATTGTTGAGGATGCCGATGAAGAAGGCGCCGGCCAGCGTGCCCCAGATCGAGCCGCGACCGCCGAACAGGCTGGTGCCGCCCACGACCACGGCGGTCACGGCGTCGAGCTCGTAGAACTCGCCGGCCTTGGGATAGCCGGCGTTGAGGCGCGAGGCGACGAGCACGCCGGCGAGGCCCGCGCAGGCGCCGCACAGCACGTAGACCTCGAGCAGCACGCGGTTGACGCGGATGCCGGCGAGCCAGGCCGCCTCGCGGTTGCCGCCGATGGCGTAGACGTGGCGCCCGAACGGCGTGCGGACGAGCAGCAGCCAGGCGAGGGCGAACACCGCGGCCATGATCGCGGTCGGCGCGAGGCCGACGCCGAGCGCGGCGAACGAGGCTGGCAGGCCGGAGATGGTGCGTGCATCGGTGTACTTGTAGGCCGCGCCCCGCGCGATCAGCATCATCGCGAGCGTCACGACGAAGGGCGGGATGCCCACCTTCGTCACCACGAGGCCGTTCGCGCACCCGGCCGCAACGCCGACCAGCAGACCGGCGCCCACCCCTAGGGCGAGGCCGCCGCCCCGGCTGAGCACGTCGGCACAGACGACCCCTGAGAGCGCCACGAGCGAGCCCACCGAGAGGTCGATCCCGCCCGTGAGGATCGCGAACGTCATGCCCGCGGCCAGGATCGCCGTGAAGGCGTTCTGGCGCAGCACGTTGGCGAGGTTGGAGGCGGTGAGGAACGTGTCCGTGGCCAGCCCCAGGAGCGCGCACTCGATCACGAGGGCGACGAAGATCCCGTAACTCGACAGGAAGCGGCGGATCACGCCGCGCCTCCCGTGGCCAGCTGCATGACGCGCTCGGGGGTCGCCTCGGCGCGCGGCAGCGCCCCCGCCGTCCGTCCCTCGTGCATCACGACCACGCGATCGGACATCGCCAGCACCTCTGGAAGCTCGGAAGAGATCATCAGGATCGCGAGGCCCTCGGCCGTGAGCCGGTTCATGAGGCGGTAGATCTCCGCCTTCGCGCCGACGTCGATCCCCCGCGTGGGCTCGTCGAGGATCAGGACCTTGCGGGGGCGCAGCAGGTAGCGGGCCAGGAGCAGCTTCTGCTGGTTGCCCCCCGACAGCGTCGCTGCAGCCTGGTCCAGTCCGGAGGCCCGGAGGTCGAAGTCCCGCGCGGCCCGGGACGCGGCCGCCCGCTGCTCGGCGGCTGCCAGGAGGCCGTGACGCGTGAAGGAGCGAAGGTACGTGATCGTGATGTTCTCGCCCGCGCCCAGGAGGGGGAAGAGGCCCCTCGCCTTGCGATCCTCGGTGACGTACCCGAGGCCGGCGTCGATCGCCTCGTAGGGCCGCTCGAAGCGCGCCGGCCTGCCTTCGAGGCGCACCTCGCCGCGCGCGGCGAGGCCGCCGAAGAGGGCGAGGGCTACCGAGGTGCGCCCTGCTCCCACGAGCCCCGAGAGGCCCACGATCTCGCCCCGCCGCACGTCGAAGGAGGCGTCCGTGAACCGCGGCGGGCAGCCCAGGCCGCGCACCTCGAGGACGGCGTCGCCGATGGAAGGCGTGCGGGACGGGAACTCCTCCGACACGTCGCGGCCGACCATCCAGCGGATGAGCTGGGGCCGCTCGACGCCGGCGAGGGCGGTGGTGACGACGCGACGCCCGTCCCGCAGCACCGTCAGCCGGTCCGCGATCTCGAAGATCTCCTCGAGCCGGTGCGAGACGTAGACGATGCCGAGGCCGCGGCCTCGCAGCCCGCGGAGCACGCCGAACAGGCGCTCGACCTCCGGCCCGGAAAGCGTGGCCGACGGCTCGTCGAGGATCAGCAGCTTCGACTCGCCCAGCAGGGCGCGGGCGATCTCGACCATCTGCCGCTGCGCGACGCTGAGCGTGCGGATCGGCGTGCGCGCCGGGACGTGGGCGCCCAGCTCGTCGAGCAGCGCCTGGGCCGCGCGGTCCATCTGCGCGCGCCGCAGGAGCGGCCGGCCTTCCTCGCGGCCGAGGAAGATGTTCTCCGCGGCGGTCAGTTCGGGCGCGAGGGCGAGCTCCTGATAGACGATGCTGACGCCGCGCCGGCGGGACGCGAGGGTGTCGCCCCGGGGCAAGGGCTCGCCCTCGAGGAGCATCTCGCCCCGCTCGGGCACGACCGCGCCGCCGAGGGCCTTGATCAGCGTCGACTTGCCCGCGCCGTTCTCGCCGACGAGGGCGTGGACTTCCCCGCGCTCGACCTCGAAATCCACGCCGTCCAGGGCCCGGACGCCGGGGAAGGCCTTGGCCAGGCCGGAGACCGAGAGCAGGCTCACGGAGCCGCCGGGGTGTCCTTCTCGAAGAGGGCGACCTCCACGGCCACGACCGGCGGCACGGCCTCGCCCGCGAGGTGCCGGGCGATCATCTCGACGGCGGTCCTGCCGATCTTCCTGGGGTTCTGGATCACGTCGGCCTTGAGCGCGCCGCCCGCGCGGATCGCGCGCTGCGCGTCCGGCGTGGCGTCGAAGCCGACGATGGCGACGTCCTGGCGTCCGGCGGCCTCGAGCACCGCGAGCGCCCCGAGGGCCGAGTCGTCGTTGATGCCGAACACGCCCTTCAGGTCGCGGTGGGCCTGGAGCATGTCCTCCATCACCGCCATGGCCTTCGCCCGCTGTCCGTCCGCCGAGGGCCGCGCGACGACGCTGATCTCCGGGTGCTTCTTCATCTCCTCGTCGAAGCCCTTGATACGGTCCTGGACGGAGGCCACCGTGGGATGGTCGATGATCAGGACCTTGCCCTTGCCGCCGATGTAACGGGCGAGCGCTTGCGCCGCCAGGCGGCCGCCCTGGAGGTTGTCGCTCGCGATGTGGGAAACGACGCGGCCTCCTCGTGCTGCGATGTCGGCGGTGAACACCGGTATGCTGGCGGCCTCGGCGGCCGCCAGGTTGGCCACGATCGCCGACGAGTCGCACGGCGCCGCCAGGATGGCAGAGACGCGCTGCGCCACGAAATCCTCGATCTGGGAGGCCTGCTTGGCCGGGTCCATCTCGCAGGACGTGACCACCAGCTCGAGCCCGCGCTGCGCGGCCTCCTCTCGGAGGCTCTGTTCCAGCTCCTTGAAGAAGTCGTGGGTCTGGGTCAAGAGCGTGACGCCGACGACCCTGCGCGCGGCGCGATCTCCCTTGGCGCAGCCCGCGGCCGCGAGCGCCGCGAGGCCGAGCAGGCACAGCTTTCGAGTCAGCATGGTCCTCCCTGACTGGGCCGCCGAGAAGTCTATCGCGGCACCACCGGCACCACGAGCGCCGAGGGATGCTCCGCGTCGTGGTAGATCGTCTGCCGGGCCTTCAGGCTCGCCGCCGCCGATCGGATCGGCTCCCCGGCGCGTCGGGCCGGTACACGTCGGCCACGAGGGAGACGCCCGAGGCCGTCAGGCGCCGTGGAGCTCTCCGTCCATGTTGAGGGCGGCCGCGCCGATCACGCCGGCCGCCGGGCCCAGCTCCGCGTCGACGAGCCGGGTCCCGTGCTCTTCGAGGCGCGCCGCCACGAGGGAGTGGTAGAGGTCGGCGGCGCCCGCGATCGAGCCGCCGATGACGATGAGCTCGGGATCCAGGAGCGTCACGACGGTCTCGCACAGGACCGCAACGTCCTCGCCGTAGGCCCGCCACGCGCCGATCGCAGCAGCATCGCCGGTGCGGGCCGCCTCGGCCACGCGCCTCGCGTCCAGGCCCGGCGCGCCGCCCTTGGCCTCGTAGTTGCGGACGATGCCCGCCCCCGAGACGAAGTCCTCGAGGCGTCGGCCCCGGAGCGGGATCCTCCAGACCTCGCCGGCCTGGCGAAAAGCGCCGCGGTGGAGGCGGCCGCCGATCATCACGCCGCAGCCCACTCCCGTGCCGAGGGTGATGCCCACGACGTCGCGCGCACCGCGGCCCGCGCCGAAGCGCGCTTCGGCGAGCGTGAAGCAGCGCGCGTCGTTCTCGAGGGCGACGGGGCAGCCCGCCACGCCCGCGACGAGGGCGCCGACGTCGACGCCGTTGAGCCGCGGCAGGTTGTCGCACTGGGTCAGGGGGCCCTCGCCGACGACGCCGGCGGTGCCGAAGCCGAGGGCCGCGACCGCCGCCTGCACCGAGCCGCGCAGCCTGCTGGACAACTCGCCGAGCCGCTCGCGCAGGTCGTCGGGGCCGAAGTCGCGCCCCGTCGGCACCGAGACCAACTCGCTCGCGAGACGTCCGTCTTCGTTCACGGCGGCCATCCGCAGCCGCGTGCCGCCGAGGTCCACGCCGAAGTAGAGCGTGGCGCCGCCCATCGGGCGCGTACGCTACGCTCCCACGCCGGCTCGAGTCAACGACGAACTTCAGCGACCTTGCGAAAGTTCGACCTGTCGGTCCGCGGCGACCCGCTCGAGGCGGGTCCGGGTCCCGTCGGGCCAGAGCGCCTCGACGGTGTCGGCCAGGGCCGCGGAGCCCAGCCCGAAGTGGGCCCGCATGTCGTCCTGGGAAATGTAGCTCGTGCCGCTCTGGACGAGGCGGCGCTGGGTGCGGCCGCCGGCCGTGACGCTCACGACGGCGCCGATCGCGTCCGTGTTGGGCGGCTTGCCGCGCAGCTTGACGCGCAGCCAGTGTCCGGCGCCCGCCGCCTCGTTGCGCAGTACCTGGGGCGGCCCGTCGAGGTCGTTGATCACGACGTCGAGGCGGCCGTCATCGTCGAGGTCGCCCACCGCGAGGCCGCGGCTGACCCGCTCTTCCATGAGCACGGCGCCGGCCTGGGCGGCCACCTCCTCGAAGGTGCCGTCGCGCAAGTTGCGGTAGAGGAGCTTGCGCTGGCGGTACGGCGCCGAGGCGCCGAGGCGGGCCTGGTCGAGCTGCGGGTAGACGTGGCCGTTGACCGCGATCAGGTCGAGCCAGCCGTCGTTGTCGAAGTCGAAGAAGGCGGTGCCCCAGCCCACGTAAGGCAGGCTGCTGGGCGCCGTCTTCGAGCGGAACGAGACGTCGGTGAAGTGGGTGCCGTCGTTGTGGTAGAGCGCGTTGTACTCCTCGGAGAAGTTCGTGACGAAGATGTGCTCGTGCCCGCTCAGGTCGTAATCGCCGAGGGCCACGCCCATGCTGCCCTGCTCGGCGCCGTCCTCGCTCACCGCGACGCCCATCGGGAACGCGACCTCCTTGAACGTCCCGTCGCGCTGGTTGATGTACAGGAAGTTCGGCGTCGAGTCGTTGGCCACGTAGAGGTCGGGCCAGCCGTCCTGGTTGGCGTCGAACCAGGCGATGCCCAGCCCGAAGTAGGCGCGCGGGTCGGAGACCCCCGCCCTCTCGCTGACGTCGGTGAAGCGTCCGCCGCCCTCGTTGCGGAACAGGAAATCGGTCTCACCCGGAAGGCCTCGAGGCCCGCATTGGACCGCAATGCCGCGGTACTCGCACGTCTTGTCCTTCCCGAACTCCGGGAGCCGGTCGAGGTCGATGTTCACGTACCGGCTCACGAACAGGTCGAGGTCACCGTCCCGGTCGTAGTCGGCGAAGCCGCAGCCCGCCGACCAGCCGCCGACGGTCACGCCCGCCTTCACCGCCATTTCGGTGAAGGTGCCGTCGTGGTTGTTGCGGAAGAGCCGGTTGGGCCCCAGGCTCGTGACGTAGAGATCCTGCCAGGAGTCGCCGTCGAAGTCGGCGACGCAGACTCCCATCCCCCATCCCGGGTGTGCGACGCCCGCCTTCTCCGCCACGTCGACGAAGGTGCCGTTGCCAAGGTTGCGGTACAGGGCGCTGTGCGCAGCCTTCGGGTCGTTGCGGGTGTCCACGGTCAGGGAGTCGACGAGATAGATGTCGATGCGCCCGTCCTTGTCGAAATCGAACAGTGCGACGCCCCCGCTCATGGATTCGACGATGTACTTCTTCTCGGGCGCCGAATGGTGCGTGAAGCGAACACCCGCTTCGAGCGTGACGTCGCGGAACACTCGAGGGGGCCGAGTGGCCGACTGCAGCATCACGAGCGGCGCCAGGGCCGAGGCAGCCCCGAGGAGCGCCCTCAACGCTGCATCCCACCGGCGGGGCGGGTCTCGTTCCGCAACTGGGTCACGCGCTCTTCGATCTCCTTGAGCCTCTTCTTGTACAGCTCGAGATGCGCTTCGGAGGCGACTTGATCGCCCAATCGTGCGCAGGCAAGGCTTAGAAGATAGTGCACTTTCGAGGAGGCCGGGTCTCCCTCCGCCGCCTTCTCCAGCGCGACCCGCGCCTCGGCGTGCCGCTCCTGCTTCATCCGCACCATGCCCATGACGAGGTTCGCCGTCGCATGCGAACCGTCACGCTCGAGCACGCGCAGCGCGAGCGCCTCGGCCTCCTGTAGCTCACCGAGACCGGCGTTGGCCTCGGCCAGCGCCGCGATCGCCTCAAGGTTGTCGGGCTCGAGTTCGAGCGCTCGCCGCAGCGCCGTGCGGGCCTCGTCGTGCAGCTTGCGGTTGTTGAGGGCCAGACCCAGGCCAATCAACGTGAGCGGTCGGGACGGCTCGAGGCGATCGGCCTCCCGCAGCGACTCTATTGCGGTAGGCATGTCGCCGAGCTGCATCCAGCTGACGCCCTGCAGATAGTGGTAGTGCGCGACGGAAGCGCACATTCGGGTCAGCGGCTCGAGCGCGCGGATGGCCGGCACCGGCGAGCGTCCTGCCAGTGCGACCTGGGCTTGCAGCGACAGGACTTCTTCTGAGTTCGGCGCGATTTCGAGCGCCCGCCGCAACGTCTCCAGGGCGGCCCCGGTATCTCTGCGGCTCGCGTCGAGGCGCGCCAGCTGCAAGAGTGCCTGGACCGACCCGAAGCGCTCGGCTGCGTAGCGCAACTGCTGTTCGGCGGGCTCGAGGTGGCCCGCCGCCAGCTCCAGCCGGGCCAGGGCCAGGGCGAGATCGCGGGGCAAGGCGCCGGCGGCCGCGGCCTCGCGCAGCTCCGCGAGAGCTTCGGCGTCGTGCTTGTCGGCCAGCTGACGCCGCACCCTCTCGTGGCGGACGTCGCGACCGGTCGCGGCCGTCGTCTGTGCTTGAGTCGGCAGCACAGCCATCAGCCCGACCAGAACCGAGGCTCGCCTCACGGCGTCGTGCTCCTTCGCTTGTCCTTGAGCGCGCGGAAGGCGTCGAACTGCCGTTGCGCCTCGTCCGGACGCCCCAGCTTCTGGTAGGCCTGCCCCAATTGATAGCGGACGTTCGAATCCTCCGGCGCCTGTTGTGCCGCCGCCTCGAGGTGGATGACCGCATCCGCCGCGTTCCCCTGCGCCAGGAGGATCTTGCCGAGCAGGTAGCGTGCGTCGACGGAGTCGGGGCCCGCCTTCAGGACCGTTCGCAGGTGCGACAGCGCTTCCTCGGGCTTGCCGGCCAGCTCCAGCACGTTCGCGAGGTTCTGGCGCGCGCGCTGGTCGTCGGGATGCGCCTGCAGCTCGGCACGCAGAGCCGCCTCCGCCTCGGCGAGACGGCCCTGCTTCAGGTAGATCACGCCGAGGCTGGAGCTGGCCTCGGCAACCCCTGGCTGGAGCTCGAGCGCGTGGAGCAGCGAGCGGACCGCGGACTCGTAGTCGCCCTGCTGGGCGTAGGCCTGTCCCAGGAAGACGCCCAGCTCCGCGGAGTCGCCGTGCTCGGCGAGCAGCCGCGAGAAGACGCGTTGGGCCTCCTGAGCGCGCCCACTGCGCACGAGCGCGAGCCCGTAGGCGACCTGGAGGGGGGGAGAGGCGGCGCGCGCCCGGTCGTCCTGCAGGAGGTCGACCGCGTTCTGATACGCCGAGGTGTTCAGGTAGGACATCGCCAGCATGTGGCGCAGGTCCGCGTTCTCGGGGCTTTCGGCGAGGGCACGCGACAACGGCTCGATGGCTGCCTCGAAGCGCTGCGCGTTGAAGCGCGTCACACCGAGTGAGTACTGCACCTGGGGGAAGTCGGGCACGAGGCGGGCCGCTTGCTCCAGGAAGTCGACCGCCCGCGCCGGGCGCTCCGCTTGTGCGTGCATGACGCCCAGGTTCACGTAGCTGCGGGCCAGGGTGTTCGTCACGTAGCGCCGCAGCCTGTCCCGCTCGTCGGGCGCGAGGGCAGAGAGGGGCGAGGCCGCGAGGGCTGCCGAGACCGCGGACTTCCTCTCCGCGTCGCCGTCCCCGTCGCCGCCCGAGAGGTAGCGCGCCAGGCGCTCCCGGGCGTTCAGCGCGCGCTCCGTCGAGTACCGCTCTGCCTCGGAGAAATGACGCGCGGCCTCGTCGTGCCGCCCGAGGCGCCGCAGCGCGAGTCCGAGCTGGTAGTGCCCGCTTCCGATCCGTAGCTCGCTCTTCGCCAGCTCGAGGCCGCGCTCCAGCGCCGCGACGGCCTCCTGGGGCTGGTCCATCGCCAGGCGGGCGCGGCCCAGATACAGGAACGCATCCGCGGGTGGCGGATCCGCGCTCGTCGCCAGCTCGAGATGGGGGAGCGCCTCGGCGTGGCGTTGAGCCTCGACCAGGGCCATCCCGAGCCGCAAGCTCGTGACGAGATCGCGGGGCTCGAGCTTGAGCTCCGCCTGGAACTCCCCGATCGCTTCCTCCAGCCGGACGACGCCCTCGTCCAGGACGGCGAGCATCCCCAGGTGGTAGTGGGCGCGACGCACCGTCGGGTCCTGCTTCAGCGCGGCCCGCAGCTCGACCCGAGCACGCTCGTACTCGCCGAAGTCTCGATAGGTCCGTCCGATCAGCACGCGTGTCTGCGGGATCGGCCTTCCTTCGAGGACCTTGGCAAAGAGCCGTTCTGCGACTTCGGGCTTCTTGAGGCGGAGGTAGCCGGTGGCGAGGACGAAGGTCAGCTCCAGGTCGTCCGGTGCGATCGCGCGGGCTTCCTCCAGCTCCTGGACCGCTTGCTGGGGCTGCCCGCTCTCGACCAGCGCGTCGGCGAGCAAGAGCCGGGCGCCGGAGTCGCGCGGAGCCTGCGCGACGACCCGCGTCAGGAGCCGAACGGCCTCGGCCTTGTTCCCGCTGCGTAGCTCGACGACGGCCAGGGCCTGGAGCGCGCGCTGGGTTTCGACGGCCGAAGACGAAGCCTGACGGAAGGCGTCCCGCGCCGCGTCGAGACGGCCCGCCGCTGCCTCGAGGGAGCCTTCGAGGAGCCACCCCTCGAGCAGCGCCGAGCGATAGAAGCTCTCGGCCACCTCTCGCTCGCCCTCGCGCAGGCTGGTCTCTGCTGCGGCCACGGCCCGATCGAGCACCGCGGAGAGGCCTGGCGCGACTTCCCCCGGCGAGGCCGGGTCGGCCAGGAAGAAGATGACGAGAGCGACGGAAGTCACGCGGGGCGTCACCTGGACGTCGTCGATTCTAATCCTTGCCTCGGGCCGCCTACCCGGACGGAGGGTTGTGCGCGAGCCAGGTCCGCACGCCAAGCAGCTCGCGCTCGTACCGAGAAGGAGGCGCCTTCGCGACGAAGAGCTCGAGGTAGCGCCTCGCCTCGGTTTGACGGCCCTTGCGCCAGAGCAAAGAGCCCAAGGCCAGGAGCGGCTCGCTCTCCTTCGGGTCGAGCTCCAGCGCGCGCCCGAAATGGCCGAGAGCCTCTTCGACGCGACCCTCCTCCGCGGCGACGACCGCGAGCGAACTGTGGCCGCGCGCGATCATCGGGTTCATCGCGACGGCCGCCTCGAAGGCCGAGCGCGCACGGCCGCCGTCGCGCGCCATCAGGTGCACGGTCCCGATGTGGACGAGCACCATGGCGTTCGCCGGGTCCAAGTCTCGTGCCCGCTCAAGCACGGCCAGCGCCTGGGCATGCCGGCCGAGCTGTGCCAGAGCCAAGCCTTGCGCAAAGAGGACGTCCAGGTCCGGTTGGTCGCGTTGCGCGTAGGGCTCGAGGAGCGCAGCCGCTTCCTCCGCACGACCCGCCTGGGTCAGATACGCCCCGAGCAGAGACGCCGCCGTCGCGTTCTCCGCATCCGCGGCCAGGGCCTTGCGGAGCGCGGCGACGGCCGCGTCCAGGTGGCCGCTCTCGCGTTCGAGGTGGGCGAGGTGGAGCAGCGAAAGGGCCATGTCCGGCCGAAGCCGGACGAGCTCGCGACAGCGGGCGAGAGCGGCGCCGATGTCCCCCGAGAAGTACAAGGACACCACCTCTTGGAGGATTCCGTCGAGGCCGATCAGGCGCTTCGGATCGTCGTCCTCGGTGAAGCGCTCCTTGGTCTTGATCGGTCCGCCACCGATGTATCCGAGGCTCCGCAGCCGCTCCTCGGTCTCCCTGCTCTCGCGGCCGCGCGCCGGGCCAGGGTCCGCCGAGCGGAACGGTGCAAGGAGCACCTTCATGGGCTCGAGGCGCGGCGAGGGTGCGAGGTTCCGCGTCTCGTGAGGGTCGCTCGCGAGGTCGTAGAGCTCGGCGACCGGCAGGTCGATGTACTTGAGGCCGCCGTGGAGGACGCCGTGGAGCGGCGCCCAGCCGCGGTTCAGTCGGCCCGAGAGCGCTTCGAAGTAGCTCGGGGCCGGATCGAGAGGTCGGCCCGTGGCGAGCGGCACCAGGCTTCGACCCGGAAGGCCGGCCGGCACGGGCAAGTCGAGGGCGTCGAGGATCGTCGGCACGAGATCGACGTGCCGGACCGGGGCGATGACGACTCGCGGCGCGACCGAGGATGGCTGATACAGGACGAGCGGGACCCGCAGCGTCGCCTCGTAGGCGAAGATGCCGTGAGTCGACTCCCCGTGTTCGCCCAGCGACTCCCCGTGGTCGGCGGTGAAGACGACCAGCGTCCTGCCGCTCGCGCCTGCCTCGAGCAACGGCGCGAGGAGCGGAGCGAGCGCGGCGTCGGCGGCGGCCACTTCGCCCAGGTAGGGCGCATCGAGGAAGCGGCTCGCGAACGGCTCGGGCGGCTCATAGGGGAAGTGGGGCTCGTAGAGGTGGACCCAGCAGAGGAACGGCTCCCTCGACTGGGCCATGAATCGCTGCGCCAGCGCCACGGTTTCGGGTGCGCGGCGCTCCTGCAAGAGGAACGCTGGCCGGGTCTCCCGGTCCACGAAGCTGTCGTCGTAGACGTCGAAGCCGCGCCCCAGCCCGAAGCGGGAGGCGAGGGGGAAGGCGCTGACGAAAGCCCCCGTCCGATAGCCCCGCTCCTTGAGCAGCGTGGCCAGCGTGGGTGAACCGGCGGGGAAGCGAAAGCCCGAGTTGTCCCTGACGCCGTGCTCGTGTGGATAGCGGCCGGAGAGGATGTTGGCGATCGAGGGCAGCGTCACGACGTTGTGGGCGTGGGCGTTGTCGAAGCGGACGCCGCCTGCGGCCAGCCGGTCGAGCATAGGGGTCGAGGCTCGTGATGCGCCATAGGCGCCCACCGCATCGGCCCGGAGCGTGTCGATGGTGATCAGCAGGACGTTCGGACCCGCCCGTCGATGTCGGGGAAGCGCAGAGGCGAGCAGCCAGATCACGACGAGCGCCGTCAGGGCGGCCGCCACGCGTTGCGGCCCTCGATGCCAGCTCGCTGGTCGCGCGCGCCGGGTTCCGGGTCTGGGGCGGCTCTCGCGCATTCCTCAGCCGATCATAAAAAAAATGCTTGACAGCGACTAATCAGTATGGCAATCATGCGCACTTAATAAAGCAATTTTACTAAGAAGCGCGAAGGAGACCCCATGCGGAAGGGCCTTGCGTTGATCGTTTTGGCGCTGCTGTCGTCGTGGCCAGCCATGGCACAGCGCTCGACAGGCACGATTCGCGGCGCCGTCAAGGACCAAAGCCAGGGGGTCATCCCTGGCGCCACCGTGACCGTCAAGAACGAGGACATCGGCCTGACACGGTCGGTTCCGAGCAACTCGGCAGGCCTCTATTCCTTCGCAGACCTTCCCGTCGGGCGATACTCCATCGAGGTCGAGCTGTCGGGCTTCCAGAAGGGTGTGGTCAAGAACATCATCCTGAACGTCGCCGACATGCGCGAGGTGGACGTCACGCTGTCGACGGGCGCGATCACCGAGACCCTCACGGTCGAGGCGCCGGCGGTTTCGGTTCAGACGATCGGGGGCGAGGTCGCCGGTCTCATCACCGGCGAGCAGGTGCGCGAGCTCCCCCTCAACGGGCGCAACTTCCTGCAGCTCACCCTGCTGCAGCCCGGCGTGAGTGAACCCGATGCCAACTTCAGCGTCAAGGACAAGGGCCTGCTGGGCGGATCGGACCTCTCGGTGAGCGGCGGGGGCACGACCAGCAACATCTTCTTCGTCGACGGCGTCAACAACAACGACATAGGGTCGAACCGCACCATCCTCGTCTATCCATCGGTGGACGCGATCGAGGAGTTCAAGATCCACCGCAACAGCTACGGCGCCGAGTTCGGCGGGGCATCGGGCGCTCAAGTGAACATCGTCACCCGCAGCGGAACGAACGATTGGCACGGCAGCGTCTTCTACTTCGGGCGGAACGACGCGCTGAACTCGACGAACTACTTCCTCGAGCAGGCCGGCAAGGACAAGGAGAATCTCAGCCGGCACGATTTTGGATGGACGTTGAGCGGCCCGATCGTCAAGGACAAGGTGCACTTCTTCGCCTCACAGGAATGGAACAGGGAGCAGCGGGGAACGGTGCGTACTTCGTTCGTTCCCTCTGCAAGAGAACGCGTCGGCGACTTCTCCGAAGGCGGCATTTCGGGCTGCTCGCCGCCGAGGCCAATCGATCCACTGACCGGCCAGCCGTTCCCGGGTAACGTGATCCCGGCCGATCGCCTCAGCCCCGCGGGCCAGTTGCTTCTCCAGCTCTTCCCGCTGCCGAACACCACACCGGCCGCAGGCAGCTGCAACAATTGGGTCGACTCGCTCGACACGCCGATCAACTGGCGCCAGGAGAACATCCGGCTCGACTGGAACGTCAACGAGAAGACCCGACTGATGGTTCGCTACACGCAGGATAGCTGGCAGAACAACGCGCCCAATCTGAACACCAGCCTGTGGGGCGACGACTCGTACCCTGCGGTGGACTCGAACTGGGACCAGCCCGGAAAGTCGCTGGTCGTTCAGCTCAACCAGACGATCGGCTCCAAGGCGGTCAACACCCTTCAGTTCTCCTACTCGGGCAACCGGATCTACATCGACCGGGGCGGAGACAATCCGGGTCTGAACGGTCAGATCAACGCGGCGATCCCGCCGATCGTCCCCGAGAGCGACAAGCTCTACGGCGCCGAGCGGGCCCACCCGACGTTCTGGGGCTTCGGTGGCTACGGCGGCAACCTCTGGAACATCGCGCCGTTCGAAAACGGCCAGGACCTGTTCATCTTCAAGGACGACTACTCGGCCGTCTTCGGCAAGCACAACGTCAAGATCGGCGGGCTCTTCAGCTTCAACAAGAAGTACGAGCCCGACTTCGGCGGCGCCGACTCGCCCTCGTTCTGGGGCGCCACGGGCCTGAACGGATGGGGAGGGTCGACCGGAAACATCCTGTCGGACGTCCTTCTTCGTGACATGGCCTTCGGCTTCACGGAGATCGCGAGCAACAAGGTGAACCCTCAGCGCTGGAAGGACCTCGAGTTCTACGTCGCGGACTCCTGGAAGGTCCACCCGCGCGTCACGCTCGACGCCGGCATTCGCTACTCGAACTACTTCAACAGCTACTACGCGGACGATCGCCTGACGTTCTTCGATCCCGATCGATTCGACCCCGCGCTGGGCAACGATCCCTGCAACGGCCTGATCCAGCCGCCGGGAACGAACTGGTGCCAGCAGGCTGGCTTCCGCGGCGGCAGCGAGGGGCCCAATCGGTCGCTCTATCCCCAGGACAGCAACCTCTTCGCGCCGCGCCTGGGCGTCGCCTGGGACATCAACGGCGAGGGCAAGAGCGTGCTCCGGGCCGGCATCGGCAAGTTCTACCTCCGTGAGCGCATCGGCCCCTCGCTGCGGCCGGGCATCGTGAACCCGCCGTTTGGGCGCATCTTCTCGGGCACCCGTGTCCTGGACACCAACGCACCCTGCGGAGGCTGCTTCGACCCCGCGACCGCAGCAGGCGGACGGCCCGAGCAGGGACGCGAGCAGAGGGCAGCCACGCCCAACAACTGGCAATGGAACGTGACCTACCAGCGCGAGATCTGGCGCAACACGACGTTCGAGATCGGCTACGTGGGGAACAAGGGCAGCGACCTCACCGGCGCATACGATCCCAACCAGGTTCGGGCGGGCGATCGGAACAACAACGGCGTATCCGATCGGCTCGAGTACGTGCGTGCAGGCACCGACGACGGGGCGCAGGCCGCTCTGCGACCGTTCGGCGTCTTCGGCGACGCCGACATGGCCTTCTTCGACCACGGCGCGGAGTCCTGGTACCACTCGCTGCAGACGCAGCTCGTGAGCCGCTTCGGTCGCGGCTCGCAGTTCCAGGCGTCGTACACGTGGTCGCGGCTGATCGCTACCGACTCTCTCGACGATAGCTCGGCGGATATCCAGCGGGAAACGGCCGTCAGCGACCTCGACAACCGGGACCTCGACCGCCAGCTGGCGCGTGTCCACAGGAAGCACGTGTTCAACGCCAGCCTCGTGCTCGGCCTGCCTACCCTCGAGGACAAGTCGGGCTTCGTGAAGAACGTCTTCGGAGACTGGGAGATCGCAAGCCTCCTCTTCGCGGCGTCGGGTACGCCGTTGAGCGTCTACGTCGGCAGCTTCCCCGGTCTGGGTGGGGGTATCTCGGGCACGGGCTACACCAGCAATCAGCGGCCCAACTTCGTCGACGGGCAGGACTGCCGGGCCAGCGGTGGACCCAAGGAACAGATCCTCAACCCGGCGGCCTACACGCTCACCGGCTTCGAGCTTGGCACCATCGGCACCGCCGGCCGCGGCAGCTGCGAGGGCCCCGGTATCTTCCAGATGGACCTGGCGTTCTACAAGAAGATCAAGGCGAGCGAACGGGTGACGCTGCAGCTCCGGTTCGAGATCTTCAACGTCTTCAACACGACCAACTTCATCACCAACGGACCTCGCGGCGTCGACAACGCGATGGACCCGAGCGCGATCCAGCTCGATGCGCCGTTGGCCAGCGCGACGCACATCACGGGCGCCACGGTGCCCGCCAGCTTCGGCCAGGCCACGGCGGCACGCGATCCGCGACAAGCCCAGTTCGGGATCAAGCTGCTCTTCTGAGCTGGCGTTTGTAAAACGCGGGCTGCGGGAATCACCCCGCAGCCCGCGGGATCTGCCCTTGAGGCTCGCCGCGGCTCCTCTCCATCTCTTCGGAGTCGATCTACCGTCGCGTTGCTCTCGCGGGTGCGGCGCGCCTCGTCGATCTGACCTTGTCCTGGGGAGCTATCATCCGGTGACACCGAAGATGGAGGGATGACATGGGCCGCGTGTTCGCGGTTGTCGCCGTCTTGACCGTCACCCTGGCGGCCCGGGCTTCGGGGGCCGGCGGTTCACCTGCGTGGCTCACCTCACAGGACGGCAAGGTGAAAGAGCTGCTCGCCCGCATGACGCTCGAGGAGAAGGTGGGGCAGATGACCCAGGCCGAGCAGCACCAGCTCGTCGAGGAGAGCGATGTCGAGAGCTACTTCCTCGGCTCGCTCCTCTCCGGCGGCGATTCCGACCCGAAGACCAACAGCCTGCAGGACTGGACCGACCTCTACGACCGTCTCCAGTCGCGGTCCGCGCGGACGCGCCTCAAGATCCCACTCCTCTACGGAGTCGACGCAGTCCACGGCCACAGCAACGTCGAGGGCGCTGTCCTCTTCCCCCACAACGTCGGCCTCGGCGCGACCCGGGACCCGGCCCTCGTCGAGGAGATCGGCCGCGTGACGGCCAGGGAGGTCAGGGCGACGGGAATCCACTGGACCTTCGCGCCCTGCGTCACGGTGCCTCGCGACGAGCGATGGGGGCGCACGTACGAGGGGTTCGCCGAGGATCCCGGGCTCGTGGCCGAGCTGGGCGCGGCGGCCGTGCGGGGCTTGCAGGGCGGCGACCTGAAGGACCCGCTCCGCGTGCTCGGCTGCGCCAAGCACTTCGCCGGCGACGGCGCCACACTCTGGGGCACGGGCCTCGTGTCGGGAGAGGCTCCCGGCGGACGCTACCCGCTCGACCGCGGCGACGTGCGCCTCAGCGAGGCGGAGCTGAAGCAGCTCCACATGCAGGGCTACGTGAGCGCCATCCGGGCCGGCGTCGCCTCGATCATGCCGTCCTACAACAGCTGGAACGGCGAGAAATGCACGGGCAGCCGCCGCCTCCTCACCGAGATCCTGAAGGGCGAGCTGGGCTTCGAGGGGTTCCTGATCTCCGACTACGATGCGATCGACGAGCTGCCCGGCGACTACCGGGCCGACATCAAGCAGTCGATCAACGCCGGCATGGACATGGTCATGGTGCCGAAGAGGTACCGGGAGTTCTACGCGACCCTCAAGGACCTCGTGGAGAAGGGCGAGATCCCCATGGCGCGGATCGACGACGCGGTCACCCGCATCCTGCGCGCCAAGGCGGCTCTGGGCCTGCTCGACCCCGGGCGCTCGCCGCTCGCGGACCGCAGCCTGCACGCGAGCTTCGGCTCTGCGGAGCACCGCCAGCTCGCGCGGCGCGCCGTGCGCCAGTCGCTGGTGCTGCTGAAGAACGAGAAGCGCGCGCTCCCCCTCGCGAAGGGCGCGAGGCGGATCCACGTGGCGGGCAAGAGCGCCGACGACCTCGGCAACCAGTGCGGCGGCTGGACCGTCACCTGGCAGGGGCAGAGCGGCTCGCCCACCGAGGGGACGACCGTGCTCGCGGGGCTGCGGGGCGCGGCGGGGAAAGGGACCGAGGTCACCTACGCCAGGGACGGGAGCGGCGCCGAGGGAGCCGACGTGGGTGTCGTGGTCGTCGGAGAAACGCCGTACGCGGAGTTCAAGGGAGACCGCGCCGACCTGTCTCTCGACGCCGAGGACATGGAGGCCATCGCCCGCGTGAAGAAGGCAGGAGTCCCGGTGGTCGTCGTCCTGATCTCGGGTCGGCCGATGGTGCTGGGCCGTGCGCTGGAGATGGCGGACGCGCTGGTCGCCGCATGGCTGCCGGGCACCGAGGGCCAGGGCGTCGCGGACGTGCTGTACGGCGATCACGCGCCCACGGGCAAGCTCCCGCATTCGTGGCCACGCTCGATGGACCAGATCCCCGTCAACGCCGGAGACCCGGAGTACGATCCCCTCTTCCCCTATGGTTTCGGCCTGAGTTATTGACCATCGCTCGCGCCGCCCTCTTCGCCGGGGCGATCTCGTCGGCTTCACCGGAAGCGGCCGCTCGGGAGACCGAGCGGCCCGCTCAAGAGCCCCCGCCGCGTGTGCTGCCACCGGTGGCGGCGGAGCTGGTCGAGGTTGACGTCGTGGTGACGGACCGGCGCGGCGAGCCGGTCTCCCACCTCGAGCCGGGCGACTTCGTGCTGCTGGAGGACGGCAAGCCGCAGCGCGTGGCGTTCTTCCTCGCCGGGGACGTCGGCCAGCCCGGCGTGCCATCCCCGACGCCTCCCCTCGTGGAACGCGCCGCGCCGCTCGCGGTGAGCCGGGGACGCGGCCGCTTCGTGGTCCTTGCCATCGACGACTGGCACATGCAGGCTGACAGCCTGGCGCGCGCGAAGGAAGCGCTGCGGCGTCTCGTCGACGACCAGCTTTCGAGTGACGACCAGATTGCGGTGGTGACCACGAGCGGAACCCTCGGCCTGGTGCAGCCGTTCACGAACGAGCGCGCGATGCTCCGCCGCGCCATCGACCGGATCGGCTACCAGCAGCGGCGGGCCGACGCTGGCGGCCGCGCCACCATGAGCGAGTACCAGGCCGAGGCGATCGAGCGCGGCGACCCGATGGCTCTCGAGCTGGCGATTCGAGAGATCGAGCAACGTGAGGGGCTGACGGCCCCGACCGGCGGCGGGCGCAATCCGCGTCTCGAGCTCGAGGCCAGGTCGATGGCGCGCAGCCTCCTGGTCCAGACGCTCGAGATC